>DATIOK010000117.1:0-41182 GCA_035473255.1 Gaiellales bacterium
GCATGCAGCGGGGTCAATCGACGGTCGAGTACCTGGCGCTGGTGCTGCTGGTGCTGGTCGCCGCGTGTGCTCTGGTGCGCTTCCACACCCCGTTGGAGGGCATGGCGGTGGATCTGGCGCAGGCCGTCTCGGGACACGGGCGCCGCCACCTCGTCTATCCGCGGCGGGCACCGCGTCATCACGAGGGTCACCGCCGGCCGGCTGATCGGAGCTGCGTCTGCCCGTAGCGGGTGGTCGCGGCCCGGTGGGCCGCCGAGGTTTGTAAACTGCGCTCCTGAGCCGTTTGTGGACGACGAGAGGGAGCGCGTGAACGAGTCATTGTCTCGCTGGTGGGTGCTGCTGATGGTTGCGGTGCTGCTATTGCTGCTGGCCTTCGTGGTCCACGTCTCGAAGTAGCAGCGGCCGCCCGATGTCCGCCACGTCGGCCGAGATCATCAGCGTCAACCCGGCGTCGCCCGACGACGTGGTGACGACCGTGATGCCGGCCGGCGGGATCGAGGTCGACCGGGCGGTGGAGCGTGCGGCGGCGGCCGCCCGCGGGTACGCGCGCACGCCGGCAGCCGCGCGCGGGGCCGGCCTGGCGGCGGTCGCCGACGCGCTGGAGGCGCGATCGCAGGAGCTGGCGGCACTGGTCGTGCGTGAGGTCGGAAAGCCGATTACGGAGGCGCGCGGCGAGCTGGCGCGCGCGGTCGCGATCCTGCGGTTCTACGCGCAGGTGGCGCTCGATCCGGACGGCGAGTCCTTCCCGCCCGCGGACGGGCGTTCGCTGCTGCTGACACGGCGGGAGCCGCGGGGGGTGGTGGGGCTGATCACGCCCTGGAACTTCCCAGTGGCGATCCCGCTGTGGAAGCTGGCGCCGGCGCTGGCGTACGGCAACGTCTGCGTATGGAAGCCGAGCGAGCACGCGCCCGCGTGCGCGGCGGCGGTGTTCGAGCTGCTGCGAGACGCGCTGCCCGAGGGCGCCGTCGAGCTGACGCAGGGCGCGGGCGAGGCGGGCTCGGCGCTGGTGGCGCATCCGGGCGTCGCGGCGGTCTCGTTCACCGGGTCGGAGGCGGTCGGCCGCGGGGTGGCGGTGGCGCTGGCGGAGCGGGGCGCGTCAGCGCAGTGCGAGATGGGCGGCCAGAACGCGGCTGTGGTGCTGGCGGACGCCGACGTCGAGGCGGCAGCCGGCATGATCGCGTCGGCGGCGATGGGCTACGCCGGCCAGAAGTGCACGGCCACCGGCCGGGTGATCTGCGAGCAGCCCGTGCTGTCGGACATGCGAGACGCGTTGGTCGATGCGATCGGGCGGATGGTGGTCGAAGGCCCGGAGGATCCCGGCTGCCAGGTGGGGCCGCTAATCACGCCGGCCGCGCGCGAGCGCGCGCTGGGTGCGATCGGGCGGGCCAAGGATGCGGGCGGCCGTATCGTCACCGGCGGAGATGCCGTGGACGCCCTCGGGAACTACCTGCAGCCGACCCTGATCGAGACCGACGACCCGGGCGCCGAGGTCGCCCAGCAGGAGGTGTTCGCCCCGGTCTGCGCGCTGCTCGGGGCGCCCGACAGCAGCGCAGCTGCCGAGATCGCGCGAGGCGTGCGCTACGGCCTTTCCACCGGCGTCTACACCTGCGACCTCGATCGCGCCCTGGAGCTCGCCCGCGACCTAGACACCGGCCTCGTCCGCATCAACCAGCCCACCTCCGGCGTCGACTTTCACGTGCCGTTCGGCGGCGAGAAGGCCTCCGGCTTCGGGCCGCGTGAGCAGGGCCGGGCCGCCCGCGAGTTCTACACGTCGACCCGCACGATCCTGATCTCTCCCTCGCGGTAGCGCCTCCGGCGCAACACCGGCGCCTGGCACCGGTGTTGCGGTCCAAACTACGAATTTCGTAGAACACTGGGCAGAATTCTACGAATTTCGTAGAGACGAGGCCGTTTTGCTAACGGAATTCGTGCAACAACGGTGCCAGGCGTGGGTGTTGCAGGGCGGGCAGATCGGTGCTCGAGTTGCTAATATCGTCACGAGGTCTATAAGTGGTCAGCGACCCAGCACATCCGAAGGTGGCCGCCGACGTGGCAGCGTTCGCCTTTCTCGAAGGCGCCATGCAGGTGCTGCTCGTGCGCCGCCGGTATGAGCCCTACGAGAGCTACTGGGCGCTGCCGGGCGGCGGCCTGCACCCGGACGAGACGCTCGAGCAGGCGGCCGAGCGCGAGCTGCGCGAGGAGACCGGCGTCTCGGACGTGTTCATGGAGCAGCTGGCCACCTTCTCGGAGCAGGACCGCGACCCCCGCGGCCGCGTCATCTCCTGCTGCTATCTGGCCCTGGTGGACGGCGGCCGCGTCTCGCTGCGTCCCGGGTCGGACGCCCGCGAGGCGGCCTGGCGCCCGCTCGAGGAGCTGCTGGCCGAGATCGACCGCGGCCCGGTGCTGGCCTTCGACCACGACCGTATCCTGCAGTACGCGCGCCGCCGGCTGGCCTATAAGCTCGAGTACCAGAACGTCGCCTGGAGCATGCTGCCCGAGCGGTTCACCATGACCGAGCTGCGCCACGTCTACGAGGCCGGCATCGGCCGTGCCTTCGAGCCCAACAACTTCCGCCGGATAGCGCTGGGGTGGGGCGTACTCGCCGAGGCCGGCGAGCGCCCCACCGGCGGCCGCCCCGCCACCATCTATCGCTTCGCCGAGCGTGAGCCACGGATCCTGGCCGAGAGCGCCCGCTACCGGCGCGCCACATGACGCTCTGCCCGCCATCCGAGCTGCTGACCGACCGCTACCAGCTGACCATGGCCGCCTCCTACCTGGCGCAGGGCACGGCCTCCGACCGTGTCGCCTTCGAGCTGTTCGTCCGCGAGCTGCCCCACGACCGCGGCTACCTGGTCGCGGCCGGCCTCGAGACCGCCGAGCGCTACCTCCGCGACCTCCACTTCGATGACAGCTCGCTCGACTACCTCGACCGCTCCGGCACCTGCTCGGCGCCGCTGCTGGACGAGCTCCGCGGTCTCCGCTTCGACGGTGACCTCGACGCTATGGGTGAGGGCACCGTCGCCCACGCCACCGAGCCGCTGCTCCGCATCGAGGGCCCGCGCCTCGTCTGCCAGCTGGTCGAGTCCTACCTCCTCAACCAGGTCAACTTCCAGACCCTGATCGCCACCAAGGCCGCCCGCATCGTGCAGGCCGCCGGCGGCCGTCCTGTCTTCGACTTCGGCTTCCGCCGCGCTCACGGCGGCGAGGCCGGAGTGCTCGCCGCCCGCTGCGCCTACATCGGCGGCGCCGTCGCCACCGCCACCGTCGCCGCCGGCATGCAGTGGGGCATCCCCACCACCGGCACCATGGCCCACTCCTACGTGATGGGGTTCCCCACTGAGCTGGACGCCTTCTGCGCGTTCCTGCGTGACCAGCCGTCCCGGCCCACGCTCCTGATCGATACCTACGAGACCATCTCAGGCGCCCGCATCGCCGCCGAGGCCGCGCAGCTGACCGGCGTCACCCCCTTCGCCGTGCGCCTCGACTCCGGCGACCTCGATGCGCTCTCGCGCCAGGTGCGCGCCGTGCTTGACGCCGCCGGCCTGACGGCCACCCAGATCGTCTGCTCCGGCGACCTCGACGAGTACCGCATCGCCGAGCTGGTCGGAGCCGGCGCGCCGCTCGACGGCTTCGGTGCCGGCACGCGCCTGGTCACCGGGGGCGACGACCCGGCCCTGGGCGGCGTCTACAAGCTGGTCGAGAGCGCCGGCCGCCCGGTCATGAAGCGCTCTTCCCGCAAGGCCACCCTGCCCGGCCGCCACCAGGTGTTCCGCTCCGCCTCCGGCGACGTGATCGGCCTGGTCGATGAGCCGCTTGACGGGAGGCCGCTGCTCGAGCCTGTGCTGCGCGCGGGTCGGCGCGTCTGCGACCCGCCGTCGCTGGATGCGATCCGCGACCGCGCTGCCGCCGAGCTGGCGCTGCTGCCGGAGGCCGTGCGAGCGCTGCGAGATCCCGCTACCGTGCCGCCCACGCACTCACCGGCCGTCGACGCCCTGCGAACCGAGCTCTCCTCGTGACCGACCCATCCACAACCGCCCTGATCGTGGTGGACGTGCAGAACGACTTCTGCCCCGGCGGCTCCCTGGGGGTCGACGGCGGCGACCAGCTGGGACCCGTCATCGCCGAGGCCGCCGCCGGCGCCGGCACGCTGGTCGCGACGCGCGACATGCACCCCGCGAACCACATGTCGTTCCGCGAGCAGGGCGGCCCCTGGCCGCCGCACTGCGTGGCCGGCACGCTCGGCGCCGAGCTGCACCGGTCGGTGGCCGGCCTGTCGTTCGACATCGTGCACGACAAGGGACGCGACCCCGCCCGCGAGCAGTACTCCGACTTCGACGACTCCGATCTCGCCGACCGCCTGCGCGAGCGCGGCGTCACCCACGTGGTGGTGGCCGGCCTCGCCACCGACTACTGCGTCCGCGCCACGGCGCTCGACGCGATCGCGGCCGGCTTCGAAACCACCGTGCTGTGCGATGCGATCGCCGCGGTCGACGTGGAGCCGGGTGACGGCGAGCGGGCGCTGCGCGAGATCCGGGCGGCCGGCGGCACGCTCGACCGCGTGCATCTGCTGCGCGGCCGCGAGCAGCTGGCGCCGATCCTGGATGCCAAGGTGCGGCGGTTGCGCGAGGTGGTGGAGGGCGCCGGCCGCAGCCGTGCCGCGCTCGGCCTCTCCGGCGGCATCGATTCGGCGCTGTCGCTCGCGATCGCCGCCCGCGCGCTCGGCCCCGAGAACGTGTTCGCCATCACGCTGCCCTCGCGCCACACCGAGCAGGTGCACATCGACGATGCCCGCGCCTGTGCCGTCGCCGCCGGGCTGCCCGACGCCAACTTCATGAACGTCTCGATCGAGCCGATCCTGGAGGGCATCGCCGCTGCCCGCCCGACCGTCCACGACGCGCCGCTGCGGTTCGGCAACGCCAGCGCCCGCGCCCGCATGATCACCATCTACGACCTCGCCCAGGAGCGCGAGGCGCTGGTGCTGGGCACCGAGAACCGCAGCGAGTACTACCTCGGCTACTTCACCCGCTTCGGCGACGCCGCCTCCGACGTCGAGCCGATCTGGGATCTCTACAAGACCGAGGTGAAGCTGGCGTCCGAGATGATGGGCCAGCCCGAGGCGGTGCTGATCAAGCACCCGACCGCCGGCCTCTGGGGCGGCCAGACCGACGAGGACGAGCTTGGCTTCACCTATCACGACGCCGACCTGGCGATCGTCTGCCTGGAGGAGCTGGGCCTCGACGTGGCTGCGGCGGCCGCACGCAGCGGCGTCGACCGGGCGGTGGTGGAGCGGGTGGCGGCGCGGGTCGCCGCCGTCGACTGGAAGCACCACGTGCCACACGCCCTGTGAACGTCGACCTCGACCACACCGTCGTCACGGTCAGCGACTGGGAGCGCTCGAACGCGTTCTACCGCGACGTGCTGGGCGCGGAGGTGGTGCCGCGCGGCCCGGTCGTGGCTTACCGCTTCGGCGACCGCCAGCTGAACGTGCACGGGCCCGGTTTCGACGCCTTTCCGCTGCCGCTGCACGAGAGCCCGGCGGGCAGCAGCGACATCTGCTTCGTCTGGGACGGCCCGATCGAGGCGGCGGTGGCCCACCTGGCCGCGTGTGGCGTCTCGGTCGAGCTCGGCCCGGTGCAGCGCGACGGGGCTCGCGGCATCGGTACCAGCGTCTACTTCCGCGACCCCGACGGCAGCCTGCTGGAGCTGATCAGCTACAGCGCTTAACAACCGCGGCCCTCCGGAGAGGGCCGCAGCACAGTGAGTGAGTTGGTGCTTGTGGGTCAGGCCGCACGCAGCGGCTGCATGTCGGCCGACGCCGCCAGCTCGCGCAGCGCCTCCGCCTCCAGCTGCCGGACGCGCTCGCGGGTGAGCCCGACGATGCGGCCGATCTCCTCCAGGTTGCGCGGGTCGTTGCCGTCGAGGCCGAACCGCAGCTCCAGGATCAGGCGCTTGCGCTCGCCGAGACGGCCCAGCCCCTCGCGCAGCTTCTCGTGGCGCAGCTGCGCCTCGGCCAGCTCCTCGGGGTTGCCGGCATCCGGGTCGGCGATCATGTCGCCCAGCTCGGAGTCGCCGTCCTCGCCCACCGGCTCGTGCATCGAGACGGTCTTTCGGGCCAGGCTGAGGGTCTCGGCCACGGCGTCCACGGTCAGCTCGGCCGCCTTCGCGATCTCCTCGTCGGTCGGCTCGCGTCCGAGGCTCGCCTCGAGTGAGCGCCGCGAGCGCTCGATCGCGCGCAGCCGGTCCGAGACGTGGACGGGCAGGCGGATGGTGCGGCCGCTGTTTGCGATCGACCGCTGCACCGCCTGGCGGATCCACCAGGTCGCGTAGGTCGAGAACTTGAGGTCGCGCCGCCAGTCGAACTTCTCGACCGCACGGTTCAGCCCCAGCACACCCTCCTGGATCAGGTCGAGGAAGGGCACGCCCTGTCCGCGGTACTGCTTGGCGATCGACACGACCAGCCGCAGGTTCGACTCGATCATGCGCCGCTTCGCGATCAGGTCGCCGCTCTCGATGGCCTTGGCCAGCTGCACCTCTTCATCCTTCGTCAGCAGCGGGTAACGGCCCGCCTGGCGCAGGAACAGATCGAGGCTGTTGGTGGTCGCGATCTCGACGTCGACCACCTCGACACGCTCCTCCGCAGCGGGCGGATCGACCACCTCGATGCCGAGCCCGGTCAGCTCATCGCGGAGCGCCTGGATGTCGTCGGTATCCAGGTCGATCTCCTGAGCCAGAGCCGCCAGCTCATCCTCGTACAGCACTCCGCGCTCCTGGCCGAGCTCGACCAGGAGCCGCGCCTCCGGCTCGATGATCTGCTGCTCAGTCATACGAATCAACTCCTCGCTCACTGTGTTGAGGCAGGCCAACAGGCAGCGGCCGCCGCGTCAGTTCAAACGTTCGCGCTTCGGTCCGTATTCCCGCCCTTCGCCGATTGAGGTTCTACGCTCCTCGGGTTGGCGTCGGATTAAGAGATACGGTCCGCTCGATCACCAATCACAAGACCCCACTTTCCATACCGCCCCTACTGGGACTGTCCGGTATGGGGTGATCGCAAACCCAGTTTATCCGGTGATCGATCCCATGAATAGGGGGATCACGCCGCTCGAACGCACTCCTTACGCAGTCTTAACCTGAGATGCGTACGGCTCCGTCATAGGCGGACGAGTACCAGGAGCTGTTCAGGCTCGAGATCTGCACCACGGTGCCGGTGTGGGGGGCGTGGATGAACAGCCCGCCGCCCAGGTAGATGCCGACGTGCCCGAGGCTGTAGAAGAAGACGAGGTCGCCCGGTGCCAGCTGGTCGCGCGAGACGTGTGCGCCCGAGCTCCACAGCGAGACGGTGTAGTGGGGCAGCGACACGCCCAGCCGTCCGTACACGTAGACCACGAGCCCCGAACAGTCGAAGCCAGAGGGGCTGGCGCCGCCCCACACATAGGGCACGCCCAGATACTGCTGCGCGATCGCTGCCGCCTGCTGGCCGAGCGTGCCGGCCGGGGGCGGGTTGTAGCTGCCGCCGCCGCCCGAGGAGCCGCCCCCGGATGAGCCGGTGCCGCCGCCGCCGTTTGAGGGCGGCGGTGCCTGCTGCGCCTGCTGCTGCTGTTGCTGCTGAGCCAGCGCGGCGGCGGCAGCCGCGGCCGCCTGCTGCTGGCGCACCTGGCGCTCGTGGAGCAGGTGGCCGAGCTCGCCCTTGGTGTTGGACAGAAGCGCGCGGCGCTGCTGCAGCCCGGCCTCGATGGCCGCCTTCTGCTGCCGCTTCTGGGCGACCAGCTTGGCGGCGTCGCGCTCCTCGCTCTTCAGCTGCGCCTGGCGGGTCGAGATCTCGCGCTCGGCCGTCGTCACCTGCTGCAGCAGCGCATGCTCCGATGCGCCGATCCGCTGGACGTCCTCGACGCGCGTGATCAGATCGGTGAACGACCCGGCTCCGAGCACGTAGGCGGCGGGGTCGTCGTTCACGTCGGTGCCCTTGTAGGCGTTGACCATGAACACGGCCAGATGCGCCCGCGACACCTTCAGGTTGTGCTTGGCGACCCGCAGCTTGATCGTGTTCTGCTGGATCTGGTGGCGGACGTCGGTGAGGTGCTGCTGGGCGCCGTCGTAGGCCTGGATCGAGGCCTCGAGCTTGATGTCCATCGCGTTCAGCTGCTGCTCGATCGCCCGCACCTGGGCGCGGGTATCGCTGATCTTGCTGGCGTCGGCGGGCCCCGCCAGGGCGGCTGCGGCAAGGGCCGCAATCACGACCAGAGCGCCGGTGCGGCGGACGCCGGTGGTCACGCGGGAGCGTCGCCGTTCTGGTGCACACGACGGCATGGGGGCGGACTCTACCAGGCTGGATGGACACCAACAAAGGCCATCTGCAGATGTTTACGAGCAGCTAACAGTCATGTTTGTTCGCCGCTTGACAGGTTCGTGTCCGGTTTGACAACGGCACCGGCGCGATCTCGGACTGCGTTATCGGAGTTCTGCTCTCGCATTGACATCGTGGGGCAAAGTGGGGTAGAGTGGGGCGAAATGGGAGATCGACGCTTTGCTGCTCGGCGAATTCACTCAACGACTTGATGCCAAGAACCGCCTCACCCTCCCCGCCAAGCTCCGCGCGGCGTTCGCGGAGGGCGTGGTCCTCACCAAGGGCTTCGACGGCTGCCTGTTCGTATTCCCGCGCGGCAACTGGGACTCCTTTGTGGAGTCACGCCTGGAGCGGCTCGACCCCTTCAACAAGGAGTCGCGCCGGCTCAGCCGCTGGTTCTACGGGGGCGCCAACGAGTGTGAGCTGGACGGGCAGGGTCGCGTGATGCTGAGCCAGTCGCTGCTCCAGCACGCCCAGCTGGACAAGGACATCGTCGTCGCCGGCGCGCGCGACTACCTCGAGGTGTGGGACGGCGAGGCCTGGACGCGCCAGCAGGCAGAATCCGAGGGGAGCGTGGAGGATGTTGCCGAACGTCTCTCACAGCAGTAACCACTCAGTGGAACACGTGCCCGTCCTCGCATCCGAGGTGGCCGAGCTGCTCGACCTGCAGCCGGGTGACACCGTGGTCGACGGCACCTTCGGCGCCGGCGGCCACGCCGCCGTGTTGGAGCCGCAGCTGCGCGGCCACGGCTGCTACATCGCCATCGACCGCGACCCCGAGGCCGAGCGGCACTTCAAGCGCTTCGCGGCCGGGGCGTCGGCCGGCACGCGGTTCATCCACGGCAACTTCGCGCTGGTGTTGCGCAACCTGGCCGCCACCGGCCTGCGCGCCGACGCGCTCGTGCTCGACCTCGGCATCTCGTCGATGCAGATCGACCGGCCCGAGCGCGGCTTCAGCTATGCCGCCGACGCTCCGCTGGACATGCGCATGGATCCCACCGGCGACCTGACCGCCGCCGAGATCGTGAACGAGTGGGATGAGCGCGAGATCGCGCAGCTGCTGCGCGGCTACGGTGAGGAGCGGTTCTCCCGGCAGATCGCCCGCGCGATCGTGCGCCGACGCGCACGCGAGCCGTTCGCCCGCACGGGTGACCTGGTCGACGTGATCAAGGCCGCGATCCCCACGCCCAGCCGGTTCGGGCAGGGACATCCGGCCAAGCGCTCATTCCAGGCGCTGCGGATTGCCGTCAACGACGAGCTGGAGTCGCTCAGCGAGGGCCTCGATCACGCGCTGGAGCTGCTGGCACCCGAGGGCCGGATGGCCGTGATCAGCTTCCACTCGCTCGAGGACCGGATCGTGAAGCGCTTCATCCGCAACCAGGCCCGCGGCTGCACCTGCCCGCCCGACTTCCCGATCTGCGTGTGCGGCCACGAGCCGCTGCTGCGCGCGCTCACCACCCGCGCGGTGGTGCCGAGCGTGGACGAGCGCTGCGTCAACCCGCGCTCCGCGTCGGCCAAGCTGCGGGCGGCAGAAAGGACGCAGGCGTGAGCGTCGTCGCCCCGGCGCCGGCGGCACCATCCCGGCCGCGTCGCGCGGCGCCGGCAACCGAGACCGCCCCCAAGCGCAGGCAGAACCGCCGCCGGCCGGCCACGCTGGCGCGGCCGCGCGCGGGGCGCTCGCCTGTCGCCCCGGGTGTGCTGTGGGTGCTCCTTATCGCCACCCTGCTGGGCGGCATCGTGGCGCTGAACGTGGGGGCGCTTCGCAACTCGATCTCGGCCAGCAAGATCGAGGGCCAGGAGGCGGCGCTGCGCTCCCAGAATGACGCGCTGCGCTCGCTCGTGGCCCAGCGATCGGGCTCGGGTCGTATCAACGCCGACGCGGTCCGCTACGGCATGGTCTCGGCACAGCCGCAGCGCAGCGACTACCTGCGTCTGCACCCGCTGAAGCATGCTGCGAGGCGTCCGGCGACGAGCGCCGGCGGAGCTGCCGGCCGGCAGGGCGGTAAAGCGGCGCCGTGAGCAAGCAGGCCGACCAGCGGCTGCGGCTGATCATGTTCGTATTCGCAGCCGCCTTCGCAGTCGTGATCGGGCGCGCCCTGTACGTGCAGATCCTGCAGGCCAGCGCCCTGGCCGCCCGCGCCCACGGCCAGCAGAACTCGACCATCGTGGTGGCCACCAGCCGAGGCCGAATCCTCGACGCGACCGGAAACACGCTGGCCGTCGACGTGCCGGCGAAGGACCTGATGGTCTACCCGGCCAGGGTGCAGGACCCCGGTCAGTTCGCGTCCTATATCGCCCAGAAGCTGGGCTACCAGCTCAAGCACAAGAAGGCATTCAAGAACGAGGTGAAGCTGCTGGAGAGCCGGCTGACGGCGCCACACGTGGTGCAGGCGAGGGTGCTGCCACAGCTCGACCCCGCCGTCGCCGCCGAGATCATGTCGGCGCACCCGCCGGGGCTGTTCACGGTCGACTCCGTGCGCCGCGACTACCCGTCCGGCAAGCTGGCCGCGCAGCTGATCGGCTACGTCGACTCAAACAACAGCGGGACGCTCGGGTCAGGCATCGAGTACCAGTACAACAACGTGCTGGGCGGCCACCCCGGCGAGCAGCTCGAGGTGCGCGGCCCCGGCGGCGTCCCGCTCAGCACGGTCACGCTGCGCCGCGCCCAGCAGGGCCGAGACGTCCAGCTCACGATCGACCGCTCCATCCAGCAGAAGGTGCAGTCGGTGCTGGACGCGACCGTGAGCCGCACGGGGGCGCACACGGCCACCGCGCTGGTGCTGGATCCGCGCAACGGCTCGATTCTGGCGATGGCCACCGCGCCCGGCTACGACAACAACAAGGTGCACGACCTGAAGCTCAAGCAGTTCGACCGCGACACCCACAACATGGCGGTCGAGTACTCCTACGAGCCCGGCTCGACCTTCAAGGTGGTGACGATGGGTGCCGCGCTGACGGCGGGGATCGTCACGCCGCAGACGCAGTTCCGCATCCCGTACGCGATCAAGGTCGGCGACCGGATCGTGCACGACGACGCCCCTCGCCCGACCAGGACGTTCACGGCCGCCCAGATCCTGCAGCAGTCGTCGAACGTGGGCACGGTCACGATCGCCGAGCTCGTGCACAAGCAGCCGCTCTATGACTGGATCCGGCGCTGGGGCTTCGGCAGCCGCACGCACATCGGCCTGCCGGCCGAGGCGGCGCCCGCCGTCATGCCGCCCGACAAGTGGTACTCCTCCTCGATCGGCAACATCCCGATCGGCCAGGGCATCTCGGTCACGCCGCTGCAGATGGCGGCCATGTACGCGGGCATCGCCAACGGCGGCGTGATGGTCGAGCCGCACGTGGTGGAGAAGATCGGCGGCCGGCCGGCGCCCAAGCCGGTCTCGCGGCGGGTCCTGAGTCCGACCGTCGACCACACCCTGGTGAACATGCTGAAGGGGGTCGTCGACACCGCCGCCGGCACCGGCACCCGCGCGTCGGTGCCGGGCTACACCGTGGCCGGCAAGACCGGTACCGCGCAGGTGGCGCTGCCGCACAGCCTCGGCTACTCGACCCGCAACTACGTGGCCTCGTTCGTCGGCTTCCTGCCGGCCGACAACCCGCGGGTCGAGGTGCTGGTGGTGGTCAACTCGCCGCGCACCAACATCTTCGGCGGCATCGTGGCGGCCCCCGCCTTCCAGCAGATCGCCACCTTCCTGACCAAGGATCTGGCGATCCCGCCCGACAAGCCACACGACCTCCCGGTCAACTAACCTCCCCGCCAGGCTTGGAACTCGCGAACCTGATCGGGACGATCGGGCCGCTCGAGGTGCGGGGTGGTGCGACGGGGCAGATCACCGCGCTCACCTACGACGCCGCTGCGGCCGTGCCGGGAGCACTGCACTTCTGCGTGCCCGGCTTCCGCGTCGACGGCCATGACTTCGCCGAACAGGCGGAGGCGGCGGGAGCCGTGGCGCTGGTGGTCGAGCGCTTCCGCGACATTGACCTGCCGCAGCTGCTGGTGCGCTCCTCGCGGGCAGCGATGGGCCCCGCCGCCGACACCTTCTACGGCCACCCCAGCCACGAGCTGGACGTGATCGGCGTGACCGGCACCAACGGCAAGACCACCACCTGCTTCCTGATGTACTCCGTGCTGGAGGCGGCCGGGCTGCGGCCCGCGCTGCTAGGCACGGTCGAGTCGCGGATCGGGGGCCAGGTGGCCGAGGTGAAGCGCACCACGCCCGAGAGCATCGACCTGCAGGCGCAGTTCCGGCAGATGGCGGACGCCGGCGACCAGAGCTGCGCGATGGAGGTGTCGTCCCACGCGCTGGCGCTGGAACGGGTGGCCGGTACGCGCTTTGCCGCCGCGGCCTTCACCAACCTCACACAGGACCACCTCGACTTCCACCCGACGATGGAGGAGTACTACCTGGCCAAGCGCCGGCTGTTCGAGAACGACGCGTGGCCGGCGGCCGTCAACGTCGCCGACCGGTACGGCCGACGGCTGGTGATGGAGGCGGCCGGCCCCGTGCTCAGCTACGCCGCCGACGACGACCGCGCGGCCGTGCGCCCGCAGTCGGTCGAGATCGGGGCGGGCGGGGCGATCTCGTTGATCGCGCTGACGCCGCGCGGCCTGCTGCCGCTGGACGTACGGCTGCGCGGCGATTTCAACGTGGCAAACGTGCTCTGCGTGGTGGCGCTGAGCGAGCTGCTGGAGCTGCCACACGAGGCGGTGCGGGCCGGCATCGCGGCGCTCCACGGGGTGCCGGGCCGGTTCGAGCCGGTGGACGCCGGCCAGCCCTTCACGGTGCTGGTCGACTACGCGCACACACCCGACTCGCTCGAGAACGTGCTCACGGCGGCGCGCCGCATCACCTCCGGCGACGTGATCTGCGTGTTCGGCTGCGGCGGCGACCGCGATCGCGGCAAGCGGCGGCTGATGGGCGGGGTCGCGCGACGGCTGGCCGACCGCGCGATCATCACCAACGACAATCCCCGCAGCGAGGATCCGGCGGCGATCGCGGCCGAGATCATGAACGGCATCGACATGAAGGTCGAGCTCGACCGCCGCCGCGCGATCGAGTTGGCGGTCGCGGCCGCCCGCCCCGGCGACGTCGTCGTGATCGCCGGCAAGGGCCATGAACAGGGGCAACAGTTCGCCGACCACACGGTGCCCTTCGACGACCGCTCGGCTGCGCTCGAGGCGCTGCAGCAGCTGGGGCAGACGGCGTGATCGAGCTGACAACCGCGGAGATCGCCGAGCTGACGCACGGTGAGACGCGGGTGGAGGCGGTCGTCACGGGCGTCGCCATCGACTCCCGGCGGGTGACCCCGGGCGACCTGTTCGTGGCGCTTGCGGGGGAGCGTTCCGACGGCGCCGACTTCGCGGATGCCGCGCTGGCCGCCGGCGCCGCGGCCGCGCTGGTGCCGCGCGGCCAGGAAGGCCCGGGCCGGATCGCGGTGGACGACCCGCTGGACGCGCTGGCGGTGGTCGCCCGCGAGGTGCGCCTGCGGGGCACGGCCAGCGTCGTCGGGATCACCGGATCCACCGGCAAGACCTCGACCAAGGACATCCTGGCCGCGCTGCTGGAGCCGCATACGGCCGTCGTGGCCAGCCGCCAGAACGAGAACAACGAGCTGGGGGTGCCGTTGACGCTGGCGCGGATCGAGCCGGTCACCGGTGTTGCCGTGGTCGAGATGGCCATGCGCGGCCTGGGCCAGATCGCGCACCTGGCCGCCATCGCGCGTCCCCAGATCGGGATCGTCACCGGCGTCGGCCCTGTCCACCTGGAGCTGCTGGGCACGATCGAGAACGTCGCTCAGGCCAAGGCTGAGCTGCTGCAGGCGCTGCCGGCGGACGGCACCGCGATCGTGCCATACGGCGAACCGCTGCTCGAGCCGTACCTGGCCGGGCTCGGCTGCACCGTGGTCAGCTTCGGGGCCGAGGAGGGCGCCGACGTGCAGCTGCGCGCGTTCACGGCCACGGACGGCGCCGGGCAGGCGGAGATCGCCCTTCGCGGTCGAACCCTGTCCGTGCCCGTGAACTTCACCGCGCGTCACAACGCCCTCAACCTGGCGGCCGCTGCGGCTGCTTACGACAGCCTTGGCCTGCCGCTGGACGAGCTGGCGCTGGGCGCGGGCGACGTCGCCTTCTCGCGCTGGCGCGGCGAGGAGATCGAGCTGCCCGGGGGCGGGCTGCTGATCGCCGACTGCTATAACGCCAACCCGACCTCGATGGCGGCCGCGCTGCACCACCTGTCGGAATCGGCCGCCGGCCGGCGGCGGGTGGCGGTGCTGGGCGACATGGCCGAGTTGGGCGCCGGCGCCGCGGCATACCACCGCGAGGTGGGCGAGCTGCTGGGGGAGCTGGGGATCGAGGTCGTGGTCGCGGTAGGGCCGGAGTCCCGCGCCTACGGTGGCAGGTGGTTTGCAACGGTCGCCGAGCTGCGCGAGGCGCTGGGCGATGTGATCCAGCCCGGCGATTCGGTGCTGGTCAAGGCCAGCCGGTCGGTCGGTCTCGAGGACGCGGTGGAGGCGATCGCCCCGTGAAGCTGGTGCTGCTCGCGGGCGTGATCGCGATGCTGCTCTCGATCGCAGCCGGACCCGCGTTCATCGCCTTCGTGCGCCGCCACGCGCTCGGCCAGCAAATCCGCGAGGAGGGTCCCGCCGGCCATATGTCCAAGCAGGGCACCCCCACGATGGGCGGTCTGATCCTGCTGGCCTGCGCGCTGGTCACGTTTGCCGTCCTGACAAAGCGCACGACGCCGGGGCTGACGGTGGCCGGGGTCACCATCGCCTGTGCTGCGATCGGCTTCGTCGATGACTGGTTCAAGCTGTCCCACAGCCGCTCGCTGGGCCTGTCGGGGCGCTGGAAGATGCTGGGCCTGGTGGGCGTGACCGCGGCGCTCGGCTATGTGGCCCACCACCAGCACCTGTCCACCGATGTCTACCTGCCCTTGCTCGACGTCCGGCTGAACCTGGGCCCGGCCTACTACCTGCTGCTGTTCCTGGTCGTCGCCGGTGGCGCCAACGCCGTGAATTTGACGGACGGCCTGGACGGGCTGGCCGCGGGCACCGTGACGATCGCGATGCTGACCTACACCGCCATGATGGTGGTGGCGTTCCTGTCGCCGGGCGGGCTCACGGCCGAGGGCGCGGCCAGCCGCATCGACCTGGCGATCATGGGCGCTGCGATCGTGGGCGGCTGCGTCGGGTTCCTCTGGTACAACGCCTATCCGGCCGACGTGTTCATGGGCGACACCGGCTCGTTCGGCCTGGGCGGGGCGCTGGCGGCGATGGCGGTTTTCACCAAGACCGAGTTCCTGCTGGTGATCATCGGCGGCGTGTTCGTGATCGAGGCGCTGTCGGTCGCGATCCAGGTGATCGGCTTCAAGGTGTCCCGCAAGCGCGTGTTCCTGATGGCGCCGATCCACCATCACTTCGAGATGCTGGAGTGGACCGAGAACAAGATCATCGTGCGGTTCTGGATCCTGGCCTCGATCTGCGGCGCCAGCGGCTTCGTCCTCTACTACCTCGCCTACTCCAAGTTCCGGTGAGCGACGGCCGCTACGTGGTGCTGGGTCTGCGGCGGTCGGGCCTGGCCGCCGGCGATGCGATCCGGCGGACGATGCCGGGCGCGGAGGTGGTGGGGGTGGACGACGCGGCGGACGTGGACACGGCGAGGCTTCGGGCGATCGGCGTCGAATACCGACTCGGTGGAGAGCTGGTGTCGATGACCGGGGTGACAGCACTGGTGAAGTCGCCCGGTGCGCCGGGAGACCACCCCCTGGTCGCATCCGCCCGCGATGCCGGCGTTCCGGTCTGGAGCGAGGTCGAGCTGGGATACCGCTTGATCCAAAGCCCGATCATCGGCATCACCGGCACCAACGGCAAGACCACCACCACCGAGCTGGTCGGGGCGATGCTGCGCGCCGGCAACGTGCCGGTGGAGGTGGCCGGAAACGTGGGCCGGCCGCTCTGCGATCTGGCCGGTCGCGTGGATCCGGCCACCTGGATCGCCTGCGAGCTGTCCAGCTTCCAGCTCGAGGACATCGACAGCTTCCGGGCGCGGGTGGGCGTGGTGCTGCAGGTCACCCCCGATCACCTCGATCGCCACGGCACGTTCGCCGAGTACCTGCGCAGCAAGCTGCGCCTGTTCGAGAACCAGACCGCCGAGGACACGGCCGTGCTGAACGCCGACGACCCGGTGCTGCGCGAGGCCGAGATCCCCGGCGCCGCTCGTCGCGTCTGGTTCAGCCGCGATCAGTCCGACCGGATCGACTGGGAACATTCGTCGATCCGTGGCGACCATAACCTCGAGAACGCGCTGGCCGCGTCTGCGGCGGCGGAGGCCGTCGGCGTGTCCCGGGAGGCGCGCGACCGCGCGCTCCGCTCGTTCACTCCTCCGCCGCACCGGCTGCAGACGGTGGCCCTGCGGGAGGGCGTCAGCTTCGTCGACGACTCCAAGGCCACCAACCCGGAGGCCGTGATCAAGGCGCTGACCGCATACCAGGGCGGTGTCCGGCTGGTGCTGGGCGGATCGCTGAAGGGCTCATCGTTCGCGGGACTGGCCGCCGCCGTCGCCGCCGGCCCGGTCGTGTCGGTGGACGTGTACGGCGAGGCGGGCGGGCAGATCGCGGCCGCGCTGGCCGCCGCCGGTGTGCCGCACCGCCGCCACCCGCGGATGGCGGCCGCGGTGGCCGCCGCCGCAGCCGGCGCCCAGGCCGGAGACGTGGTGCTGCTGTCGCCGGCCTGCGCCAGCTTCGACGAGTTCACGGACTACGCCGAGCGCGGCCTGGCGTTCGCGCAGCTGGCGCAGGAGGTGCCGGTTGGTCGCTGACGTCCAGCGGGTGCGGCGGCGTGCGGCTCGCTCCTCGCCTCAGCTCGAGTACCACCTGCTGCTGCTGGTGACGCTGGGCCTGGTCGCCTTCGGGCTGATCATGGTCTACAGCGCGTCCAGCGGCACGGCCGTGGTCCAGGGGCAGGATCCGGTGGGCGCTCTTGCCCGGCAGGCGGTGTACGCGGCCGTGGGGGTGATCGCGATGCTGGTGCTGGCGCGCTTCTCGTACCGGCGCCTGCGCTACTTCGCCGCGCCGATCCTGTTCATCTCGATCGCCCTGCTGGTGGCCGTCAAGGTCCCCGGGATCGGCGTCAACATCAAGGGCGCCCAGCGCTGGATCTTCGTGGGGCCGATCTCGATCCAGCCCTCGGAGTTCGCCAAGGCGGCGGTGCTGATCTTCGCCTCGGCGGTGCTGGCCTCGCGGCGCAAGCCGCCGCGCACCCTGGCCCAGCTGTTCAACCCGGTGGGCGGTGTGGTGCTGGTGGTGCTGCTGCTGATCCACTCCCAGCCCGACCTCGGCACCACCATCGCGATCGCGCTGATGGTGTGCGGCATCCTGCTGGTCGCCGGCACCCCGCTGCGGCTGTTCAGCAGCGTGGCGATCGTGGGAGTGATCGGCGTTGCCTACACGGTCGCCCGCGAGCCCTACCAGATGGATCGGATCCGGTCGTTCCTGGATCCCTGGAAGGACCCGGCCGGGGCCGGGTACCAAAGCATCCAGGCGCTGCTGGCGCTGGGCTCGGGCGGGATCACCGGCGTCGGCGTGGGCAACGGCACCCAGAAGATCGGCTTCCTGCCGGAGGCGCCCACCGACATGATCGGCGCCGTGATCGGCGAGGAGCTGGGCCTGGTCGGGATCCTGGCGGTGGTGCTGGCGTTCGCGCTGTTCACGTGGCTCGGGTTCCGGATCGCCCTGCGCTGCAAGGATCCGTTCGGGAAATACCTGGCCGCCGGCACCACGACGCTCGTGGCCGGGCAGGCGATCGTCAACTTCGGCGCCGTGCTCGGCTTCCTGCCGCTGACCGGGGTGCCGCTGCCGTTGATAAGCTCGGGCGGTTCCAGCCTGGTGGTGATGCTGAGCCTGGTGGGGGTGCTGCTGAACGTGGCGGACACCGGCGCGGTATCCGCGAAGGCTGCCAAGCCTGGCAGCAGTCCGAAGAAGGATGTGAAGGCGACTGAACCCAAGCAGGCCAAGCCCACACGTGCTGATCGCCGCCGGCGGCACGGCGGGGCACGTCGTGCCGGCGCTGGCGGTGGCCGGCGCGCTACGGGCTAGCGGCGCGACGGTCGACTTCGCCGGCGGCGACAGGATCGAGTCGCAGCTGGTGCCGGAGGCCGGGTACCCGTTCCATCGCTTCGCCGCGAGTGGCCTGCCGCGGCGTCCCTCCCCGGAGCTGCTGCGTGCCATGTGGCGGGCGGGCGGCGCGCCGCTGGCCTGCCGGCGGATCATCCGGCGGGTGCGGCCGGACGTCGTGTTCGGCGCCGGCGGCTACGTGTCCGGCCCGATGCTGGCCGCCGCCAAGACCAGCCGTCTGCCCTCGGCGCTGCTGGAGGTGGACGCGCACATGGGCCTGGCGAACCGGATGGCGGCGCCGCTGGTCGACCGCGTGTTCCTGAGCTTTCCGATCGACGGCAAGCGGCCGCCTCACTACCTGGTCACGGGCCGTCCGCTGCCGGAGCGCGGGCCGGACGGGCACGGTCTCGACCTGGACTCGGGGCGCCCGATGGTGCTGGTGTTCGGCGGCAGCCTGGGCGCGCGCACGCTGAACGAGGCCGCCACCGGAGCCTGGGCGGAGAAGGATCCCGGCTTCACGGTCGTGCACGTCACCGGCGAGCGCGAGTTCGACCGCTACCGGTCGGCCGCGTCGGATCGCTACCACGTGCTCGCGTACACACCGCACCTGCGCGACTACCTGGAGCAGGCCGACCTGGTGGTGGCGCGGGCCGGCGGCTCGGTGTTCGAGATAGCCGCCGCCGGCAAGCCGTCGATTCTCGTACCCTCCCCCAACGTGACCGCCGATCACCAGACCCGGAACGCCGAGCACTTCGCCCTGGGCGGCGCGGCCGTCATGGTCAGCGACGCCGACCTCACGCCAACGCGGCTGCGCCAGGAGGTGAACGCGCTGCTGGTCGACCACGAGCGGCGTGAGCGGATGGCGGTCGCCGCCACCAGGCTGGCACGGCCCGACGCAGCGTCGGTGATCGCGGGCCACCTGCTGGAGCTGGCCCCGTGAACTGGTCGGGCCGCCGCCTCCACATGCTCGGCATCGGTGGCGCCGGCATGTCGGCGCTGGCCACGGTCGCCTATGCCTGGGGCGCGGACGTGAGCGGCTGCGACCGGGCCGCATCGCCGTACTCCGACCGTCTGGTCAGGTTCGGCGTCCCGGTCTCGCTCGAGCACGACCCCGCCCACCTCGAGCAGGGGATGGAGCTGGTCGTGTCGTCGGCGATCTCGGCCGGCGAGCCGGAGCTGCTGGCCGCCCGTGACCTGTCGCTGCCGCGGCTGCACCGGGCCCAGCTGCTGGCCGAGATGGTGGCGTCGCGGCGATCCGTCTGCGTTTCAGGCGCCCATGGAAAGACGACGACGTCGGCCATGATCGCCTACGCGGCGCAGCGGCTGGGGCTGGACCCCACCTACTTGATCGGTGGCGAGGTACCGCAGCTGGGAGGAAACGCGGGGCCCGGCGGCGGCACCATCCTGGTGGCCGAAGCCGACGAGTCGGACGGCTCGCTGTCGTTGCTGCGGCCGCGGGTGGCGGTCGTCCTCAACATCGAGCTCGACCACCACACGCGGTTCGCCGGCATGAGCGAGCTCGAGCGCCTGTTCTCGGATTGGACAATGGAGCTGCCGGCCTCGGGCGCGCTGATCCAGCATGAGTCGCTGTCGCTGCCCACCGAGGCAGTGGTACAGCGGTTCGGCTACGGCGACGTCGAGTGGCAGGTCAGCGCCGTCGAGCAGGCCGCCGGCAGCACGGGGTTCTGGCTACGCACGCCGGAGGGCACGCCGTTGCACGTGACACTGGCGCTGCCCGGCGCCCACAACGCCCTCAACGCTGCGGCGGCGATTGCCGGCCTGCACGCGCTGGCCGGCGTCGACGTGGCCGAGGCAGCGGCCGCCCTCGCCGAGTTCGCGGGTGCGGGCCGCCGGTTCGAGCTGCGTGGCGAGCGTGACGGCATCTGGATCGTCGACGACTACGCTCACCATCCCACCGAGGTGACGGCCACGATCGAGGCGGCACGCACCTGGGCGCCCGGCCGGGTGGTGGTGTGTTTCCAGCCGCACCTGTTCTCGCGCACCGAGGCGCTGGCGTTCCACTTCGGCCGCGCGCTGGCGACCGCCGACGAGGTGGTGGTGACCGAGATCTACCCGGCCCGTGAGGATCCGCTCGAGGGCGTCACCGCCAAGCTGGTGGTGGACGCGGTCAGCGAGGCGCGGCCGGGTATGCCGCTCGCCTACGAGCCCACCCTGGACGCCGGCGCCCGCTACCTGCGCAGCCGCATCCGCCGCGGCGACATGGTGGTGACGATGGGCGCAGGCGATGTGCGGCGGGTGGGGGACATGCTGCTGGAGCAGGCGTGACGGAGGCGCCGCCGTTCGTCGAGCGCGACGTCCCGATCGCGCGGCTGACGACGGTGGGCACGGGTGGGCCGGCCGCCTACTTCGCGCGGCCGGAGACGACCGGCCAGCTGCGTGACCTGCTGCGCTGGCGGCAGGCGGAGGACGTCGAGATGGCGGTGATAGGCCTGGGCTCAAACCTGCTGGCGGCCGACTCCGGCTTCGACGGGCTGGTGCTGCGGCTGGCCGGCGAGCTGGCCGCGATCGACCGCGACGGCGATGCCATCCGGTGCGGCGGCGGGGCGTCGCTGGCCGCGGTGGTGCGGCGGGCGACGGAGTGGGGGCTGTCGGGCGTCGAGTTCGGCTGCGCGATCCCAGGCACGGTCGGTGGCGCCGTGCGCATGAACGCGGGCGCGTACGGGGGCGAGATGCGCGACGTGCTGGCCGAGGCGCTGGTGCTGGCCGGCGACGGGGAGCGAAGCGGCGGTGCCGATGCCCTGGCGATGCGCTACCGCGGGTCGAACGTGACGGCCGGTGAGGTGGTGGCGGCCGCGCGGCTGTCGCTGTCGGCCGGGGACAGCGCCGCGATCGCGGCCACCGTGCGCGACATGCAGCGGCGACGCAAAGAGGCGCAGCCGTCGGGCGTGCGCACGTTCGGAAGCGTCTGGAAGAACCCGTCCGAGCAGCTGGGCGCCGGGCGGCTGCTGGAGCGCTGCGGCCTCAAGGGCTACAGGATCGGAGGTGCTCGCATCTCGCCCGTGCACGCGAACTTCATCGAGAACGTGGACGGCCACGCGACATCGGCCGACGTGATCGCGTTGATGGCCGAGGCGCGGCGGCGGGCGCGCAAGGAGGGCGTGGAGCTCGAGCACGAGGTGCAGATGCTGGGGCCGATCGCGCTGCCCGAGGCCTGATCAGGGCAGGAGGATGTCGCGAGTCTCGCCGGCGCTGCGGCGCTCCTGCTCGGTCAGCTCCACGACCTTGACCGGGGTCACGACCGACCAGTGATGGCCGACCGGGCACCGCTGGAATCGCCACCAGCCGAGCCGCAGCGACTTCAGCGAGCCGCCGGGGATCCAGATCGTGGTGAAGAGGTGGCCCCGGCGGCAGCGCACGATCACATGTCCACCCAACCGTCCCGACCGGATCCGAAGCGCAACGGCATCGAGCAGGACGACGCTTCCGGCGAATATCACCTTCCGCCGAAACCGGCCGGCACGCTTGTCGTGGCGCCTGCCCATCGCGCACATCGTACCCCTGGCCGACCGGCCCGCCGTGAGCGCTACGATTGAGGCATGAATCCGGTTGCCGCACTCACGCGAAAAGGCGCAACGCCTGGCCAGGCCGCGACCGTCGTCTACGGGCTGCCGTTGCTGATCCTGGCGACGCTGGGGCTGCTGCTGCTCGACCGGCAGTCCGGAGAGGCGGCGCTGGTCGTGATCGCGGCCAGCGCTCCGCGTGCGCTGCTGTGCCTGGCGGCGCGCTGGGGAGAGCCCGGCGAGGGCGCGGTGATCCCGGAGCTGCCCGAGTGGCGCGCCGTCCACTTCAACCGCTGATTCCGGGCTAGGGGCCGCCGGCAGGTTTCCCTCGGCCGCCGCCGAAAAGGTGGCCGTGCAGCTCGTCTCGGGCATAGATGATGCACTCCTGATTCGCCGCCGCGAACTCGTCCGCGCGCAGGGGCGACGCAGGCTGACCGTGCTGCTCGCCGTGCTGGGGACGCTGGTCGCCCTGGCCGGCTACAAGCTGATCGCGATGTCCTCCGCCTTCGCCGTCGACAGCGTTCGGGTGACCGGCGCGCCTCCGTCGCTGGCGCGCAAGATCCACGCGACCGTCGAGCGCGAGGCGCACGGCCGCAACCTGCTGTCGGTCGACCGCGGGGCCATCGCCGGATCGCTCAGCGACATGCCCTACATCCGCTCGGTGTCGGTCGATCGAGCGTTCCCGCACACCCTGGCCGTGGCCGTTCGCGTCGAGCACCCCTCGATGGTCGTCACCGTTGGCAAGGCGGACTACCTGGTCTCTCCTGACGGCCGCGTGCTGGAGATGCGCTCGAAGTCGCCGGCTGGCCTGCCGGCGGTGTCCCTGCCGGCCGGCACCACGCTGCTCGTGGGCAGCACGACCGGCGACGCCAACGTCCGCGCCGCGCTGTCGGTGCTGTCGCATACCCCCGCCGGATTCCGGGGCCGCGTCGGTCGCATCACCAAGCTCACCGCCAACTCGGGGACGGTGTCTGCGCTGGTCGGCACCCACATCAACCTGCGCCTTGGGACGCCCGACGACCTGGCCCTGAAGCTGGCCGTGGTGCAGCGCGTGATGCGCCGGATCACCGGGCAGCAGCGACACGACCTGTCCTACATCGACGTGTCCGCGCCCGGCCGCCCCGCCTACGGCCTGCGATCCACCTTACCCTCAAGTTTAAGGTGAGAGTTCACTCCATCAGGTTCGGCTTGACACCGAGGGTTGGGCGAGGTACCCTGGCGACCGTGCCCCCTGTAGGCCGAGTGGATTTCGGCTCGCCAGGCGGGCTCAACGTCTTTTTGGGAGCACTCTCAGGCTGACCGTGAGATGTAGCCGGCAGCAGGGGCCGCGACGGAGGTAAGGCAATCATGAGGGATCAGAGCGGGAACTACCTGGCCGTTATCAAGGTCGTGGGCGTTGGCGGTGGTGGCACCAATGCCGTCAACCGCATGGTCGACGCCGGCCTCCGCGGCGTCGAGTTCATCGCCGTCAACACCGACGCGCAGGCGCTCCTCATGTGCGATGCCGACGTCAAGATCCACATCGGCTCGAAGATCACGCGTGGCCTCGGCGCCGGCGCCGACCCATCGATCGGCCGCGAGGCCGCGATGGAGAGCCGCGACGAGCTGAAGGAGGCGCTGAAGGGCGCCGACATGGTGTTCGTGACGGCCGGCAAGGGCGGCGGCACCGGCACCGGCGCGGCTCCCATCATCGCCGAGATCGCCCGCGAGCTGGGCGCCCTCACGGTGGGCGTGGTGACGCGGCCGTTCACGTTCGAGGGCCAGAAGCGCGGCGACCAGGCCGAGCAGGGCATCCGGGCGCTGCGCGAGAAGGTCGACACGCTGATCATCATTCCCAACGACCGCCTGCTCCAGGTGGTGGAGAAGCGCACGTCGATCGTCGACGCCTTCCGCATCGCCGACGACGTGCTGCGGCAGGGCGTGCAGGGCATCACCGACCTGATCACGGTGCCCGGCCTGATCAACCTCGACTTCGCCGACGTGCGCACGATCATGCGCGAGGCCGGTTCGGCGCTGATGGGCATCGGTCTGGCCAGCGGCGAGAACCGTGCCGGCGAGGCCGCTCGCGCAGCCATCTCGTCGCCGCTGCTCGAGGCCTCGGTCGAGGGTGCCACCGGCATCCTCCTGAACATCACCGGCGGCGCCGACCTGGGCCTGTTCGAGGTGAACGAGGCGGCCGAGATCATCGGCAGCGCCTCCGACGCCGATGCGAACATCATCTTCGGCGCCGTGATCGACGAGGCGATGGGTGACCAGGTGCGGGTGACCGTGATCGCGACCGGCTTCGACCGCGGCTCGCGGGCGCGCCCGGCGGCCGCCTTTGCGACCGGCACCGCCGACCGATCCAAGCTCGAGGAGACCGACGCGGGCGACTTCGAGGTGCCGCGAGAGGCGCTCGAGATCCCCAGCTTCTTGCGCGACCAGTAGGGGTCCGTGAGAGAGCGGCAACCCCGGCGGCGGGTGCCGCCGGAGCACCGGCGTCGAGGTCAACCGGGAGGCACGAGCCGCCTGGTCGCGTATCGATCGTAGCCCGTTCGCGGCCGTCCTGAAACCCCAGTGTGGGCGGCATCGCCGCGGCGGCTGGCCGTCAAGGTAGACTGCCTGCCCGCAATGCCTGAGGAGACCGCGCTGCGCCGGACGCCGCTGTTTGACCGCCATGTCGAGGCGGGTGCGCGGATCGTTCCGTTTGCCGGCTGGGAGATGCCGGTGCAGTACCAGGGCATCATCCCGGAGCACCTGGCCGTGCGCACCACGGCCGGCGTGTTCGACGTGTCGCACATGGGCCAGCTGGAGCTGCGCGGGGCCGGCGCGCTGGCCTTTGCGCAGCGGATGCTGTCCAACGACCTCGACCGGATCGGCGCCGGCCATGCGCAGTACACGCTGCTGCTGGACGAGCGCGGCTGCCCGATCGACGACCTGATCGCCTACCGGTTCGCCGACGACCACCTGCTGCTGGTGGTGAACGCCTCCCGCGTCGACGACGACCGCGATTGGCTGGAGCGGCATCTCGGCGAGGACGTGACGCTGGACGACCGCTCGTCGCAGACGGCGATGCTGGCCCTGCAGGGACCGACCGCGCTGGGTCTGATCGAGCTGCCGCAGCTGGTGCCGTTCGGCTTTGCCGAGGCGCAGGTCTGCGGGGTGCCGGCCCTCGTTGCCCGAACCGGATACACGGGTGAGCCGGGGGTCGAGCTGATGTGCGCGATGGAGCGGGCGGGTGAGCTGTGGGACGCGATCGTCGCGGCCGGCGCCGTGCCCTGCGGGCTGGGTGCCCGCGACACGCTGCGGCTCGAGGTCTGCTATCCGCTCTACGGCAACGACCTGTCGCTCGAGCGCACCGCGCTCGAGTCCGGCCTGGGCTGGGTGTGCGCGCTCGACGCCAAGGACTTCATAGGTGCCGAAGCGCTGCGCGAGCAGAAGCGGTCGGGCGTGCCCGACAAGCTGGTGGCCTTCACCATGAGCGAGCGCGGCATCCCCCGCCAGGGAATGCCGATCCTTCCCGAGGGCGTTGTCACCAGCGGCACCATGTCCCCCTCGCTGAATGTTGGCATCGGCATGGGCTACGTGCCGACCGCGGCCGGCGACCCCGGCACCCCGATCGAGATCGACGTCCGCGGCCGCAGACTGGCCGCGGCGATATCCCGCAAACCGCTGTACGTCAAGGAGACGAGCACATGAGCGAGGCCAGCTACCCCGACGGTCTCTACTACAACGAGGAGCACGACTGGGCGCGGGTGGACGGCGACGTTGCCACCTTCGGCATCACATGGTACGCGCAGGACAGCCTGGGCGAGGTCGTGTACTTCGCCCCGTCGGAGGTCGGCACCGCGATCGAGCGCGGCGGCGAGTACGGGGAGCTGGAGTCGACCAAGGCAGTGTCACAGCTGATCGCGCCGCTGTCGGGTGAGGTGACCGAGACCAACGACGCGCTTGACGGCAGCGAGAACACCGTCAACGACGACCCCTACGGCGAGGGCTGGCTGGTGAAGGTGCGGATGTCGGATCCCTCCGAGCTGGACTCGCTGATGGACGCCGCCGGCTACTCGAGCTACGTCGGCTCGCTGTGAGCTTCACGTCGCTGACCGATGCCGACCGCGCGGCCATGCTGGCCGCCATCGGCATCGACTCGATCGACGAGCTGTTCGCCGACATCCCCGAGGCGGTGCGCCTCGGCCGGCCCCTGGACATCGGCCCGGCGCTGTCGGAGGCGGAGCTGTCCGCGCACATGGCCGAGCTGGCCGCGCGCAACGTCGACGTCGGCCGCGAGCTGTCGTTCCTCGGGGCCGGCATGTACGACCACTACGTGCCGGCCGTGGTCGACATGATGATGCAGCGCGGCGAGTTCCTGACCGCGTACACGCCCTACCAGCCGGAGATGAGCCAGGGCGTTTTGCAGGCGATCTTCGAATACCAGACCGCGATCTGCGAGCTGACCGGCATGGACGTCTCGAACGCCTCGGGCTATGACGGCACCACGGTGGCGGCCGACGCCTGCTACGTCGCCAAGCTGGCCACCGGCCGCAGCAAGGTGGTCGTGGCCGAGACGCTGAACCCGCAGGCGCGCCAGGTGGTGCGCACGTTCGCGCCGGGCTTCGGCATGGAGGTTGTCGAGGTGCCGCACACCGACGGCGCCACCGACCCCGACCAGCTGGCGGCTGCCGCCGACGGCGCCGCCCTCGTCATCTTCCAGCAGCCCAACTTCCTGGGGGTGCTCGAGGACGCGCCGGCGCTGGCGGCCGCGGCCGACGCCGGCGGGGCGCTTCCGGTCGCGCACGTCGACCCGATGTCGCTGGGCGTGCTGGAGGCCCCCGGCCACTACGGATGCGCGCTGGCGATCGGCGAGGGACAGCCGGCCGGCAACTACCTGTCCTACGGCGGCCCCCAGTACGGCTTCCTGGCCGCCCGCCAGGACTACGCCCGGCAGCTGCCCGGCCGCATCGTGGGCGAGACCGTCGACCTCGAGAACCGCCGTGGCTTCGTGCTGACGCTGCAGACGCGCGAGCAGCACATCCGCCGCGAGAAGGCCACGTCGAACATCACCTCGAACCAGACGCTGCTGGCGCTGGGCGGCCTGGTGTACCTGTCGTGGCTCGGCCCGGAGGGGCTGCGCGAGGTGGGCGAGCGCTCCCACGCGCTGGCCGAGCACGCCAAACGGCGGCTGGGCCTGCCGCCGGCGTTCGACCGGCCAACTCTGCGCGAGTTCGTCGTGCGCACCGGACGCCCGGCCCGCGAGGTGATCGCCGAGTGCAAGCGACGTGGCGTGCACCCCGGCTACGCGATCGGAAGGTACTACGCCGGTCTGGACGACGCGCTGATGATGGCCTTCACGGAGCGGCGCACGCCCGACGAGATCGAGCGGCTGGCCGAGGCGCTGGCGGCGGTGGGCGTGGAGGTCGCCGCATGAAGCTGATATACGAGCGGTCGCAGGCCGGCCGTCGCGCCTCGTCGGTGCCCGACCCGGGCCTGGAGCCGGGCGCGGCCATCCCCGAGCACCTCCAGCGCTCCCAGCCGCCGCGGCTGCCGGAGTTGGCCGAGCCGGAGCTGGTGCGCCACTTCACCGAGCTCAGCACCCGCAACTTCGGCATCGACACCGGCTTCTACCCGCTCGGCTCGTGCACGATGAAGTACAACCCGCGCGTCAACGAGCGGCTGGTCGGCCTGCCGGGGTTCCGTGACCTGCACCCCTATCAGGACGACGCGGATGCGCAGGGGGCGCTGGAGCTGATGTGGCGGCTGCAGGAGATCCTGGCGGAGGTGGTCGGGCTGCAGGCCGTGACGCTACAGCCGGCCGCCGGATCACAGGGCGAGCTGACCGGGCTGACACTGATCAGCGCGTATTTCAAAGACCGCGGCGAGCACGAGCAGCGCCGCGAGATCGTCATCCCCGACACCGCCCACGGCACCAATCCGGCCAGCGTCACGATGGCCGGGTACACGATGCGCAAGGTGAACGTTGACGAGCGGGGCAACATCGACGTCGACGACCTGCGGGAGAAGGTGGGCCCGCAGACAGCCGGGCTGATGCTGACCAACCCCTCGACGCTGGGGTTGTTCGAGGAGCGGATCGAGGAGGTAGCGGCGATCTTCCACGACGCCGGCGCCCTGCTCTACTACGACGGCGCCAACCTGAACGCCGTCTGCGGCATCTCTCGCCCGGGCGACATGGGCTTCGACGTGCTGCACTTCAACCTGCACAAGACCTTCTCCCAGCCGCACGGCGGCGGCGGCCCCGGCGCCGGGTCGGTGGCGGTGCGCGACATCCTCGAGCCGTACCTGCCGACGCCGGTGGTGGTGCGCGACGGCGACGAGTTCCGGCTCGACCACGACCGGCCCAAGTCGATCGGCCGGGTGCGCGGGTTCGGCGGGCCGTTCGGCGTGTTCGTACGCGCCTACGCCTTCATCCGCTGCTGGGGGCCGGGGCTGCGGGACATGTCCGAGATCGCCGTGCTGAATGCGAACTACATGCTGGCGCTTTTGAAGGACGACTACGAGCTGCCCTACGACCGCCACTGCATGCACGAGTTCGTGCTGTCGGCACGGGGCCTCAAGCGCGAGTACGGCGCGACCGCGCTGGACGTGGCCAAGCGGCTGATGGACTACGGGTTCCACCCGCCCACCGTCTACTTCCCGCTAGTCGTGCCGGAGGCGCTGATGATCGAGCCCACCGAGACCGAGGCCAAGGAGACGCTGGACGCGTTCTGCCAGGCGATGCTGGCGATCGTGGGCGAGGCCGCGAGCGACCCCGACCTGCTCAAATCGGCGCCGCACACGAGACCGGTGGCGCGGCTGGACGAGGCCGGTGCGGCCAAGCGGATGGTCGTCCGGCACCGCTTCGACGACTGATTTGAGCCGCCGCCTAGACTGATCGGCAGTGACGATCTCGAATCACGATCTGGCCGTGGCACTGGCGCTGCTGGTCGCGTTCACGGCGCTGCTGGCTGCCGCGCCGCGGCTGCGCGTGCCCTACCCGATCCTGCTGGTGCTGGGCGGCCTGGCGCTCGGCTTTGCCCCTGGCATGCCCGAGATCCAGATCCCGCCCCAGGTGGTGCTGTTCGGCATCCTGCCGCCGCTGCTCTACTCGGCGGCGTTCTTCACGTCGCTGCGCGACCTGCGTGCCAACAAGCGCCCGATCGGCCTGCTCTCGACCGGCCTGGTGCTGTGCACCACCGCGGGCGTGGCCTGGGTCGCGCACTCGGCAGTCAACGGGCTGCCGTGGTCGTCGGCGTTCGTGCTGGGCGCGGTCGTATCGCCCACCGATCCGCTGGCCGCCACATCCATCGCCCAGCGGTTCGGCATCCCGCGGCGGATCGTCGCGATCGTCGAGGGCGAGGGGCTGGTCAACGACGGGTCGGCGCTGGTGCTCTACAAGTTCGCGGTGCTGGCCGTGGTCACCGGCACGATCAGCGCGACCAGCGTGACCCTGTCGTTCATCTGGACGGTGGTCGGCGGCGTCGGCATCGGCCTGGCGCTGGGCTGGGTGATCCGGCAGGTGCGCCTGCGGCTGCACAACCCGCCGCTCGAGATCACGATCGCGCTTCTGACCGGCTACTTCACGTTCATCCCGGCCTATCTGCTGGGCGCCTCCGGCGTGCTGGCGGTCGTGACGGCGGGCGTCTACGTGGGCTGGTACACGCCGCAGCTGACGACGGTCGAGACGCGGCTGCAGGGCGACGCGGTCTGGGAGATCCTCACCTTCCTGCTGAACGGCCTGCTGTTCGTGACGGTCGGGTTGAGCCTGCCGGCGGTGCTGGACGCGCTCGGCGGCCACATCACGACCACGCTGGCGTGGCAGGCGCTGGCGGTGGTCGCGGCCGTGATCGTGATCAGGTTCCTGTGGGTGTTTCCCGCCACCTACGTGCCGCGTGCGCTCAGCAAACGGATCCGCGCCGCCGATCCCTACCCGCCCTGGCAGTACCCGGCCCTGATCTCGTGGACAGGGATGCGCGGCGCCGTCTCGCTGGCCGCGGCGCTGGCGATCCCCCTGCACACCGACGCCGGCGCGGGCTTCCCGGGGCGGGATCTGATCATCTACCTGACCCTCGCCGTGATCCTGGCCACGCTGGTCGGCCAGGGGCTGACGATGCCGCTGGTGATCCGGGCGCTGGGGCTCGAGGACGACGGCGTCGGCGAGCGCGAGGCCGTGAAGGCTCGCATCCACGCTGCCGATGCGGCACTCAACAGGATCGACGAGCTGAGCGACGAGGAGTGGGTGCGCGAGGACACGGCCGAGCGCCTGCGCAGGTTGTACCAGTTCCGGCGCAACCGGTTCGCCGAGCGCTACACGGGCGACGGTGACGGCGCGATCGAGGAGCGGTCGGCCGCCTATCAGCAGCTGTTGCGTGAGCTGATCGAGGCGGAGCGCCAGGCGGTCGTCGAGCTGCGCGGTGCCGGGGCGATCGGCGACGACGCGATGCGGGAGGTGCACCGCGAGCTGGATCTGGAGGAGGCCCGGCTCGATCTGTGACGGACTGGTGGCGACGGCCACCACGGGGTCGCATCTGAGCGGGTCGAGGGTAGACTGGTCCCGATGGGCGCCATGCGATCCCGACTACCGCTGGCCGAGCAGCGCGACGAGGTGGAATGTCGCCGCTGCGGCGTGGTCTGCCAGAAAGTGATCCACCCGCAGCGGTGCATGGAGCAGGGCTGTCCGTTCCTGTACGCCTACGAGGCCTTCGGCCACAAGTACGCGGGCTGCCTGCAGGGCGTTTTCGGCGTCGCCATCGACGTCGAGCACCTGACGCGGGCGCGCAAGCGGCGCAACGGGTTCGGAGCCATCCGCGCCGTGCGCGAGCCGCTGCCGATGTGCCCGGCCGAGATCGAGCGCGCCTACGAGCACCGCGCCGAGCCGCTCGGTTGCATCAACCCGGAGTTCTACGAGCTGCCGGATCGGCCGTCCTTCAGAGTCATCGAGAACACCCGGCCGACTGCGTGATCCCGGTGCGTGTCCTCGTCCGCCTGCTCGCGGTGACCGCGCTGGCCATGATCGGGGTCGTCGCGATCGGCCTGAGCACGGCCGGCAGCGGATCGCATACCGCCCCCGCCGTCGCAGGCACCGTGCAGCCACACCCCGCCGCGCCCGCGAAGCCGGTGGCCTGGTCGCTGCCGCCGCACATGCCGGCCGGCGCGGCGCTGATCGGCCGGGTGACGGTGCCGATCCGCACCGGTGCCGGGTGGGTGCGTCCGGTAACACCCCTGGGCAGCGACACCTGGCTTTTGATCCTGCACCACCACGGCCGCCATGGCGTGGCGCTGATCCCGACCTTCGGCACTCCCAAGACGGCCCGGATCGACCTGGCCGAGCTGGATCTGCGCTGGACGCGCGTGCGGGTCGTTGTGAACCTGTCGCGGCTGCGCCTGTCGGTGCTGCGCGGCCGCAGGCTGCTGGGATCGTTCCCGGTGGCGGCCGGCATGGCCTCGACGCCGACGCCGACCGGGCGCTTTTCGGTCACCGACCGGGTCACGTTCCCACCTGGCAGCACCTACGGCAGCTTCGCCCTGGGGCTGTCCGTGCATCAGTCGCAGCTCCTGCGAGGCTGGCGCGGCGGCAGCCAGATCGCGATCCATGGCACCTCTCAGCCGAGCAGCATCGGGCGGTACGCCAGCCTCGGCTGCATCCGCGTGCCGCGGCCGGCGCTGCGGCTGCTGGAGCGGATCGTGCCGCTGGGCGGCCCGGTCACGATCCAGGCCTGAGCATGGCGCGCCTGATCTACTCCGCGATCGCATCGCTCGACGGCTACGTCGCCGACGAGCAGGGGAAGTTCGACCGGCTGGCACCCGACGAGGAGCTGCACGCGTTCGTCAACGATCTGGAGCGGACGGTCGGGACGCACCTCTACGGGCGGCGCATGTACGAGGTGATGGTGGCGTGGGAGACGATGGAGACGGCCGGCGAGCCGGACGTGATACGCGACTTCGCCGAGATCTGGTGGGCGGCCGACAAGATCGTCTACTCGAGGTCGCTGGAGGCGGTCGCGAGCGAGCGGACGCGGATCGAGCGGGAGTTCGATCCGGAGACCGTGCGGCAGATGAAGGGGACGACGCAGCGCGACATCTCGATCGGCGGACCGGAGCTGGCCGGGCAGGCGCTGGCCGCCGGGCTGGTGGACGAGTGCCATCTGTTCCTGGCGCCTCTGTTGATGGGAGGAGGCACCCGGGCGCTGCCGGGCGGAGTGGCGCTGCGGCTGGAGCTGCTGGACGAGCGCCGGTTCGCAAGCGGCGTCGTGCACCTGCACTACGGAGTGGTTCCGGAGGCCTAGACCTAGATGGTTGATTCCACGAGCTGCGCGGCGCTGGATCTTGTCTGGGACACGCTGGACGCCGCGATCGTCCTTGGCCAGGACATACCCAGCCTGCCCTGCAGACGCTCCCGACGTCCAACGCGCCCCATCCCGCGCCCAGCATCCACGCATCTCGTGGAATCAACCATCAGTCGTCGGCGTCCGGCGGGCGCCGCAGCCGCTTGTTCTGGCCCGCCCGCCGCTTGCCCTCGATGCGCTTCGTGGCTGCGGCCCGGCTGGGTCGCGTGGGACGGCGCGGCGGCGGCGGCGGTGCCAGCGCCCGCTGCATCAGCTCCGCGAAGCGCCGCAGCGCCAGCGATCGGTTGCGGCTCTGGCTGCGCTCGTCCTGAGCGACCACCCGCAGCCGGCCCTCGCTGTCCAGCCGCGACCGCAGCCGCCGCATCGCCCGCTCGCGCTCCTGGTCGGTCAGTGTGGGCGAGCCGGCCAGGTGGAACGTCAGCTCGGCCCGCGTGCTGGACGTGTTCACGTGCTGTCCGCCGGGGCCGCCAGATCGCGTGAAGCGGAAGTCGAGCTCCGACACCGGCAGCGGCGCCGCCGCGCCTATCTCGACGACGTCACCGTCTGCCACTGCTTCACGCCCGCCCGGTGGATGCGGGTGAATCGGGCCATCTCGGCCCTGTCCGGCCCGCGGTTGTCGGATCCCGGCGTCTCGGCGATGGCCGGTAGCTCCTGCAGCTTCGGGTGCCCGAGCATCACCGACAGCCTCTTGCCGATCTCGCCCTGGCCGATGTTGGCGTGCCGGTCTCGGTTCGAGCCGAACGGCATCTTGGAGTCGTTGACGTGCAGGCAGCGCAGCCGGTCAAGGCCGATCCGCGAGTCGACCTCGTCGAGCAGTGTGTCGACCCCCTCAGGCGTGGTGATGTCGATCCCGGACGCGAACAGGTGGCAGGTGTCGAGGCAGATGCCGACCTGCTGCGGCCGTCCCAGCTCGTCGATGATCAGGGCCAGCTCCTCGACGGTGACGCCGATCGTGCCCTGGTGCCCGGCGCTGTTTTCGAGCAGCAGCCAGGGGCCGTCCGGGTCGCGTTCTCCGAGCACCACCTGCAGCCCGGGCACGATCTGGTGCATGGCGGCTTCGAGGCCGCGGCCGAGGTGGCTGCCGACGTGGAACACGACGCCGTCGGCGCCGATGGCGGTGCCCACGCCGACGGTGGACGAGAGCGCCTTCAGCGACTTGGCGTAGACGGCGTCATCGGTGGCGGCGAGGTTGATCAGGTAGGTTGCGTGGATCACGACGGCGCCCAGGCCGGTCTCGGTTCGCCGCTCGCGGAATCGTGCGATGGCCTCCGGCGTGTGGTTGGTCTGGCGCCACATGCGCGTGCTCTGGCTGAAGATCTGGATCGACCGCAGGCGCAGCGCCTCGGCCCGGTCGACGGCGGTGTCGATTCCGCCTGTGCTCGATACGTGGGCGCCCAGCAGCATGGTGAGCAGTCTAGATCCCACCTGTCTGTAGGATCAGCGGAATGCCCGAGCGACCGGTGAAAGTCAGGTTTCCGCCCTCCCCGACCGGGCTGCTGCACGTCGGCAGCGCCCGCACCGCGCTCTACAACTGGCTCTACGCCCGGCATACCGGCGGATCGCTGGTGCTCCGGTTCGAGGACACCGACCGAGCCCGTTCGACCGACGAGGCGGTCGACCAGGCGCTGCGCGTGCTGGAGTGGCTCGGCATCGACTGGGACGAGGGCCCGATCCGCCAGACCGAGCGACTGCCCGTCTACGGCGAAATCGCTGAACGGCTGGTGTCCGAGGGCGGCGCCTACCGCTGCTACTGCACGCCAGAGGAGCTGGAGGCCGAGCGCAAGCAGCGCCAAGCGGCACAGCTGCCGCTGATCTACTCCGGGCGCTGCCGCGACCTGACCGACGAGCAGCGTGCGGCGTTCGAGGCGGAGGGGCGCACGTCGGCCGTGCGGATGCGTTTCGACCCGGCCCGTGAGACCGTGATCGAGGACATGGTGCGCGGCGTTGTTCAGTGGGACAACGCGCTCCAGGGCGACTTCATCATCCTGCGCTCCGACGGCACCCCGACCTACCAGTTCGCGAACCCGGTCGACGACATCGATGCCGGGATCACCCATGTGCTGCGTGGCGAGGACCTGCTCTCATCGACGCCGCGGCAGCTGGCCGTCTACCGGGCGCTGGGCGCGCCGGAGCCGCTATTCGCGCACCTGCCGATGATCCTGGGGCCGGACAAGAAGAAGCTCTCCAAGCGGCACGGCGCCGTCTCGGTGGAGGAGTTCCACGATCGCGGGTACCTGGCCGAGACGATGCGCAACTACCTGGCCCTGATCGGCTGGAGCTTCGACGACAAGACCACGGTCATGACCACTCCCGAGCTGGTCGAGCGGTTCTCGATCGAGCGGGTCAGCCGCAGCCCAGGGGTGTTCGACGTCGCCAAGCTGGAGTGGCTGAACGGGGAGCACCTGCGGCTGCTTGAGCCCGGGCGGTTCGCCGCGGAGCTGCAGGCCTACCTGGAGCGGAGCGGGTCGCCGCTGGCGGCCGATCCCAAGCGTGTGGCCGAGGTGGCGCCGGTGGTGCAGGACAAGCTGCGGGAACTGTCGCAGTTCGAGGCGTTCGCGGGGTTCCTGTTCGGGCCGGTGGCCTACGACGACGAGGCGGTCGGACGGGTGCTCGACGACCCGGACGCGCCCCGCGCGCTGGAGTCAGCCACCGAGGCGCTGCGGCGCGTGGTGGAGTGGGATGCGAGGTCGATCGAGGAGGCGCTGCGCGGCGCCTGCGAGGAGACCGGCCTCAAGCCGCGGGTGCTGTTCGGGCCGGTTCGCGTGGCGATCTCGGGGCGCACCGTGGCGCCCGGCCTGTTCGAGAGCCTGGTGCTGCTGGGCCGTGAGGAGTCGCTGGAGCGGATTGCGACGCTGGGCAGGAGATTCGCCGTAGAGGGCTAAGCACGTCTGAGGTCCCATGTCATCGACCTCATCAAACCCGCTTCCGATCTCGCTGCCGCGCTTCAGCCCGGCCGCGCTGCTGCTTGCGCTGGCGCTCGCGGCCATGCTCTCGATGGTCGTGGGCATCGCCGCTTACACCGTGCACACGGGCTCGGGCATCTCACAGTCCGATCTCGCAGCAGCCCAGCACAGCGCATACCAGAGCGGCCATGATGCCGGGTACGCGGCCGGCCTGGCCAAGGGCAAGGACACCGGCCAGAACGCGGGATACCGCCAAGGCAAGCACGACGGGATGGTGGCCGGCATCAAGAAGGGCCGCGCCGCAGGCATCAAGAAGGGGCGCACGGCGGGCTACGCGTCGGGGTACGCAGCCGGCGTGGCGGCAGCCCAGGCGGCGGCGCCACCCACGACCAAGAAGAAGACGAAGAAAGGCAACTAGCCGCCACCCGTGTCGCGCCGGCCAGGTTGACAGGTTGTATGGAGTCTGTGAAGACTCGTTGCCTGCGGAGAAAAACGCGTGTAGCCTCGGCGGGTGATCGAGGGTCTGTTGTATGAGGGGTCACGGACCGCAGGTACCGCGATGGTGCTGCTGGGGCTGTCCTGCCTGTGCACCGGGCTGATCGCGATCCTCGCGATGCACATGCCCGGCGACACCCGCTCGGAGGGGGCCTACCGGCTGACACGGATCATGGCCGTGGCCGGCGGCGCCTGCGGCCTGGTGGCCGCACTCACCGGCGTGCCCTATCACTGGCTGGTGGGCGACATCAGCCAGGACATGTTCCTGGCGGTCGAGGGCGGACTGCTGGTCGTGGTCGCGGTGTTCGCGGTCGTCTCAGCAGCGCTGCTGCCGCACGGCAAGCCGCGCTCCCGGTAGCTGCGTCGGCCGTTCGCGGGCAGGAGCTCGCCCTGGGCGACGCGAACTACGTGTTCGTGCGCACGCTGAGGCAGGGATGAGCGGCCCCCGCGGCGAGTGCGAGCTCGCGGTGGTCGGTGCCGGCATCCTCGGCCTGGCCACGGCCCGCGAGCTGGCCCGCCGCCATCCGCGGCTGTCGCTGCAGGTGCTGGAGCGCGAAGGGGCGATCGCCATGCACCAGACCAGCCACAACTCCGGCGTCGTTCACCAGGGCGTCTACTACCAGCCGGGATCGCTGAAGGCCGCGCTGTGCGTGGCCGGTGCCCGCGAGCTGTACGAGTACTGCGAGGCGCGACAGATCCCGGTCGAGCGGTGCGGCAAGCTGATCGTGGCAACGGACCCCGGGCAGGTGGTGCGCCTGGACGAGCTCGAGCGTCGCGGCATCGCCAACGGTGTGCCCGGCCTTGCACGGGTGGATCGCGACCGCATCGCCGAGATCGAGCCGCACGTGCGCGCGCTGGACGGGCTGCACTCGCCCGCGACCGGCATCGTCGACTACGGCCGGGTGGCCGCCGCGTATGCGGACGATGTGGAGTCGGCCGGCGGCACCATCACCACCGGCTGCGGCGTCACCGGGGTGCGCGTCTCGTCCGGGTGGCTGCGGCTGACGCACACCGGCGGTGAGACGCGGGCGAGGCACGCGCTGTTCTGCGCCGGCGGCTGGTCCGACCGCCTCGCGACCATAGCCGGCGGTGTTGCCAACCCGCGGATCGTGCCGTTCCGCGGCGCCTACATGCGGCTGCGGCCGGAGCGGCGATCGCTGGTGCGGGGCATGGTGTACCCGGTGCCCGATCCGGAGCTGCCGTTCCTGGGCGTGCACCTGACCCGACGCATCGACGGCGAGGTGCTGATCGGACCCAGCGCGCTTCTGGCCGGCGCCCGCGACGCGTACTCGCTGCGGCGGGTGCGACCCGCAGACGTGGTCTCCACGCTCACCTGGCCCGGCACCTATCGCATGGCGCAGCGCTTCTGGCGCACCGGCATCGACGAGGCCCGCCATCTGCTGCCGGGCGGGTCGTTCGTGGCGGCGGCGGCCGAGTTCGTGCCCGAGCTGCGGCAGCGCGACGTGCTACCGGGATTCGCGGGCGTCCGCGCCCAGGCGGTCGACCGTGCCGGGCGGCTGGTCGACGACTTCGTGTTCTCGCACACCGACCGCGCGCTGCACGTGCGGAACGCACCCTCGCCTGGGGCAACCTCGTCGCTTGCGATCGCCCGGTACATCGCAGACGAGGCGCAGCGTGCCTTCGACCTACCCCACCGTTAAGCGGCGCCACGCGACGGGGCAGGACGGCCGGCGGCGCCGTGGCGGTCATCCGCGCGGCCGTGTGCAGAGACGCGTTGTCTGCGAGCGACGCGGTCGGTACCGACTGCGCCACGTGGACCACCAGAGCGGTCGGGAATCCGTCGGCACGGGGCCGGGCGGCCGGCAGCCGAGCCGGGGCCGTGGGGCGCGGCAAAGCGGACGCTCGGGCAACGACCATGGCACGATCGGCGGTGGGCATGATCACGACCGGCGTGCCCAGGTGCAGCGCGGGGCGGAGGCGCGCGAGTGCCTGGGGCGAGACGCGGAGGCAACCATGGGATGCGGCGGTGCCGATCGACGCCGGATCATCGGTGCCGTGGATCGCCAGCTGGTCGCCGCCCGGCCAGTTCTGAGGCAGGTGCGGCTGGTGACCCGACAGGCCGAAGGCGTACCTGCCGAACGGGCCTGACGGGTCACCGGTGGCGAGGCTGTCGGTGACGCTGAAGCGGCCGATCGGAGTGGGGGTGGTGACGGCCCCGATCGCGGCCGAGAACGAGGCCAGCGGGCGCGAGCCCCGCATCAGCCAGATGCGGCGGGCGTGCAGGCTGGCGCTGATCCAGGTGCGGGTGTGGACGGTGCGAAGGTCGTGCAGGTTGATCCAGCCGGTGCGGCCGTTCGGCTTCAGCGGCAGCACGACACGGCCCCAGCGGCGGTTCATTGTGGTGCGCAGCACCCACAGCCAGGTGGGGGCTCCCAGCGGTGTGGCGGCGGGCAGGTGGGCCACGGTTGCGCCACCGGGCGACGAACGCACGGTGGCGCCGTGTGGGGCCGATACGATCAGGAAACGCGGGCCGTCGGAGGCGCGTGCCTGTTCGGGAAGGGCGACGGCGAGCACGGCCAGCCCCACAGCCACCATCGCGCTCCACCGTCGCACACGCCGTTGCTCAGCAAGCAACCTGAGCCACCCATGGACCCCCGTCCCCTCGGCTATCTGTGCGGCCGAGAGGCTGATCCTATATCCGTGCTTGTCGTGTTACAAAAACTGGTGTGCTTGCAGGATGAAAACAGGGACAGGCGAGTGACCCCGATCACGCTCTCCACCGGCCGGCCACCTTCCGGTCCATGATGGCTGCTACTTGATCGAGACGACCAGGCGCACCGGGTGGTCGCCTGCGTGCGGGACGACGATCGCATCGGGCCTCGGCTGCATCGGCTGTCCGTTCGCTGTCGGCCCGTGGCCCGTGATCGTGACCTGGTACGTGCCGGGCACGAGGTCGGCGGTGAACCGGCCTCGGCGGTCCGCGCGAACGTTCACGGAGCCGCCCGCGCCGACCAGGCGTAGCTCCACTCCTGGAATCGGCGCGGGGGCTCCCGGCGCCGGACCGCCCACGGTGACGATCACGCCGGTGGTGGGCACCGTCGCGACGTCGGCGTGGGGGGCGCCGCCGAGGCAGCCGGTGGCAATTGCCGAGCCGGCGAGAACGGCGGCGGTGACGGGGATCACGATCCTCATGCCACTGAGACCCTCGCCGGGTCCCGATCGTTCCCCGCCCGCCTGTTGGATCAGTAGCCGCCGCCTCCGCCGCCGCTTCCGCCGCCGCCGGCGTAGACCAGCAGTCCTACGACGATCACCGCCGCGACTGCCAGGCCGATCCAGACGGCCCAGTTTCGGCCGGGCGTGGTCTCAGGTGTCTTGGTGCTCACGAGGTACCTCCTCGGGGAGTCTTGGACATCACTACCCGGGGTACGGCAGGCGGGGCCCAGCGGTTCATGATCGCCGGCGCGCGGTCGGCCCGCGCTAGCCGTGTACGTCGGTGTGCACGTGCTCACAGCCGCAGGCGACGGCCCACTCGTCGAGCGTCCGGCCTTCCAGCGGGTGGCCGTGCTTGAAGAGCTTCCCGACGTAGGAGTGGCGGTGCTGATCGAGCAGGTCGGCGAGGTGCCCGATGTCCGTCGTCGACCAGCCACCGGGCGGCTGGTGGGCTTCGGCGAGATGCTCGCGGATCTCGTCGGCGGTGGCGGTCTCGAAGGCGTGGTAGCGCTGGCCGGAGGTGGTGCGCAAGAACCACTTCGCCGCCAGCATCCCCTCGAGCGCCTCCTTGGCCCGTTTCCTGTCCTCGTTGGCCACTATCACGGTGTAGCCGGAACCCAACTGGTTCGACCCGAAGGTCGTCAGCACCGGGTCAGCGACTGCGCACTTGATGCCGTTGGCGTGCAGCAGCTCGACCGCTTCGTCTGCGCCCTGGGGAGAGGAGAGTACGGCGATCGGGGTGGTGTCGTTCACGGCGCAAGCGTACACCGGGGCGTGTGGCGTTCGTTGTTGCATCGGCGGCCTGGCAACTTGACGTTGTGCCATGGCAGTCGTAGTGTCGTCTGCCACAAGCGGGCCGCCGCCCGAACTCCCGAAAGGAGCGAGTCATGGCGATCTGTCGAATCATCGAGACCGGCGCAAAGCCCGAACAGTACGACCAAGTACGTGCCCATCTCGGCCTGGGCGATGCGGCGCCGCCAGGCAGCATGGTCCACATCGCCGCGATCGGAGATGACGGACTGATGCGAGTGATCGAGGTGTGGGAGAGCCGCGATCAGGCCGAGGCATTCGCCGAGAAGGTGATCGCGGCACGTGCCGCGATCGGCATCGCCCCCGTCCGCCCCCAGATCCAGTACCTGGAGGTGCATAAGATCGCCCAGGAGGTCGGCGCCACCGCCTGACGCATCAGGAAACGCGGCAATAGCGGTGCGTGCGCATGCCGGGAACCCGCACGAGATGCACGGGTTCCCGGGGAGTACCGCATACCGGATTCGAACCGGTGTTACCGCCGTGAGAGGGCGGCGTCCTAGGCCCCTAGACGAATGCGGCACGGTCGCCCCGAGGCGCGCGGATTCTAGCAAGCGCCGCTTGGGCGCCGGCTGGTCAGGCCGCCGTGAGCTGCGAAGCCAGGCGCTCGGAAAGCAGCTCGCGCACCCGTGGCCACTCGTCGTCGGTGATCGAGTACCAGGCCGAGTCGCGCCAGCGGCCGCCGAACATCAGCATGTGCTTGCGGAAGACGCCTTCGAAGGTCGACGGCAAGGCCGCCAGCGCCGCTCTCGCCCGGTCGTTCCGCGCGTCCGTCTTGAACTCGACCCGCGCGCAGCCCAGCTGCTCGAACGCGTGCGTCAACATCAGCAGCTTGGCCTCGGTGTTGGCGCCCGTACCCCAGGCCCCGGGTGAGACCAGCGACCAGCCGATCTCGAGGCCACGGTCGGCCGGGCGCAGGGCCAGGAAGCGGCTGCTTCCGACCGGCCGCTCGGCCTCACGCGCGACGGTGACGAAACCGAACTCGGTCCGCGCCGCCGTCGCCGCCACCGCCTCGTCGAACCAGGCGTCGAACACCTCGCGTCCGGCCGAGGCATCGATCTTCACCCAGCGCCACACGGCGGGATCGCCCAGCGCCGTCCACAGCCCCTCGCGGTGGCGCTCGGCGAATCGCTCCATCCGCACCCCGATGCCATCCAGCGTGGTCGGCCGGTCGAACAGCCGGTCAAACGCGTTTCCGGTCGGCGCCATGCCGCCATCGTAGAGCGTCGCCCCGCGGCGCCGGTAGGCTGGCGGCGTGTTCAACGACCTCTGCATGCTGACCGCCGTCGAGGCGGTCGCGCTGCTGCGCTCGGGCCAGGTCTCGTCGCGGGAGCTGGTGGAGGCGGCGTTGCGGCGGATCGAGCAGGTCGAACCGCAGCTGAACGCGCTGCCCACGGTCTGCGCCGAGCGGGCGTTCGGGGGGGCCGACCGCGCCGCCCGCGATACGACGCTGGCCGGGCTGCCGATCGCCGTCAAGGATCTCAACGACGTGGCCGGTGTCCGCACGACCTAC
>DATIOK010000118.1:0-4488 GCA_035473255.1 Gaiellales bacterium
CCGGTGCTCGCCGAACACCTCGTCCAGGATCGTCGGCAACGCCTGGTGGAACGCGTCGTCGGCCGCCTGATCCCAGGCAGCATCGTTCGCAGGTACCGCATCGGAGCCATGCACGGTCACACCTCGACTTTACGAGCCTCAAAGGCCGCCAGCTAGCGGTACCGGCTCCCGGCCGCCGTTCAGCGCTCGCCGCGGTCGCGGAGGTTGTCGGCGGCGTGGCGCAGCCGGTCGCGCAGGCTCAGCTGCTGGGTATCCTCGCCGGCGCTGATGGGCTCGTCCAGACTCCTCGGCGGCCCGACCACGTCCGGCTGCTCAGGCCACGCCGGCTCGCCGTTTGGCTCGACGTCACCGTTCAGGGCCGCCACCGGCGCCGCCGACAGCTCCTTCTCGAGCTCCTCGATGCGGTCGAGCAGCATCGCGATCGCCCGGCCCATCGCACGCCGTTCCGGGTCGTCCACCTCGCACAGCTGATCGGCCCACTGCCGCAGCTCGCGCTGCTCACCCGTGTTCATTCGCACATATTACGCGCAGAACGGGCTGGTCAGCGCCCTGCCACCGCAACCTCCACCATCTGGAAGGCGGTCGAGTCGCTTCCCAGCTCGGACACGGTGATGTCGGCGCCCCCCGCAAGGCCGCCCGTGTACTCGATCCCTGCAACCGGGATCTGCGTCGTCTGCCAGCTGCCGGTGTTGGTCTTGGCGATCGTCGCCGTCTGGCTGGGAGCGGTGCCCCAGCTGACGTTGAAGCTGCCGGTGCCGGTGTCCAGGTAGGTGACGCGCAGCGTGGTCAACGCTGACGCCAGGTCGGTCCGGAAGGTCGGATCGAGGGCGAAGCTCATGGTGTTGGTGGATGTGCCGCCCGTGATCTTGCGTGCGTAGCGGCCGAAGCGCTGCGTGGCCGGCCCGATCATCGCCGCGCCGGCGTTGCTGTCGACGGGCACCGAGGTGGTGGAGGGGTTCAGCTGCGTCATGAACCAGGTGAAGTCCCCGGCCATGCGGCCCGTTCCCTGCCGCAGGGCCACCCATGCGCCCGGCGATCCAGCCGGATCCCACTGATGGCCGGCGTACGCATTCGCGAAGTCGAAGGCGGCCCGGAACTCCGGGTTCGTCTGCCCCTGGCTGAGCACGTTGCCATAGACGGCGATCGATCGCACGCCCTTGTCCAGCTCCAGCAGGATCCGCCAGTAGTTCCAGCTGACGAGGTTCTTCTTGCCGGCGTAGCTGATCGGCTCCCAGTAGGCGTTGCTGCTGCCCATCCGCACCTGGTTGTAGGCGAACAGGTCGAAGGCGTCGCGGATCGGTTGCGGATCGATGTCCGAGCCGGTGCCCATGATCATGGCGCCACCGGATCCCAGCCAGGTCGTCGGACAGTGCCCCGGCCACTGCGTCCACACCTGCGCCCTCAGCGCCACCGGAATCTGCGGCAGCATCTGCAGCCGGTACAGGTTCATGACGTTGTAGTAGTAGGCGCTGCGCACGTCCTTCGACCAGAGCGTCCTGACCTTGTGGCCGGACGGCGTGGCCGTGCACGAGTAGCCGGAGGGCAGGTCGGTCAGCTCGGTGCCGATCGCGTTGGGAGCTGAGCGCACCAGGGCGACGGTGGACGCGTACGGCGAGGCCTTGAGGTGCGTAGCCAGCGCCGACACCAGCTCGGTCTGCACGGTCATGTACACGGGATCCCAGTACTGCGGAACCGCCTGCTTCTGCACTGTGCCGCAGCGCGCGACCACGTTCCAGAGCCAGGCCGGCTTGGTGGTCGAGTTGACCTGCACGGTCGCGACCTTGCCGATCGAGTCGTAATACTTCAGCTCCGAATCCAGCGAGCTCCAGTTGAAGGTAGTGCGCCGGGGCTCGATGGTGGCCCAGTCGAGCGTGATCTGGCCGCCGCGCACATAGGGTGCGGTGGCGGCGGAATCGTTGGCCCAGACCTGGTAGATACCGGCCACGGGCAGCGAGTTCGCAGACGCCGTGGCGGTACACACCAGCCACCCAAACAGCGCAGCGACGAGCACAGAGACCCGCTGGAGATTCACCGGAAGACCCCTTCCGTCGCGGCCGACCCTCGGCCTCACAGGGAGATCGATCGTGACCCGTCCTGCTCGTCCCCCTGCAGAACCATCCTGGCATGCCCCAACGACGGGACGCATCCCCCATCTGGGGGGCACCGCCTACCCGCGTACGGGTGCTCACAGGGAGCCGAAAACGGTCAGCCCGCGCGCAGCAGCAACGCGCGGTCCCAGTTGGCGAACCGCGGCTGTGCGGTCATGCCAACGCGCTCGTACAGCCGGTTGGCGCCCGTGCTCGACTCGCTGTCCACCACCAGCTGCGCGCCCAGTTTTCCGAGCTCATAGAACTTCATGAAGCTGCGGCGCAGCAGTGCCTCGCCGATGCCGCGGCCGCGGGCCTCGCGGCGCACACCCAGCCAGCCGACGTACCCGAGCTCGGGATCCTCCTCGGATTCGGCGGCAGCCAGCAGCACGCCCACGAGCGCCTCGCCCTCCCAGGCCAGAAACCACAGATCGGGATCGAAGGTGTCGCTGGCGTGGACGTGGCGATGCAGCCACGACTGCTCCGACGAGAACCCGTCGCCCCAGTGATCCTCGAACGCCGCTGCGGAGCACTCGTAGACCTGACGCTCCTGGCCGGGAACGAGCGTGCGGACGTCGATCCCCGCGACGTCGGCCGGTGGCGGCGGCGACCCGTTGAACCGCAGCGTCATCGACCAGAACACGCGCACCTCGCGGAATCCGTGGGCGGTCAGCAGCGCCGCCACTCTCGGCTCGCCCGCCAAAGCCCCAAACCGAAGGGTGACGTCGTCGTGACCGGCGGCCAGCTCCCGGCCGCGCCGCTCGACCTCTGCGACGATGGCCGACCCGATCCCGCGATTGTGGTGCGACAACGCCACGGCGCCGATCACGAACACGGTGGTGTGGGGCGGCTCGAACTCGATCAGGAAGTAGCCGGCGATCGCTCCACCTTCGTCAGTGATGACGCCGAAATCGCGGTCGAGTCTGGCGCCGGGTGCCGTCCACGCGGTCGTCACCCACTCCACGCTGGCGAGTGGGACGCCCGTCAGGGCCACCGTCTCCTCGTTGAGCATGTCGGCAATCGCAGGGCCGTCCTCGATCGCTGGCGCCCGCAGCCGGTATCCGGGCGGAAGATCCATGGCCCGATGCTAGATGAGAACGCTCACAGTCACTTCATCAGGTTCCCACCGTTGAGGCCGCCGTCTGATCGTGTAATGCCCCCCGCCGTCCACGCGAGCCGACGGACACGGCCCGATCACGTGCATCGATGAGCAGAAGGTGAGCTAGCCGCGATAGACGCGCAACGAGCACGATGGCGCTGCTGGGCCACCGCAGGCGGTGGTGAACACTCGCCCGTTGATGATCCCGGCAGTGCGCGCGCGACCCTCTGGTTCCACAGCTCCGCACCGGGAAAACGCCGTGCTTCGGGCCAGGCCCTCCAACTGACCGGACGCGTACGACCGGTCGCTAGACTCACCCGCCGTGCCAGCCGAGCCCTTCGAAGCCCGATACCGCGCGCGCAGCCTGTGGCTGGACCGCCTGCCCGGCTCGCTGGCACCGCGGCGCTCGCTGGAGGCGTCGGCCGACTGTGACGTCGCGATCGTGGGCGCCGGGTTCACCGGCCTGTGGTCGGCGTACTACCTGAAGCAGCACCAGCCCGATCTGCGCGTGACCGTGGTCGAAAGCGAGATCGCCGGGTACGGCCCGTCCGGCCGAAACGGCGGCTGGGCCTCATCCGGTCTGTCCGGCAGCGCCAAGCTCTACCGCCGCAGCCACGGGCAGGACGCCGTCGTGCGCGCCCAGCGTGAGACGCAGACGACCGTCGACGAGATCGGCCGCGTGATCGAGCAGGAGGGCATCGACTGCGGCTACCTGAAAGCGGGCTGGCTGATGGTCGCAACCAGCCCACCGCAGCAGCGGCGGCTGGCGGACAGCGAGCGCTCGGCGCGGACGCTGGGCGCCACCGAGCAGGACTGGCAGACGCTGGCGCCCGAGCAGGCTGACGCCTACGCGCGGGTCGACGGGCGGATCGCGGCCGCGTACTCGCCGCACGGCGCCCGCGTCGACCCGGCCCGGTTGGTCCGCGGCCTGGCCGATGCCTGCGAGCGGCTGGGCGTCGTCATCCACGAGCGGACGCCTGCGCTGGAGCTCGTCTCCGGCCGTGTTCGCTGCCCGGGCGGAGAGCTGCGCGCGACCACGGTGCTGCGCGCGACCGAGTCCTACACCACGCAGCTGCCGGGACAGTCGCTGCGCTACCTGCCGCTGTACTCGCTGATGATCGCGACCGAGCCGCTGCCGCCCGAGGTCTGGGACGAGCTGGTCTGGCGGGACGGGCTCCTGATCGGAGACCGCCACCACCTGTTCTTCTACGCGCAGCGCACGGACGACGGTCGCATCGCGATCGGCGGCCGCGGCGCGCCCTACCAGCTGCGCCATCCGATCAGCGAGCAGAACGAGCGCTC
>DATIOK010000119.1:0-24672 GCA_035473255.1 Gaiellales bacterium
TGCTGCTGCCACAGCCCGCGGCGAGCGCCGCGAGCGACACCGCTGCCACCGCCACCGCCGCTCGAATTTGTATTCTATACAACTTGTCCCCTTTGTCTATTGACTTTGTTGACTACTGCAAAGTACCCTTGCCCCGATGACTCGTCAAGAGGGAACCGACCAAGGGAGCTATCCGCCAGTGTCAGAGCATGCGATCGGAACGAATCTTCGGCATCTGGTGGGCATGCACGATCTGCTCCAGCGCGAGGTCGCCGCCTACATCGGACTGTCGCCGCAAGGTCTGTGGAACATCCTGAACGGCCGCTCGGAACCACGGTCGCGCACGGTGCGGGACTGCGCGCACGCCTTCGGCGTCACCATCGACGACCTGTTCGCCGACACCGGCAGTTGCGTGCGGGCCGCGGCCCGCAGCTACGAGCATGCCCCGATCCGTCAGCTTGCTGCCCCGGAGCCGCTGGCGAACGGCACCGAGGGCTGATCCCCAGCACCCACAGTTCGCCCTCGCTCGAGCCAGTAGACTGCCCCACCCGGGGCGATTAGCTCAGCGGGAGAGCGCCCGCTTCACACGCGGGAGGTCGCTGGTTCGATCCCAGCATCGCCCATACCCCTCCGGCCGCACCATCTCTCCGGCATGTCCGGCGCGCCACCTGCCACAATCCAGGCATGACGCTGACCGAGGGCGACCGCACCCCGCCACGTCCCGCCTTGGCGGGATCGCGCGTGCGGGAGCTGGCCGGATCGCGGCTGGCCGCCCCGGCCACGGCGCTGCTGCTGGTGTCAGCCTCGACCGCGATGGTGGCGCTGGTCACGCCCACCGTGCCCTACGACGCCGGCGGCGTCATCTACCTGGTGGGCGTGCTCGGCGTGTCGTCGATCTACGGCCTCTGGTGGGGGCTCGCCACCAGCCTGGCCTCGGCGCTCGCCTTCAACTTCTTCTTCCTGCCCCCGCAGCACACGCTGGTGATCAACTCGTCCAGCGACTGGGCGGCGCTGGCCGCGTTCGCGCTGACCGCGCTGGTCACGTCGAACCTGGCCTCGCGGGCACGTCGTGAGCGGGACGAGGCGGCGCGCCGGGCGGCGGAGGCCCGACTCAGCGAGTCGTTCGCAACGCTGATCGCCGACTCCGACGAGCTGGCCGCGGTGCTGCCGACGCTGGCCAGCCAGGCCTCGCGGGCGCTGGGCGCCGCCGACGGCGTCATCCACCGTGGATCGCCCTCGCCGCCGGAACGGCGCGGCTCGGTGCTGACGCTCGACTTCAACGGCCGCTGGATGGGCGAGCTGCGTCTGATCGACGTACCGCCGGGAGCGCTCGACGACCCCGCCGCAGCCCGCATCGGACGCAGCCTGGCCGGCCTGATCGCACTCGGCGAGGAGCGCGAGCGGCGGCTGCAGCAGCAGGTGCAGGCCGAGGCGCTGGCCCGCTCGAACGAGCTGAAGACAGCGCTGCTGCGCGCCGTCTCCCACGACATGCGCTCACCGCTGATGGCGATCACGACGGCCGCGGGCGGCCTCCGCTACGCCGGTCTGGACGCGGACGACCGCGAGCTGCTGGAGACGATCACCGACCAGAGCGCGCGCATGAACCGGATGATCGAGAACCTGCTCGACCTGTCCAAGCTGCAGGCGGGTGTGGTCGCGCCCCACGCCGACTGGCTGGATCCGCGCGACCTGGTGGAGGCCTCGGCCGACGAGCTGCAGCGCAGCCAGCCCGAGGCGCGATCGTTTCAGCTCCGGTTCGCGCCCGACCTGCCGCTGGTGCGCGGCGACGCCTCGCAGCTGCAGCGGGTGATCGTGAACCTGCTCGAGAACGCGCGCAAGTTCTCGCCGCCGGACGCACCGGTGCAGGTGGATGTGTCGGCGACGCCCCGAATCGTCCGGATCGCGGTGCAGGACAGCGGGCCGGGCGTGCCGGAGGACGAGGCCGAGCGCATCTTCGAGCCGTTCTATCGCTCGCCCAGCCGGCGCGACGCGCCGGGGTCGGGGCTGGGGCTGGCCATCGCCCGCGGGCTGGCCGAGGCCAACGGCTGCCGGCTGGCGGTGGCCCGCCCGGCCGAGGGCGGCAGCCGCTTCACGCTCGAGGTGCCGGTGCCGGCTGCCGGGAAGCCCTCGTGACCGCGGGCTCGACGCGGATCCTGGTGGTGGACGACGAGCGGCCGATCCGGCGCGCGCTGGAGGTGACGCTGGCGAAGGCCGGATATACGGTCAGCACCGCGATCGACGCATCCGAGGCACTGACGCAGTCAGCGCTGCAGCCGCCCGATCTGGTGATCCTCGACCTGATGCTGCCCGACGCCGACGGCGCCGACGTGTGCCGCCAGCTGCGCGACTGGATGCAGGCCCCGATCCTGCTGATCTCGGCCGTCGGCGAGGAGCAGGACAAGATCCGGGCGCTGGACGCCGGCGCCGACGACTACCTGACCAAGCCGTTCGGCATCGGCGAGCTGCTGGCACGCGTGCGCGCACTGCTGCGCCGCTCCGAAGGCACCGTGTCGGGAGAGCAGGTGATCGAGGTGGGCGAGCTCACGATCGACCTGCCCCACCGGATCGTGACGGCGGCCGGCAACGAGGTGCACCTCACCCCAACCGAGTTCGACCTGCTGAAGGAGCTGGCGCTGGCCGACGGCCGGCCGCTCACCCACAAGATGCTGCTGCGCAAGGTGTGGGGGACCGGCTACGCGCAGGAGATGCAGCTGTTGCGCACCCACATGGGCCGGCTCCGCGACAAGCTGGAGGCCCAGGGCGTGCCGCGCACGTCAATCGAGACGCTGACCGGAGTCGGCTACCGTCTGCGCGGGTAACAACGCACGCGAACGAGGAGGCGACAGTGGCAGACCGAGTGGTGCACTTCGAGGTGACCGGCCCCGACGGCGAGGCGCTGAAGCGGTTCTACGCGAGCATCTTCGGCTGGTCGATCGACAGCTCCAACCCCATGAACTACGGAATCGTGCCCGCGCCCGAGGGCGGCGGCATCGGCGGCGGGGTGTCGGGGACGGAGGGCGGCGCCCCCGGGTACGTGACGTTCTACGTGGCCGTGGACGACCCACAGGCGACGCTGGACGCGATCGAGGCGGCCGGCGGCCGCACAGTCATGCCGGTGACCGAGATCCCGGGGACGGTCACGCTCGCCCAGTTCCAGGATCCGGCCGGGAACATGGTCGGAATCATCAAGTCGTGAGGCCTTGATGGAAACGTGATGCCATCGTGATCGAAACGGTGTGCAATCACGCCCGATCGTAATACCGGCGTGACACGCTTGCTGCCAGGCTTCGATCATGGCATTCACACGTTCCGACACGGCGAACGGCACCGCGCACCTGATCACCACCGGGTTTCGGTCGATCCTGATCCCGGTCAACACGGCGCAGCCCGAGCTGCCCTACGACATGCTGGACGTCGCGGCGTACCTGGCCACCGAGCGGCGCTCCTCGATCGTGCTGCTGGCGTTCACCGAGATCCCGCTGTGGGAGGAGATGGACGTCGAGCTCCCCGGCCTCGACGGCCACGTCGAGGCGATGGCCAAGCGGGCACGCGCGATCGCGGCCCGGCGCGGCGTCGGCGTGCACGTGATCGCCCCGCGCACGCGCCAGCCGGCCGACCTGATCCTGCGCGAGGCACAGCGGCGTAAGGCGCAGCTGATCGTGCTGGGCGCCACCGGGCGCTCGCGCACATCCCACCGTGCGCTCGCCCACGATGCCGTCACGCGGCGCATCTCCGATCAGGCGCGCGTCCCCACCATGTTCATCCAGGCGCCGGTGGCGGCGTGAGGCCGAGGCCGGCACCCGCCGGCGTCGTCGCCGGCTCCGCTCCCCGCCCAGCACCCCGCCCAGCAGCGACCGTGCCGGCAGCCCGCCTGCCGCACGCCGGTCGCCTCGGCGCCCTGGCGCTGTCGCTGGGCGCGCTGGGCGTTGTCTACGGCGACATCGGCACCAGCCCGCTCTACACGATGCAGCTGGTGTTCACGCTGCACCCGCTGGCGCCCACCGCGACGCACGTCTACGGCGCGGTCTCGCTGATCTTCTGGTCGCTGATGATGGTGGTGACGCTCAAGTACGTGCTGCTGATCCTGCGCGCCGACAACCACGGCGAAGGCGGCATCATGGCGCTGGTGGCGCTGATCGAGCGCTGCGTGCAGGGCCGCCGCCGGACCGCGCTGATCATGGTCGGGATCCTCGGCGCCTCGCTGTTCTACGGGGACGGCATGCTGACGCCGGCCATCTCCGTGGTGTCGGCGGTGTCGGGCCTGCAGGTGGCGTCGCCGGCGCTGGCGGCGCAGATCGTGCCCTTCTCGCTCGCGATCCTGGTCGCGCTGTTCGCGCTGCAGCGGTTCGGCACCGGGACGATCGGCGTGCTGTTCGGACCGATCATGCTGATCTGGTTCGCGGTGCTCGCATTCATCGGCACGAAGCAGGTGCTGCTGCACCCGGACATCGTGAAGGCGCTGTCCCCGAGCTATGGAGCCTCGTTCCTGTTCGGCGAGCCGAGCGCGGGCTTCCTGTCGCTGGCCTCCGTGTTTCTGGCGGTGACCGGCGCCGAGTCGATCTACGCCGACATGGGCCACTTCGGCCGCCCCGCCATCACGCGCGCCTGGCTTGTCGTGGCGCTGCCGGCGCTGGTGCTGAACTACCTGGGGCAGGGCGCGCTCATCCTGCAGCACCCGCGCACGATCTCGAACCCGTTCTTCCTGATGGTGCCGGGTGGGCAGACGGCGCAGACCGCCATGGTGATCCTGGCCACGGTGGCGACGGTGATCGCCTCGCAGGCGGTGATCTCGGGCGCCTACTCGGTGACCCAGCAGCTGGTGCAGCTCGGCTTCCTGCCGCGGATCTCGATCCGTCACACGTCGAAGCGGATCATGGGCCAGATCTACATCCCGCTCGTGAACTGGTTCCTGCTGGCCGCCGTGGTCACGTTGGTGCTGGTGTTCCGTGACCCGCAAGGACTGGCGGCCGCCTACGGCGTGGCCCTGAGCGCGATCTTCGCCACCAACACGCTGCTCGCGTTCACCGTGTTCCGCGCGCTGTGGCGCAAGCCCCTGTGGATGGTGCTGCCCGGCGCGGCGCTGTTCCTGACGGTGGAGCTGACCTTCTTCGCCGCCAACCTCGGCAAGCTGTTCAGCGGCGGCTGGCTGCCGCTGGCCGTGGGAGCGGTGTTCTTCGTGATCCTGACGACCTGGCGGCGCGGCCGCGCCATCCTGCACCGGCAGGTGCGCGAGGGGCACATGCCGCTGCGGCGATTCATCAACCGGCTGATCGATGAGCGGCCGCTGCGCGTCCCCGGCACCGCCGTCTTCCTGTCGTCGGCTCCCGGAACGGTGCCGGCCGCGCTTCGCAACAACCTCGTGCACAACCACGTGGTGCACGAGCAGGTGATCCTGCTGACGGTGGTGACCAGGGGCGTGCCGCACGTCGCGGAGGACCAGAGGCTGGAGATCGCGCCGCAGCGGCTGGGCTTCGTGAGTATCACCGCCAGCTACGGGTACCAGGACGAGCCGGACGTCCCCGCCGCGATCCGCCAGGCCCAGCGCGAGGGGCTCGAGATCGACCTCGAGCAGACGTCGTACTACGTCAACCACGTCTCGCTGGTTCCAGCCGGCGACGCCCCGATGTCGGGCTGGCGCACGCGGCTGTTCATGCTGCTGTACCGGAACTCGACCCCGGCCGCCCGCTACTTCCGGATCCCGCCCGACCAGGTGGTCGAGATGGGCGTGTACGTGGCGGTCTGAGGCCCCGGCCGGCCTGTCACGGCCCGGTCACGTCCGCGTCACGGCTGATACGACGGTGCCCGGCACCTCCCTATCAACGGAGAGGCCGGGATTCGAACCCGCGAACGAGGAATCCCCCGTTACGCGATTTCCAGTCGCGCGCCTTAAGCCAACTCGGACACCTCTCCTGTGACCCAAGTATGACATCGCATCGCCGACCCTTGCTCCCGGGTGTCCAGTCCGCTGTACTATGCGCTCCGCCCGCAAAGAGAGGAGTGGCATGGCAGACGAGCGCATCGAGATCCTGGGACGAGTACCGCTCTTCGACGGCCTACCGGCGGGGGAGCTCGCGGCGGTGGCCAACGCAGCGAAGGAGCGCCGCTACGACACGGGTGACGTGATCGTGGGCGAGGGCGAGGGCGGCATCGGGTTCTTTGTGATCGCGGAGGGCACCGCTCGCGTCGAGGCGCATGGAGAGCGCCGTGGCACGCTCGGCCCGGGCGCTTCGTTCGGCGAGGTGGCGCTGCTGGACGAGGGCGGCGGCCGCCGCACGGCGTCGGTGATCGCCGAGTCTCCCGTGCGCGCGTTCGGCCTCACCTCCTGGCAGTTCACGCCGCTGCTCGAGCAGCATCCCCAGATCGCCGTCAAGGTCGCAAAGATCCTGGCCCGCCGCCTGCGCGAGGCGGAGGAGCGGGCGACCCCGGCAAGCTGATAGCATCCTCCGCGACCGTGCTAAGCGGGGAGATAGCGGTTCCCTGTACCGGCAATCCGCTCTAGCCGGGCCGAATTCCCGCCCAGAGGGGTAGCGTGTTCGGAATCAGGGTCTGTGCGTTCGGTGTTGATCGCCAGGTCCCACGCAACGGAGGCTTGCGAACCGCGTCAGGTCCGGAAGGAAGCAGCGCTAAGCAACGTCACCCGGGTGCCGTGGGTCCGCCTGGAAGGAGCCAGCGTCACCGACACCGTCCGGGTGCGTCACTTCGAAGGCGGGTGCACGGTCGCTTTTAGCCCCGCTTGGAGATCCCTCTAAGCTTCGAGACGTGTCAGCTCTCTACCGCACCCATCGCCCGCAGGACTTCGGCCAGGTGGTCGGGCAGGCGCACGTCGTGCAGACGCTCCGAAACGCCGTCGAGCTCGATCGGGTGGCGCACGCGTACCTGTTCGCCGGCCCACGCGGGACCGGCAAGACCTCCATGGCCAAGATCCTGGCCAAGTCGATCAACTGCGAGCAGGGGCCGACGGTCACGCCCTGCCTGGTCTGCGAGTCGTGTCGCAGCATCCACGACGCCACCGCCATCGACGTGATCGAGATGGACGCGGCCAGCCACCGCGGCATCGACGACATCCGCGAGATCCGCGACCGGGTGGCGCTGCGGCCGGCCCGCGGCCGCATGAAGGTCTACATCGTGGACGAGGCGCACATGCTCACCAAGGAGGCCTCGAACGCCGTCCTGAAGACGCTCGAGGAGCCACCCGACCACGTGGTGTTCGTGCTCTGCACGACCGAGCTGCAGGCGATGCTGCCGACCATCCGCAGCCGCTGCCAGCGGTTCGTGTTCCAGCGGCCGGGGCTGGGCGAGATCTCCGAGGTGCTGCGCCGGATCGCGACGGCCGAGGGTATCGAGATCGACGACGCCGCCGTGCAGCTGGTGGCCCGGGCCGCGGGCGGCAGCTTCCGCGACGGCGTCACCATCCTCGACCAGCTGTCCACCGCGCAGAGCGCCGCCATCGGCGCGGAGGACGTGCGGGCGCTGCTCGGCACCGCCGACGAGGCCTCGTTGTTCGGCGCGATCGACCTGGTCGCGGCGGGCGACGCCGCCGGCCTCCTGCGCCTGGTCGACGACCTGGCCGAGTCGGGTACCGACCTGGCCTCGTTCACGACCGGCCTGCTGGGACACCTGCGAGGCCTGTTCCTGACCCAGCAGCTGGGCCAGCCGCCGCTCGACCTGGGGCTGTCCGACCACGAGCAGGAGCGCATGCGCGAGCAGGCTGAGGCGGTCAGCCCGCGCGCGGTGGTGCGGCTGATCGACCTGTTGCGCACCGTCGTCGACGACGTCAAGGAGGGCGGCGACCCGCGCCTGCCGCTGGAGCTGGCGCTGGTCAAGGTGTCGCGCCCAGCCAACGAGCTGGCGCTGGAGGCGCTCGACCAGCGCCTGTCGCAGCTGGAGTCGAACGGCGCGCCGCCCGCAACGCCGAAGCCGCCGCCGACGGCCGCGCCGGTCGCAGCCGCCGCTCCGACGCCGCCACCGGTTCCCGACCCCGCACCGTCAGCCGCACCCGAGCCCGAGCCGCAGGCGGCGGCCGCGCCCGTCGCCACCGCGGTGGCCGAGCCGGCCACGCTGGAGCAGGTGAGCGCGCGCTGGTCGGAGGCGATCGTGCCCGAGATCGGGCGCCGCTCGGTGCCGCTGCACTCGCTGGTGCAGTCCGCCCGCCCGGTCTCCTACGACGACGACACCCTGGTGCTGGGCCTGAACGCATCGAAGGCGTTCGCCAAGAGCATCATCGAGGCACCCCAGAACCTGCAGACGATCAGCGACGTGGTCGGGCAGGCGCTGGGCGGCAGCCCGCGCGTGCGGTTCGTGGTGCTGGGCGCCGAGGACGTCCAGGACGCACCCGAGGTGGCCGCCGCACCGGCCGCGCAGGTGACCGAGGACGAGCTGGTCTCGCGCCTCACCGAGGAGTTCGACGCACATGAGGTCTGACCAAGGAGCAGGGCGATGACCAAGATGGACCCGAACAAGATGATGGCGCAGCTGGGGCAGATGCAGGCTCAGATGGAGAAGGCGCAGGAGGAGCTGAAGACGGCCTACGTCGAGCACTCCGCCGGCGGCGGGGCGGTGACGGTGAAGGTGTCCGGCGCGCTCGAGGTGGCCGACATCACGATCAAGCCGGAGGCGATCGATCCCGACGATCCGGAGATGCTGCAGGATCTGCTGGTGTCGGCCGTGAACGGCGCCATCACCGCGGCCCAACAGCTGCAGCAGCAGAAGATGATGGGGCAGCTGGGCGGCATGGGCGGGCTCGGCCTGCCTGGTATGTGAGGGATGGCCTAGCTCCCGAGCGTGTACTCACCCGCAGTCGAGAACCTGATCACGCAGCTGGCCCGCCTGCCCGGCATCGGGCGGCGCACGGCCCAGCGGCTGGCGTTCTACATCCTGCGCTCGACGCCCGACCAGGCGCTGGCGCTGGCCGACGCGATCCGCGAGGTGAAGGAGAAGATCGGGCTCTGCGAGGAGTGCTTCAACCTCGCGGAGGGGCCGCGCTGCTCGATCTGCGCGGATGCCCGGCGCGACCGCACCGTGATCTGCGTGGTCGAGGACCCGAGCGACGTGGTTGCGGTCGAGCGCACCCATGAGTACCGCGGCGTCTACCACGTGCTGGGTGGCGCGCTGTCGCCGATCGACGGCGTCGACCCAGAGCACCTTCGGATCGCCGAGCTGCTGCGCCGGGTTGAGGCGAACGGGGCGGTCGAGGTGGTGCTGGCGACCAACCCGACCATGACCGGCGAGGCCACCGCCGTGTACATCGCCGACCGGCTGCGCGGCCGCTGCCGGGTGACGCGGCTGGCGAGCGGGCTGCCGGTGGGCGGCGACCTCGAGTACGCGGACGAGGTCACCCTGGGCCGCGCGTTCAGCGGCCGCCGCGAGATGTGAGCGTACAGACCGGGTCAGACCCTTCTCCGACGCCGTAGAGTGCGCAGCGATGGACATGCACCGCTACTCCCAGGAGACCGAGGCGCTGGCCCGGTCGATGATGCGGATCGCCCTCGACCGGCTGCGCATGGACGCGCCGCTGGACGGGCCGGTGGACGCGCAGGAGCTGGGCCGGCGGGCCGGCCAGACGATCACTCCGTCGGGCCTGGGCGGCGAGCAGGCGCTGCGCGTCTGGACCGACGTGCTGGCCCCGGCCACGATGTCGGTCGACCACCCCCGCTACCTGGCCTTCATACCGGGCGCCCCGACCGAGGCGGCGACCCTGTTCGACCTGGTGCTGAGCGTCTCGTCGCTCTACGGCGGCAGCTGGCTGGAGAGCTCCGGCGCCGTCTACGCCGAGAACCAGGCGCTGCGCTGGGTCGCCGACCTGGTGGGCATGCCGGCCGAGGCCGGCGGCTGCTTCGTGCAGGGCGGCACGGTCGGCAACCTGTCGGCGCTGGTGGCGGCCCGGCACGGCATGCGCGAGCGGTTCGGCGCCGCACTGCCGCCGCGGCTGCGGGCGGCTGTCACCGACCAGACCCACAGCTCCGTGGTCTACGCGCTTCGCGACGTGATGGACGTCGACCCGCTGCTGGTTCAGGCGGACGAGCGCGGCCGCATGACCGGCCCCGCCCTGCGCGAGGCGCTGGTGCGCGAGGGCGCCGACGGGGTGTTCGCGGCCGTGGCCACGTCCGGCACCACCAACCTCGGCGTCGTCGACGACCTGGCCGGCATCGCCGAGGTCTGCCGCGAGTACGGGCTCTGGTTCCACGTCGACGGCGCGTACGGCGGGGCCGCCCTGGCGGCTCCCTCGGTGCGCCACCTGTTCGCCGGCATCGAGCACGCCGACAGCTTCATCGTCGACCCGCACAAGTGGCTGTTCGGCCCGTTCGACTGCTGCGCGCTGGTCTACCGCGACCCCGAGGTGGCGCGCCGCGCACACACCCAGCACGCCGGCTACCTCGACGCGATCAACAACGCCGGCGAGTGGAACCCCTCCGACTACGGGGTGCACCTGTCCCGCCGCGCCCGCGGGCTGCCGTTCTGGTTCTCGCTGGCCATGCACGGCAGCGACAGCTACCGCGACGCGATCGAGTCGACGCTGCAGGTGGCGCGCGGCGGCGCCGACGAGATCCGCAGCCGCCCGTACCTGGAGCTGCTGGTCGAGCCCGACCTGACGGTGCTCACCTTCAAGCGGGTCGGGTGGACGGCAGAGGACTACGCTGCCTGGACGCAGCGGCTGCTCGACCAGGGATACGCGTTCGTCACCCCCACGACGCATAAGGGCGAGCCCTGCACGCGGTTTGCGATCATCAACCCGCGCACCACGGTGTCCGACCTGACCGGCATCCTGGCGACCATGTCCTAGGACGGCCCCCTTTACACTGCACGGGTGAAAGACCCTGCATCCGTACAGGTCGGGCGCGTCAACGTGATGAAGTTCGGCGGCACCTCGGTCGCCGACACCGACAAGATCCGCAGCGTCGCCCGGCGCATGGTCGCGACCCACGAGACCGGTCGGCCGACCGTCGGCGTGGTATCGGCCATGGGCGAGACCACCGACACGCTGGCCGCGCTGGCGGCCGAGGTGTCGCCGCGACCGCACCCGCGCGAGATGGACATGCTGCTCTCCACTGGAGAGCGCATCACGGCCGCGCTCTGCGCGATGGCGATCGAGGACATGGGCCACCGGGCCGTGTCGCTGACCGGGTCGCAGGCAGGCATCGTCACCGACACCCGCCACACGAACGCGAAGATCGTGGACATCCGGCCCAAGCGCATCACGGAGGCGCTGGAGGCGGGCATGATCGTGCTGGTGGCCGGCTTCCAGGGTGTGTCGACCGCCTACGACGTGACCACGCTGGGACGCGGGGCGTCCGACCTGACCGCCGTGGCGCTGGCGGCCGCCCTGGGCGGCGACTGCGAGATCTATACCGACGTCGAGGGCGTCTACACGGCCGACCCCCGGATCGTGCCGGGCGCGCGCAAGCTGGCGAGGGTGTCGCCGCTGGAGATGCTCGAGATGGCCGGATCGGGCGCACGCGTGCTGCAGCTACGATCGGTGGAGTTCGCCCGCAACCACGGCGTTCCGATCCACGTTCGTTCGACCTTCTCCGGCACGGAGGGGACATGGATACGGGAGGACCCGAGCATGGAAGACGCGATCATCTCCGGCATCACCCACACCGTCGACGAGGCGTACGTGACGCTGACCGACGTGCCCGACAAGCCCGGCACCGCGGCTGGCATCTTCAATGCCGTGGCCGCCGCCGGCATCAACGTCGACACGATCATCCAGAACGCCGTCACCCACGGTGACGCCGACGTCACGTTCTCGATCCCGCGCGACGACCTGCCGCTGATGACCGACACCATCGAGGGGCTCTGCCGTGATCTGGGGCTGCACTGGGGCGTGGACGACACCGCCGGCAAGATCAGCATGATCGGCGCCGGCATGAAGAGCCATCCCGGGGTGGCCGCGCGCATGTTCCAGACCCTGGCCGACCACGGCATCAACGTGCGCATGATCGCCACCTCCCCGATCAAGGTGTCCTGCGTGATCGCCCGCGCCAAGGTGGACGAGGCGGTGCTGGCGCTGCACGACGCGTTCCAGGTCGAGCTGGAGCTGGCCCAGAGCGGGGCGGCGCATGCCTGATCCGCGGGTGGCCGTGGTGGGGGCGACCGGCGCGGTCGGCCCCGAGGTGCTGGCGATCCTGGCCGAGCGCCGGTTCCCGGCGGCCGAGGTGGTGCCGTTCGCATCCGCCCGCTCCGCCGGCAGCCGAGTTGGCTTCGCCGGCGAACAGCTGGAGGTGCGGGAGCTGACCGACGACTCGCTGGCCGGCTTCGACCTGGCCCTGTTCTCGGCCGGTGCCGGCACCTCCAGGCGCTACGCGCCGGAGGCGGTGAAGCGGGGCTGCATGGTGATCGACAAGTCCAGCGCGTTCCGGATGGATCCGCAGGTGCCGCTGGTCGTGCCCGAGGTGAACCCGGAGGCGGCCGACGGCCACCGCGGCATCATCTCCAACCCCAACTGCTCCACCATCCAGCTGGTGGTGGCGCTGAAGCCGCTGCACGACCAGGCCCGCATCCGCAACGTCACGGTCGCCACCTACCAGGCGGTCTCGGGCACCGGCAAGCGGGCGATGGACGAGCTGCGGGAGCAGTCGCAGGCGGCGCTTGGGAGTGGCGATGTCCAGGCGACGGTGTACCCTCACCCGATCGCATTCAACGTGCTGCCGCACTGCGACGCCTTCGACGGGCCCGACACCTTCGAGGAGACCAAGCTGATCAAGGAGACCCACAAGATCCTGGGGGACGACAGCATCGGCATCAGCGCCACCTGTGTGCGCGTGCCGGTCTGGCGCTCGCACTCCGAGGCGGTCTGGATCGAGACGGAGCGGCCGCTGACCGCCGACGAGGCCCGGCAGCTGCTGGAGGCCGCGCCCGGCGTGCGTGTGGTGGACGACCCGTCCGCAGCCCGCTACCCGATGCCCAGTGAAGCCGCCGGCGGCGATGACGTGCTGGTCGGCCGCGTCCGCGAGGACGGGTCGCGCCGCAACGGGCTGGCCCTGTGGGTGGTTGCCGACAACCTGCGCAAGGGAGCTGCGCTGAACGGCGTGCAGATCGCCGAGCTGCTGGTGCAGCGCAACCTGATCCGTGTCCCCCAGCAGGAGCGCGTGGCTTGAGGCTGGCCGCGCGGGGTCACCTGTGCCCGGTCTGCATCCGGCCGGCACCCGCGGGCACGTGCGACGAGCACGGGACGTGGAAGGCCCACCAGCTCCTGACCACCGCCGACCGGCGGCGCTGCGGCCGCCGCCGCTGGCAGCCGTTCCAGCCGGCCGCGCAGGCCTGTCCCCGCTGCCTGGGTGAGGTGGCCGAGTCGCGAACCGGGTTCACCTGCATCGACCACGGCCATGATCAGGATCCGCACGGCCCGTTCCGGGTCGACGAGCTGCTCGCACCCACAGCTCAGCGCGTGTCCGCGGCCGCGCGCCTGCGGCTGACCCGTCGCCGCCAGGCCCGCAAGCGCGAGCCGATCTCGGTGTCGCTGCACCTGCCCGACCCCGCCCGCAGCGCCCGTGTGGTGATCTCGGCCAGCATCGTGGCCGGCACGCTGGCGTTCTTGGTGCGGTAGTCGCTAGATCGACGTCTTGCCGACGACCGGGCCCTTCGGCGCCGGGCCGCCGGTCCCCGGCTCGAGTGTGATCACGATCGTGTCGCCGGCCGAGGCGTTGCGCGTGAGCGTGAACGACATGTCGTTGCCGCCCGCGAACGTGCCCGCCGCCCGCGGCACGCTCTCGCCCTTGGGGATCACCCAGGCCTCGTAGGTGTGATCGGCCGGCGCCGGCTTCAGCCCGCCGAACACCGTCGCCTGGCCGCCGCTGAACGAGACCACGCTGCCCACGTTCGCGATCGGCGCCACCGACCGCACGTTGGCGTCCTTGACGTCGCCGCGCAGCGAGATGTTCCAGACCGCGAGCGCGATCACCGCCAGCCCGAGCACCGGCACGGCCACCGCCGAGAAGCGCGGCCACCACGACCAGCGGGGGCGACGCTCTGGCGGTGCCTCCGGCGGCGCGCTCGGCACCACCTCCGGGCCGATCGCCTCCAGCAGCCGCTCGCGCAGCTCCGGCGGCGGCTCGGCCTGGGGGGCGGCGAAGGCCAGCGCCGCGGCCACCGCCTCCATCTCGCGCAGCTGCACGCGGCAGCGCTCGCAGGTCTCGACGTGCTCGAGCACCAGCCGCTCGTCGGAGGCATCGAGGCCGTGCAGGGCGTAGCCCGAGATCAGCTCGTCGACGTGTTCCACTCATGCTCCGGGTTCAGGCCCGACTGGGCCAGCAGCTCGCGCAGGGCCGTCATGGCGGCGAAGGTGCGACTCTTGACCGTGCCGATCGGGAGCGCCAACCGCTCGGCCAGCTCGGACTGGGTGTATCCGGCGAAGTAGGCCAGCTCGAGCACCTCGCGGTGAGGATCGGGCAGCTTCGCCATGGCCGATCGCACCTGGTCACGGGCCACGCTCTGCCAGGCCTGCTGCTCCACGGCCGGCGCCGGGTCGACGCTCTCGCGGGCCTCGTCGAGCGCCTCGGCGCGGCGCCGCTGCTCGCGGCGCACGGTGTCGACCGCCTTGTGATGGGTCAATGTCAGTATCCAGCTCGATGGTTGGCCACGCGCGGGGTCGAACTTCGATGCCTGTCTCCACACGGTCAGGAATGCATCCTGCACCACGTCCGCCGACAGCTCGCGATCACGCACGATGCGCAAGGCGAGCGCGTAGGCCGCGCCGCCGTACATGTCGTACAGACGGGCGAACGCGTCCCGATCGCCTCGCGCCGTGAGCGCGAGCAGTCCGTGATCGGACAGATGTTCCGTGCTGGGATCCCTTCCTGGCCTGCGATCGGTCATTCGTCGATTGTGCACCGATGGTTCACCTCACGCCAGCCGGCGTCGCCGGCACCACGGCCAGGCGGTTCCGCAGCCGGGCCAGGCGGCTCTCATCGGGAGCCCGCTCGATGGCGCGCAGATCCAACCGCTCGAGCGAGACGCGCCCGGCGCTGCGCTGCGGGTGGAAGCCGAGGTCGCGCAGGAAGTCGGCGGGGAAGATCGTGCGGTGGCCGAGGAACCGGGCGGCGAAGCCCTCGTCCGGCGGGAACCTGTAGCCGAACGCCTCCAGCGCCGGCAGCCCGCGGTCGCGGCACTCCCCGATCGCGGCCAGGAACAGGCTCTGCAGCACCCACGGGCTGTGGGCGTCGGTCAGGTAGGCGCACGTCACCAGCACCGCGTCGCGTCCCGGCGGCCCGGCCGGCAGATGGCGGGCGCGGGCGAACCGGTCGCTGGGACCGTACTGGATCAGCCCGATCACGCGATCTTCCTCGACGTACAGCTTGCCCCATGGCCCGAAGCCGTCCTCCAGCTCCCGCTTCCATCGCTGCCGGTCTCCCGGCTTGCCGGAGGGCCGTGTCTGCCACCACATGCAGTCGCGGCACGGCACCGGCGCGACGCCGACGGTGGCACCGTTCAGATGCTCGACGCCGGTCATGATGCGGGCGGCGCGACGTCGTCGATCACGACCGCCACCGAGGAGGGCTCGAGCTCGATCATCGACACCAGGTAGTCGCGCACGTGGCTGCTGACCTCGCCGGCAACAGCCGGGATGCTGGCCCCCCACTCGGTGACGAGGTGCAGCTCCAGCCCGACGGCGTCGCCGTCGGAGCTGATCCGAACACCCTTGGGGACGCGGTCGGGTTCGACGCCGCCCGGCTGGGCACCGGCGATCGCATGCACTCCGGCGACCTCGATCGCCGCCGCCGCCGCGTAGGTGGCGATGACTGCGTGGCTGATGTGCGCACTGGCGGCGGCCGAGTGGATCGACTCGACCGGAGCGTCGCCGGGTCCGTCGTGCATGCGCGAATTCTACACCGGCGTCAGCTTGACACTTGACAGACGTCATAATGATGTCATAATGACGTCATGAACATTGCCGGACACATCGAAGCCCTCCGCGCCGACCTGATCGCGACAGCCGGCATCGGAGACGAGAGCACCCTGCGGGTGGCTGAGCAGCTCAGCCGGGCGCTCGACCCCGCCATGCGCCTGCGGCTCCTGGACATCCTGTCCGAGGCGGCGCTGGAGGTGAACGGCCAGCTCATCAGCGGTCAGATCGAGGTGCGGCTGGCGGGAGGCGACGTCGCGTTCACGTACTCGGAGTCGTCGCACGAGGCGGAGCCGGCCGGCGACGACGCCCAGGCCGCCCGCATCACGCTGCGCATTCCCGAGCAGCTGAAGACACGCGCCGAGGCCGCCGCGGCGGCGGAGGGCGTGTCGCTGAACACCTGGCTGGTGCGCGCGACCTCCCGCGCCCTCGACCGCGGCCGCAGCAGCGGCGGGCCCGGCGGCCGGCGCATCACCGGCTACGCAACGAGCTGAACGGAGGGTCCATGACCAACCCACGCGATCCCATCAACCCCCGTCTGCCGGCAGCGGCAGCCGCCATGTACACGCCCTGGACGCAGCCGGTGCGGACGCTCACCGCGACCCGCACACCGCAGTCCGTGATCCGTTCGCAGCAGAGGCTGCGGCTGACCGGCTTCGCCCGTTCGTAAGAGAGGAGCATCCATGACCACCTACCAGACACCCAATCCCGTGCGCCTGCGCCTGAAGCTCGAGGCCGGACGCATCGACATCATCACCTGGGACGAGCCCCGCGCCGAGGTCGAGGTGACGCCGCTTGGCGACGACCAGGCATCGATCGAGGCAGCCCAGAACGTCCAGCAGGAGCTGCGCGGCAGCGGCCAGAACCAGGAGCTGTCGGTCGAGGCACCCAGCGGCCGCTCGCTGTTCGGGCTGCGCCGCGGGCCCGAGCTGCGCTTCGCCATCTCGGTGCCGCACGGCAGCTCGATCGACTCCACCACCGTGTCGGCCGACATCGCCGGCCGCGGCCGCTACGGCACGGCCAAGGTGAACACCACCTCCGGCGACGTATCGCTGGGGGCGGTTGCGGGCGACGCCAACGTGAAGACCGTCAGCGGCGACCTCGACGTCGAACGCGTCGACGGGAAGGCAAATCTCAGCAGCGTCTCCGGCGACCTCGAGCTGGGGCCGGTGGCCGGCGAGATCTCTGCCAGCACGGTTTCGGGCGACCTGCACGTTACGTCGGCCGGATCCTCGGTCAACGCCAAGGGCGTCTCCGGCGACGTCACCGTCGAGAGCGTGCGGCGGGGCGAGGCCCGGCTGCAATCGGTATCCGGCGACATCACGCTGGGCGTGGCCGCAGGCGCCCGCGTCTGGATGGACGTCAGCTCGATGAGCGGCACCACCGAATCCGACCTGGAGCCGGACGAGGCCGGCGCGGGCGGCGAGGTCGACCTGCGCATCAAGGCCAACTCGGCCAGCGGCGACATCCGCCTGCAGCGGGCAGCGCCGGTGGCCTGCTGAACGGACGGGACTGCCGGGCGGCGCTGGCAAAGCGTCGCCCGATCAGCCCGCGGTGAGGCGCAGCAGCGAGGCCTCCGGCCGCGCCAGCAGCCGGAACGGCACCAGCGTCGTGCCGGTGCCGCGCGAGACCACCAACGTGGTGTCGCCGACGCGGTACATGCCGTCCAGGTAGCGCCACCGGGTGTGCGACAGCCGCACGCGGCCGCCCGGCCTGGGCAGGCAGATCTGGCCGCCGTGCAGGTGGCCGGCGAGCACCAGCGAGCAGGTCCCGGGCGGCAGGTCGTCGACCACGTCCGGGAAGTGCGCGAGCAGGATCCTCAGCCCTCCCGGTCCGGTGAACAGCCGCTCGGGGCGTGACAGTCCCCGGATCCATGGATCCGGCTCCAGCCCCGCCACCTCGATCGGCACACCGCCGTGCTCCACCATCACGCTGCGGTCGCGCAGGAGCTGCACGGGGGCGTCTCCCCAGCTGTCCGGCACCACGCCCCGCGAGAACGGGTCGCGCGTGGAGCCGGTGTCGTGGTTGCCCAGCGACGCGAACATGCCGAGCGGCGGATCCAGCCGCGCCAGCTGGTCGAACACCGCCTGCTGCCCGCGCGGGTGGCCGATGATGTCGCCGGTCACGACCACCATGTCCGGCTGCTGGGACACGCCGTAGGCGACCGCCGCCTGCATGGTGCGCAGGTTCAGGGAGGGCGTGCCGGCGTGAAAGTCGGAGAGGTGCAGGATGCTGAGGCCGTCCAACTCCGGCGGCAGCCCCGTCACCGGCACGCGCAACTCGCGGCGCTCGAGCCACTGCGCCTCGAACAGGCCCCAGCCGGCCAGCAGTCCGCCGCCCGCGGCGAGGGCGGCGAGCGCGCGTCTAGTCGCTGCCACGCACGCTGTCGAACTCGTCGCGAAGCCTGCGACGCGCGGCTCCGATCCGCTCGCGCAGCATCTCGACGCGCTCCTGGTCCGCCGTGTGCCCGTTGCCGCTGGCGGCGACCGGGTCATCCCGGTTCGTCAGCAGGCGCACGATCGCGGCGACGGTCGCGGCGATCACAGCTATGCCAATCAGACGGCGCATGGCCGCAGTCTACCGGTCCTCAACCGCAGGCCGCCCACAGCCCGCGGCCGGCCAGCGCCGCCTCCCGCTCGAGGGCGGACAGGTCGGTTGCGTGGGCGGTGTTGGGCGGGATCGACAGCGTTCGGGCGTACCCGGCCGACACCAGCCGGGCGTTCACGAAAAGGTCGGAACGGCCGGGCCGCTCCAGGTAGATGTACGCCAGCCAGCGTCCGTACGTGTCGTGTAGCTGGCGGTCGTAGACCAGCCGCACCCGGCGGCCTGTCAGCAGGTGCTTGGTGTAGGCGGAGGCCTCGGGGCCGAAGCAGCCCACCGGCCGGTGAGGGTCGACCGTCTCGGGCGTGTCGATGCCAAGCAGCCGCACGTCCAGCGAGCGCGATCCGGCCCGTACCCAGACGGTGTCGCCGTCGACAACACGCGACACCGTGGCCTCGGCCGGGGGCGGCCCGGACCCGTGCACCCACCACCAGCCGGCGGCGGCCAGCGCGGCGACGATCAGGATCGGGATCAGCCGGGACATGTCGCCAAGCTACCGGCGAAACCAGCCACGGGGTGGTCACGGACGGTGGCGAAACGGTGCCGGAGTCAGCCGCCGGCCGGCGGCGGCCACAGCAGCTCGAAGCGCTCGAGGACGACCTCGGTGTCGTCCTTCGGCGGCGTCCCGGCGGCCGTGAAGAAGCTGACGTGGGCCTCGCGCCAGTACGCAAGGCTGCGATCGCCCTCGCCCTCGGTCCACGCGAACTGCTCGTCCACATCGGCGAAGCGGCGGATCTCGACGTGGGTGGCGCGAATCACGCACAGCGGATCGCCGTCGCCGTCGAGGATCACGCTCAGCTCGCCCGCCCGCGGGATCGGCTCGTCGTCCTCGTACGCTGAGCGCAGGCTGGCGGTGGCCCGCTTCGGGCCGTCGCGCACCAGCAGTCCGAGCTCGGTGGCCATCTCGGGATCGCTGCCGAACCCCCAGGCGGTGTGGTCGCCGTCCGTGCCGGTGGCCGCGACGAAGGCGCTCCAGAAGCGGCTGACCCGGTCGTCCTCCATCAGCCGGCCGGCGCGCGGCGCACGACCGGGTACCTGCCGTCGGACTTGACCAGCGTGCCGTCGGCGATCAGCCGGTCGATCACCTCCAGCACCTGGGCCTCGTTGCGGTGGGCGAGTCGGGCATGGCTCTCGAGCTTGTGGTGGCCCGCGGCCAGCAGGTCGCGGGCGCGGCCGCCGCGCAGGATCTGGGTCAGCCGGGTGCGCCCGACGGCGCCCCGTGTCTCCTCCACGCACAGCAGCACCGCCTCGCGCTCGTCCACCTGCAGCGGCGAGCGGGCGCGGGTGCCGTGGTTGTCGCAGCACAGCTCGTCGGGCCGCGGCTCCGGCGTGTCGCCGAAGTAGCCGAGCAGGGCGGCGCGCCGGCAGCCGTCGCCGGCGGCGTAGCGGTCGATCGCCTTCAGCCGATCCCAGCGCAGGTTCTGCTGGCGCTTCATCGCCACCATCGCCGCGGCCGAGTGGCGGCGGCTGAGCGACGGCTCCGCCAGCCTGCCCGAGAAGGCGCCGCTTCGGGCCGGAAACAGCTCCAGCGCCCCGGCCCGCTCCAGCACGGCGACGGCGACGCGGGGATCGTCTGCGGGCACGTCCGACTCGGACACCCGGAACACCCCCGACGGGTCGGCGTTCGCGGCCAGCAGCGCGTGCACCGAGCGCAGCTGCGCCTCGGTCAGCTTCGCGCGGTCGATGAAGTAGGCGATCAGGCCCTTGTCGGCCGCGGTGTAGAGCAGCGTGCAGACGGCGGGAGCACCGTCGCGGCCGGCGCGGCCCGCCTGCTGGTAGTACTCCTCGGGCGAGGACGGGATCGTCCAGTGCACGACCGAGCGCACGTCCGCCTTGTCGATGCCCATGCCGAACGCGGTGGTCGCGGTGACCGCCTCGAGCTCGCCGGCCAGGAACTGCTGGAGCGTGGCGGTGCGCTCGTGGGAGGGCAGGCCGGCGTGGTAGGGCGCCGCGCTGATGCCATCGCCAAGCAGGTGTGCGGCCACCTGCTCGCAGGTCTTGCGGCGCCCGCAGTAGACGACGGCCGGAAGCCGTTTGCGGTCCTTCAGGTGCGCCAGCAGCATGCGCGGCTTGCCTGCCTCGCCGGCCACGTGCAGCACCTCCAGGAACAGGTTGGGGCGGTCGAAGCCGGTGCGCGCCATCACCGGGTCGCGCAGCTCCAGCGCGGAGACGATGTCGCGGGCGACGCGCGGCGTGGCCGTCGCGGTCAGGGCCAGCGTCGCGGGGGTCCCGAGCCGCTTGCGCACGTCCGACAGCCGCAGGTAGTCAGGCCGGAAGTCGTGACCCCACTCCGACAGGCAGTGGGCCTCGTCGATCGCGAGGCGGTCGACGTTGGCCTGGCCGATCGCGTCCAGGAAGCGGCGGCTGGAGAAGCGTTCGGGGGCGACGTAGACCAGACGCGCACGGCCGGCGGCAATGCGGGCAAGGGCCACGCTCACCTGCTCGCCGGTCATGCTCGAGGCGATCATCTCGACGTCATCGTGGCCGCCGGCGCGAAGGGCGGCCGACTGGTCCTGCATCAACGCGATCAGGGGTGAGACGACCAGCGTGACGCCCTCGCCGAGCAGCGCCGGCAGCTGGTAGCAGAGCGACTTGCCCGAGCCCGTGGGCATGATCGCGAGCACGTCTCGGCCCGACAGGGTGCCCTCGATCGCCTCTCGCTGCCCCGGACGGAAGCGCTCGAAGCCGAACAGCCGCTGCAGCTCGGCCGAGAGATCGGTGGTGGCGGTGCCCGCGCCCATGCTCGTCAGTGTCGCACGGATCACGGACACGGCGGGCGGTGTGACAGCACCTCCACCAGGTCGTGACAGCTACGCGGCAGCGCGGTCGGCGCTGGGCGCCACGGCGTGGCTGGGCTCGCGCCGCAGCCAGTAGCACGCGACCAGCCCGATCGCGCTCAGCAGCGCGGCCGCGATGTAGGTGTGCCGTGCTGCCGGCACCACCGCCGGCACGTGGGCTCCCTTGCGCTCGGCGGCCCTGATCGCCTGATCGGACAACGAGGCCAGGAACACGATGCCGGCCACGGCCGTGCCCAGACCCGCTCCCACCTGACGCGCCAGCGGGATCGACGAGGTGGACTTGCCCTCGCGTCCGGCGTCGCCGTCGGCCAGCACCACCTCGAACAGCGCCGGGCTGGCGATGCCCATGCCCAGGCCGGAGACGGCGTAACACACGATCGGCAGCACCACCCCGCCCGTCGGCAGCGCCATCATCAGCGTGCCCACGAACACCAGCAGCGAGCCCAGCACGATCTGGTCGCGGGGCGGGGCTGCGATCCGCGCCGCCACCATCGAGCCCGTCGTCCACCCCAGCGTCGTCAGCACCAGCGCCACCGCCACCACCGCCACCGGCTCTCCAAATCCGACCTGCAGCTGCAGCGGCAGGTACACCTCGGCGCCGAGGAACGCGGAGCCCGCCGCCAGCGCCGTCACGTTGGCGGCGATCGACACCGGGCGGTGTGTGAAGACGGGCACGGCGGTGCGGCGCTCGTGCGCCAGGAACGCGATCGCCGGCACCAGTGCGGCCAGCGCGACGGCCGGCTGACGGGCGGCCACCAGCAGCAACAGCACGGTGGTTCCGAGCAGCGCCGGCCCCACCACGTTCAGCGGCTGGGCATCGTGCTTCGGCTCGCGGGCGGGGTGCGACCGCAACGCCAGGCGCGCGGCCCAGGCCACGATCGCGATCAGCGGCAGGTTCACCCAGAACACCCAGCGCCAGCCCACCGAGCCGGTCAGTGCGGCGCCCAGCGCCGGCCCGATCAGGGCCGAGACGCCCCACATGGCCGCGTTCAGGCCGAACGCCCGTGGACGCAGCTCGTTCGGCACGTACAACGCGAACAGGCCCAGCGGCACCGCGAACATGAACCCGGCGCCCAGTCCCAGCACGCCCCGGGAAAGGGCCACCACCGGCATCGACGGGGCCAGCCCGCCCAGCACGTTCGCGACCGAGAACAGCACGCAGGCGATCGCGAAGCTGAGGGCAACGCCGTAGCGGTCGATCAGCGCACCGGCCAGTGGCAGCGTCATCACGATCGTCACCATCGTGGCGCCCACCGCCAGCGAGATCAGGTCGACTCCGCCGATGTCCTGCGCCGCGCTGGGCAGCGCGGTCACCACCATCAGCGCGTCCAGCGAGCCCAGGAAGGTGGCGCCCAGGGCGGCCACCATCATCGCTCGGTAGGGCGAGCGGAACAGCGCGGCGTAGCTGGGGCTCACGCGCCCCCTCCGCGTGCAGGCCGGACACCCACCGGGGTCAGACCCCCTGGTAGATCTTGTCCGTGACCGGGTAGGCCTTGACGACGTGGCGCTTGAACTGGAGCTCGTCGTAGCTGAGCCCGGCCGCCGCGCCCACCAGCTGGGCGAGGTGGAAGATGGGCAGGTCGAACTCCATGTCGGCCTCGCGTGATGCCTTGCCCTGCCAGGCGTCGAGCGACAGGTGGCAGAGCGGGCACGGGGTCACCATCGCGTCCGCGCCGGCCTCCTTGGCCTCGGCCAGGGGCTGGATCAGCTCGCCCAGCGCCACCTCGGCGCGGGCCAGCACGATCGGAAACCCGCAGCACTTGATCTTGCTCGGATAGTCGACCGCCTCCGCGCCGCAAGCCTCGATGATCCGCTCCAGCGACTGCGGCCGGTCGGGATCCTCGAACCCCAGCAGGCGCGAGGGCCGCAGGATCTGGCAGCCGTAGAACGGCGCGATCTTGATGCCCGTCAGCGGCTTCTCGGCGATCTGCTTGAGCTTCTCGTAGCCGTCGCCCTCGGCGATCTCCCACAGCAGGTGGCGGACGTCGACGCCGCCCGAGTAGGAGGCCGCGCCGACCTCCTTGAGGTTGCGGTTGACCCGCTGCAGCAGCTCGGGGTCGGCCTGCAGCTTGGCGTTGGCCTGGCGCAGGTTGAGCGTGCAGACGTTGCAGATCGTCAGCAGCGTGTCCTGGCCGAGCTGCTCGGCCTGGCCGAGGATGCGGGCGTTCAGGTGCAGGTAGTACTCGGGGCGCGCCTCGTGCACGTCGCCCGCGCCGCAGCAGGTGAACCCGGGGATGTCGACCAGCGTCATCCCCAGCTTGCCGGCGATCGCGCGGGTGGAGGTGTCGAGCTCCTTCTGCGACAGGCTCGCGAGGCAGCCGGGGTAGTAGGCGTAGCTTGACTTCACTCGGATTCCTTTGCTCGTGCCGGGTCGGCGGGCGGCCTGGTCGGGCCGGCGTTCGCGGCCTCGAGCGTCGCCTGCTCCTGGGACTCGATCAGCTTGCTCAGTTTGCGCACCTCGTCCAGCTTCTTGGCCTTGTGCGGCTTCAGCGGGTTCGGCACCTTGCCGGCCCGGGCCAGCCGCAGCGCGAACGGGATCTCCTTGATCGCGTTCACGGCGCCCACCGTCTCGGGCACCAGGTGCGTCTCCAGCAGGTAGCCGGTCTGGTGCGTGGACTTCACGAACACCTTCGCGTGGCGCGCGCCGCCGTCCGAGTGCATGCCCTCCTGGTAGATGGCCGCACCCAGCTTCGCGATCGCGTCTCGCGGGTGCACGCCCTTGGGACAGCGCTGATTGCAGAAGTAGCAGCGGGTGCAGTCCCAGACGCCGTGCGGACCGTTGTAGATCTCAAGCCGGCTCTTGCCACCGCGGTCGCGCACGTCGTTGACGAAGCGGGCGGCCTTGGCGAGCGCGGCCGGGCCGAGGAAGTCGGGGTCGGACTCCATCGAGTTGCACTCCGACACGCAGCAGCCGCACTGGATGCAGAGCGCCTCGGTCATGACGCGGTCGAGCTCCTCCTGCTGGACGCGCCATTCCTTGACCGGCGGCTCCTCGCCGCCGTCGTCCAGGTAGGGCTTGATCGCGCGGAACTTCGCCCAGAAGGGCTCCATGTCCACGACCAGGTCCTTCAGCACCGGCAGGTTGCCCATCGGCGAGATCACCGGCACCTCGCCGGCCTCGACGACGGGGCGCATCGGCGTCTTGCAGGCCAGCACGGCCGCGCCGTCCATGCGCATGCCGCAGGAGCCGCACACCGCCATCCGGCAGGACTTGCGGTAGGTGAGCGACCCGTCCACCTCGTCCTTGATCACATCCAGCACGTCCAGCAGGGTGGCCTCCTCGACCACGTCCACGCTGAACGTCTCCTGCCGGCTCTCGTCGGACTCGGGGTTGTAGCGCTCGATCTTGAGGGTTACCTGCACTCGTGCTCCTAGTAGCTGCGGATGGCGGGCTCGTACTCGGTGATGGTGACAGGCCGGTAGTCGAGGCGCACCTGGCCGTCGTCGTAGAAC
>DATIOK010000120.1:0-7765 GCA_035473255.1 Gaiellales bacterium
CCGCCGCAGCGCTCGGCGAGCAGCTGGCGGCGGAGCTGCGCGAGGCCGGGCGGTAGCCGCGACGCCGACCACGGAGCAGGCGCTGGCCGCGCTCAACCGCGCACACGGCTGCGACCTGCGGGTGGTGGCGGCGATGCCGGACGGCGAGGCCAGCCATGCGACGGTGGTGGCCGATCGGGCAGGCAACCGCTCGCTCTTGAAGTGGTGGCAGATGGCGGGCGGCGAGTCGGATTCGCTCGATCACTTCGAGCGGGTCGTGCCGATCGTGGAGCGGCTGCGCGTCCGCGGCTACCCGTCGCCGCGCCACCTGCTGACCGCGAACGCGGAGTCGCTGCTGTTCGTGCTCCAGGAGCTGCTGCCAGGACGCCCGCCGGTGCCGCTGTTGCCGGTCCACGTCGAGCAGCTGGTCGTGCTGAACCGGCTGCAGGAGGAGCGGCGGGGCGACGGTGGTGGGTGGGGCGCGTTCCTGTGCCGGACGCTCGTACGCGGCGCCGACGGCTACTGCCTGCACGCTCCGCTGCGGCGGCACTCGCCGGCCGCCGAGGCCCTGCTCGACCGCGTGATCGCCATCGGGGAGGGCACCGATCCCGCCGCCCTGCCGGTCGCCGGCATCGCGCACTTCGACTTCCACCACCTGAACGTGCTGGCCGAGGGCGACCGCATCACCGGCATCGTCGATTGCGAGGGCGCGCGGGCCGGTGATCCCTGCTTCGACCTGGTCACGCTGCTCTACTGCAGCGCCGAGGGCGGCCTCGGCGACCACGACCAGCTCCAGCTGTGGCGGCTGCTCCGCGATCGTCGCGATGCCGCCACCCTGCGCGCCTACCTCGCGCACATGTCGCTGCGGCTGAGCAGCTGGTCGGCGGTGCACCACGACGACGCCACCACCGCGCGCTGGCTGGCGCACTCACAGATGTGGCTGGATAGGGCCGGCTAGGCCATCTCAGGCCAGGCCGGCCATGGTGTCGTCCTGCGGCGGCTGGTGCCGCGACCAGCGCCGCCAGTTGATCTCGGCGCCGAGCACGATCACGTTCGCCATCAGGTACAGCCACACCAGCAGCAGCACCAGGCCGCCGAAGGCGCGCATGGCGAACAGCAGGTCGGCTCGCTGCAGGTACAGCGGCACCGCCTGGAACGAGATCTGGAACAGCACCGTCCCGAACAGCGCGCCCGGCCACACGTCTCCGCGGTGCAGGTCGACGTTGGTGAGGACACGGTAGACCACCATCAGGAACAGGAACGAGCCGGCGCTGGAGAAGGCTATTGAGATCAGGTAGGGCACGATGCTGGAGCTCAGCTCGCCGGGCTCGTGCCGGTGCAGCCAGCCGTTTGCAAGTGTGGCAACAAACAGCGAGGTGAAGAGCACGGTCAGCGAGCTGAGAACCAGCACGAAGCTGATCCACTTGCCGGCCACGAACCCGCGGTTGCCGACCCGAAACACGATGTTCAGAGCCGACTCCAGCGCCGAGTAGAAGCCGAGCGCGCTCCACAGCATGCCGACCAGGCCGATCACGAAGAACGTGCCGGCGTTCGACTGCACCGAGCGGGTCAGGCGCACCAGGTCGGCGACCGACTCGCTGGGCAGGATCCGCTCCATCTCGCGGATCAGGTAGCTCGACTGCGAGACGTGGCCGAGCAGTCCGATCGCGGACAGCACCAGGAAGATGAACGGAAACAGCGACAGGAGCGCGTAGTAGGCGACCATGGCCGCCAGGTGCGGGCCACGGTCGGCCAGGTACTTGCCCAGTATGGAGCCGGTCTGGCTGGCCACGTTGCGATATGGGCGCATCCACGTCGGGGCGGTTTCATTGGCCATCGTGATGAGAATATCGGCAGGGATCACCTGTGCTAGCGTGGAATCGTGGATGCGACCGCCGCAATCGCCGAGCTGCGCGAGCTCTCGACACAGATCGAGACGGTCGTGGTGATCGCCCGCGACGGCTCGCTGGTTGCCTCCAGCGTCCAGGACGAGGCTGCCACCCGCATCGCCGCAGCCGCTCGCGATCTGGCCGAGGGCGCCGACCAGGTGCGTCGCGATCTGGGCCGCGAGGCCCTGGCGCAGCTGCAGGCGGCAACGCCCGAGGGCAGCGTGTTCCTGGTGGTGGACGACCACCGCACGGCCGTGGCGACCACCGGCGCCGACCCCACCGTGGGGCTGGTCTTCTATGACCTGAAGACGCTGCTACGCCAGATCGCCGAGGGCGACGGCAAGTCCGCCGACGAGGAGCAGGAGCAGGCCGATGGCTCGGCGTAAGCTCGTGATCCCGGTCGTGATCGGCGCCGGCTCGTTCCTGGGCACGGTGCTCTACCGGCGCCGCTCGGTGCGCAACCGCACCCGGCTCGACATCTACTTCGACGACGGCTCGATGGTGTCGCTGGCCGCAGGATCGCCGGATGCCGACCGGCTGATGCCGCACGCCGACCTGGTGCTGGCGGCCGCCCGCGAGGGCGCGTGAACCGCGACCAGCTGGCGGCGAGGCTGCTCGAGCGGGCGTACCTGGAGGGCGATTTCCTGCTCCGCTCCGGGCGCCGCAGCCGCTACTACCTTGACAAGTACCGGTTCGAGACCGATCCGCAGTTGCTGGCCGGTCTCGGCCGCGAGCTGGCCGCCCTGATTGCCGGGCATGGCGGTGAGCCGCCCGAGCTGCTGGCCGGCCCCGAGCTGGGTGCCGTGCCACTGGCGGCCGTCACGTCGATCGAGACCGGGCTGCCCTTCGTGATCGTGCGAAAGGCCACGAAGGAGTACGGCACCGGCAATCGGCTGGAGGGTGTTTTCGAGCCCGGGATGCGCGTCTGCGTGGTCGAGGACGTGGTCACGTCGGGCGGCGCGCTGCTGTCCGCGGTGGAGGCGCTGCGCGAGGCGGATCTGCACGTTTCCGCTGCAATTTGCGTGGTCGACCGCGAGGAGGGCGGGTCTGAGGCGATCGCCGCAGCGGGCATCCCCTTCAAAGCGCTCTATACCAGTTCTCAGCTCGGTGTCGGCGCCGCCTCCGCGAACGCGTGAAATCCCTTTGCTGAAGCGGATTGTTGACGTCCGACGACCGTGCTAGGGTAGCCTGATTGACCCATTCCGGCCCACGAAACGACCAGGAGGAATAAGGGTGACGAAGAGCGATTTCATCGACGCGGTTGCGACCAGATCGAACCTGTCCAAGAAGGACGCCGGTGCTGCGGTCGACGCCGTGCTCGAGTCCGTCAAGGACGCGCTTTCCAAGGGTGACGACGTTGTCTTCACCGGTTTCGGAAAGTTCACGGTGCAGAACCGCAAGGCCCGCACCGGTGTCAACCCGCGTAACCCTGGCCAGAAAGTGATGATCCCGGCCAGCAAGGTGCCGAAGTTCTCGGCGGGCAGCCAGCTGAAGGCCGCCGTCAAGTCGTAACTCCGGCCACCGGAGGTCTCTCGCGCACGCCCGCCGCCCCATAGAGGCGCGGCGGGCGTGGTGCGTTAAGCAGCGTCTCCAGCGGTCATGCGGGCGCCGGCCCGCCCTGCGGCGGAGCGTACATCCGCCCCGTGTGCGAACATATGTTCGCATGACTGCGCCCGCAGCCCAGCTCTCGCTCGACGGGGCCGACCGGCTGGTGGCCCGGCTGGCCGACCGTCGCGCGCCACTGGCCATGGCCGAGGCCGCTTCCAGCCTGTTCGCGCTGCGAGGCGCGCCACCCTCGGCCCTTGTCCACCAGCTGGTCGACGAGGTGGTGCGATGCGACCACCGCCTGGTCTGGCGGTCTCCCACCGAGGTGGCGCTGGCCGAGTGGGAGGAGGTGGCCACCCTCTACGACCTGGCGCTCGAGCAGGCGCCGTTCGTTGTGTTCGACCTCGAGACCACCGGCACCCGGCCGGGCGCGTCGCGGATCGTCGAGATCGGCGCGGTGCGCCTGCAGGGGTTCGAGCGGGTCGGCGAGTTCGAGCGACTCGTCGACCCGGGCGTGCCGGTGCCGTCCACCATCACGCGCATCACCGGCATCCAGACGCGCGACTTGCGCGGGGCTCCCCGGATAGCGAGGGCGCTGCCGCCGTTCCTGGAGTTCGCCGAGGGCGCCGTGCTGGTCGCCCACAACGCCCGCTTCGACGTCGGCTTCGTCGACGCCGAGCTGTCGCGGCTCGAGGGCCGCAGGCTGGCTGCGCCCGTGATCGACACGGTGGCGCTGGCGCGGAGGCTTCTGGAGGGCCGCTTGCCGCGCATGAACCTGGGCACGCTGGCGGAGCGGTTCGACACCACGGTTCGCCCCTGCCACCGCGCGCTGGCCGACGCGCAGGCCACCGCCGAGGTGCTGGTGCACCTGCTGGGCATGGCCCAGGAGCACGGCGTCCGCACCGTCGCCGAGGCGGTCGCCTTCGCCGCTCCCCAGCGCCGTCGCGTGCGGCTGCGCCGCGAGCTCGCCCGCGACGTCCCCGCCGGGCCCGGCGTCTACCTGTTCCACGACGCCCACGACCGGGTGCTGTACGTCGGCAAGGCCACCGACCTGCGCGCGCGGGTGCGCTCGTACTTCGCGGGCTCCGGACAGCGGCGCGCGGTGGAACACGCCTTGGAGGCGACCGCCCGCATCGAGACGCGGCCGCTGGGCAGCGAGCTGGAGGCGTCGTTGCTCGAGCTGGAGCTGATCCTGCGGCTGCGGCCGGATGCGAACCGCCGCTCGGTCAACCCCGAGCGCAGCTGCTACCTGACGCTGACCACCGACGAGCGGGTGCCGCGGGTATCCGTCACGTCCGATCCACGGCCGGGCGCCATCAGCGCCGGCCCGCTGCGAAGCCGCGGCGAGGCGCAGGCCGCGGCGGCGGCGATCCGCTCGTCGTTCCGGCTCCGCAGCTGCCGGCCTGCCCTGCCGGAGGACGACGGCAGCTGCCTGGCCGGGCTGCTGGGCCGATGCGCGGCGCCGTGCCGCGGCGGCGCAGCGGTGCAGGAGTACGCCCGCTCGGTGGCGGCGGCCGCCGGCTGGCTGCGCGGAGTGGACGGCGGCACGGCCGTGTCCGGGCTGCGGATGCGGATGGCGACGCTGGGCGCGGATCAGCGTTTCGAGGAGGCGGCCCAGCTGCGCGACCAGCTGGAGGCGCTCGAGCGGGTGCGAACCGCGCTGGGCCGGCTGCGCGCCGCAGCCGCCCGCACCGGCGTGCTGCTGGCGGCCGACATGGACGACCGCTTCGTGCAGGCGTTCGCATGCGCCGGCGGTCGCGTCGTGGCCCGGCGGCGCCTGCCCCGCGCCGGCGATGCCGCGCTCGAGTGCGCCCCGTTGATCGCCCCGCTGCGGGCGGCGCTGGCGGCCAGGCCGGCGCCGCTGCGCCCCGACCAGGCCGACGTCGCGCACCTGATCTCGGCCGCCTTCGCGCGGCCCGGCCGCAGCGTCGTGGCGGTACCGTTGGGCGCAGACGCGATGCCATCCGCCGCCACGCACATCGCCGCCCGCCGGGGACGGGTACCCTTACGTCGATGAACTTCGCCGACCGCCTGGCAGCAGCCGTTGTCCGCAAAGGCACCAGCCTCTGCGTCGGCCTCGATCCCCGGATCGATCTGTTGCCGCCGGACCTCGTCACGGGGCTCAAGGCCGGACCCGCCGGGCGAGCGCGAGCCTATGAGCGCTTCTGCATGGCGCTGATCGAGTCGGTGGCCGAGGAGGCGGTGGCGGTGAAGCCGCAGGTGGCGTTCTTCGAGGCGCTGGGCGGCCACGGGCTGTCCGCGCTCGATCGGATCTGTGCCTTCGCGTCCGAGCACGATCTGATCGTGATCGCCGATGCGAAGCGCGGCGACATCGGCTCCACCTCTCAGGCCTACGCGGAGGCCTGGCTGGCGCCGCGCGACGGCGGCCCGCCGGTGGCCGACGCGATGACCGTGAACCCGTACATGGGCGGCGACTCGCTGGAGCCGTTCCTGCTCGCCTGCGGAGCCGGCTCCGGGCTGTTCGTGCTGGTGCGGACGTCCAACCCGGGTGCCGCCGACCTGCAGGAGCAGCGGCTGGCCGACGGGCAGCGGGTGTGGGAGCGCACGGCAGAGCTGGTGGCCGGCTGGGGAGCGGCGCTGGTCGGCGAGTCGGGGCTCTCCAGCGTCGGCGCGGTGATCGGCGCGACCAGCCCCGAGGCCGTGGAACGGGCACGCGACCTGATGCCGCATCAGATCTTGCTGCTGCCGGGGGTGGGTGCGCAGGGCGGCCGCGCCGGCGACCTCGCAGCTGCCTTCAGGGATCACCCGGCCGGCGGCCTGGTGGTGGCGGCCCGCTCGGTGATCTACGCCTGGCGTGAGCGCCGCGGCGACTGGCAGCAGTCGGTGCGCCTGGCCGCCGCAGAGCTGCGCGCGGCGACGCCGGTCGCCTGAGGCGCGACGGCGGCTCTACGGATGCGTGGATGCAGGCGAGCGCCGGAACGGCAGCCGGCGGTCGGGCCGCACCAGCCAGGCGGCGCAGCCGACGGCGGTGATCGCCGCCAGCGTGATGTCGGCGCTCGCGATCAGCAGCACCGCCAGCGCCACGGCCAGCTCGAGGCCCGCCAGGTCGGCGATGACGCCCCTGCGGGTCATGCCCCAGGCCGTGTCTGCGGCGGTCACGGCGGCGATCGCGACCAGCAACCCCAGCCATCCGGCGCCCAGCGCCCAGCCGGCCAGGCCGGCCTCGATCACTGCCGTCACGGTCACGATCGAACGGTTGCGACCCGCGAACACCCATCAACTCTACGTGGGTCGACCGGCGGGTCAAGTGTAGACTCCCGGGGGCCGATGAGCGAGATGTGCAGGGTCACTCAGTGTCTTCGAACAGCTCGCGAGCCGGCATCAGAATGATTCTCACGGTCACTGCCAACGCTGCGGTCGATAAGACGCTGACGGTCGCCAACCTGCAGCTCGGGCGGCGTCACCGAGCTCAGCAGGGCCTGGTCATGCCCGGCGGCAAGGGCATCAACGTGGCCCGCGCCCTGCGCCGCCTGGACGAGCCCGTGATCGCAACCGGCCTGGCCGGCGGCCGGACCGGGATGCAGATCACCGACGGGCTGGACTCCGAGGGAATCCTCAACGACTTCGTGCGGATCGCGGCCGAGTCGCGCACGTCGACGGCGGTGGTCGACCCGACCAGCGGCCTGCAGACCGAGATCAACGAGTATGGCCCGGAGGTGACCGCCGACGAGGTGGGGGCGCTGGTCGACCGCGTCCGCTACCTGGCCGGCGCGGTGTCGACGGTCGTGTTTGCGGGCAGCCTGCCGCGCAGGATGGAGACCTCGTTCTACGCCGACGTGACGCGCGAGATGAACCGGCGCAAGGTCAGCACCGTGATCGACACCGACGGCGAGCCGCTGCGGCTGGCCCTGGCGGCCGAGCCGACCCTGGTATTCCCCAACCAGCGCGAGGCGGAGGCGCTGGTCGGCAACGAGTTCCAGACCGACGAAGACTTCCAGCACGCGCTCATGGCGATCGAGGCGATGGGCGCGCATGGAGTGGTGATCACGCTCAAGACCGGGTGCTACGCGCTGCTCGCCGCCGGAAAAACCAAGGCGCGCATGTTCCGGGCCTGGATCCCCCGCATAGAGGCGGTGTCCACCGTCGGTTCCGGCGACGCCCTCCTGGCCGGGTTCCTGTCGGCACACCAGGCCGGCCACGCGGCTGACCAGTGCCTGAAGATGGGCCTCGCCTGCGGTGCCGCCAACACCCAGACCGTGGGGGCGGGTGTGTTCGAGTCGCGCGAGGTGCCGCGCTACGCGGCCATGGTCGAGGTGCAGGAGATCGCACCCACCGCCGCCCGCGCGTCCTGACCCGCGACGGCCGGGAGGCTTTGACCGGAGCGGTTGGTA
>DATIOK010000121.1:0-5280 GCA_035473255.1 Gaiellales bacterium
CTGGCCGTGGCGCCCGATGGCAGCGCGTTCTGGTACGAGCAGGCGCGGGGCCATGACGTGCTGCAGTCGCTGCTGCCGGGCGGCGTACCTGCCGGCGCACCGCCGATCGCCGCCTCCTACGCCTGGTCTCCTAACGGCCGCTACCTGGCGGTGTCGCTGCACGGCCAGGTGAAGGTGTTCGACCGGCGCACCGGCGCGACCGGCTCGCTCCCGGCGATCGACCCGCGGTGGCTGACATGGACGCGGTGACACGGCCGCCGTGCGGGGTCTGACGGCTGCGATAGGCTCTCGGGCGATGAGCGCTCCGCAGCCGCAGCAAAGCCAGGTCTACAACTGGCAGACCGCGATCGGCGTTGCCGCACTGGGCACGTTGGCGGCGGTCGGCCTGATCGTGCTGTTCACCTACCTGGTGGACTGGATCGGCGATTTCTGGTCGCAGGTCGTCTACTTCGTGGCCGTCTTCGGCGGCATCATCGCGCTGGCCCTGCGCAGCCGCGCCAAGGATGAGGCCGACCCCAGCCGGCTGACGCAGGGTGGCCCGCCGATCACGCCGGCCGGGCTGCCGGGACCATTCGTGGTCACCCAGGCGCTGGGCGTGCTCGCGATCGCGATGCTTGCGGTCGGGTTCGCCGTCGGCGGAAACCGCGGAACCACCTGGGCGTTCGCCGGCATGGTGCTGGGCCTGGTGGGGCTGGTCGGTCTGCTGTTCTGGGTGGCCGGCCTGCGCGCGCGCCGCGGCTGAGCACCGCCGGGCATCACGGACATGGAGCCCGCACCCGCCGACAACCTCGTTCGCGCCGCCGGCGCCGTGCTGGTTGACGGCGAGCGCGTCGCCCTCGTGCATCGCCCCCGGTACGACGACTGGACGCTGCCCAAGGGCAAGCACGAGCCGGGCGAGGACGACATCGCCGCGGCGCTGCGCGAGGTGCAGGAGGAGACCGGCTTTCACGGCCGCATCGAGCGCGACCTGGGCGTCGTCCGCTACACGGTCGAGAAGCACGGCGCCGTCCTGCCCAAGGTCGTGCGCTACTACCTGATGCGGGTCGGGGCGGGCGCATTCGAGCCCAACCACGAGGTGGACGAGCTGCGCTGGGTGACCCGCGAGCAGGCCGTTCAGCTGCTGACGTACGAGCGCGACCGCGAGGTGCTGGCGAGGTGGTGACGAAAAACTCCGCTGTTTGCGGAAATGGGGGTTGCCGATGTGGCACCGCTGCTCTAGTTTCCCCTCTGCGCCGCCCAGGGCAGCCGAGTAGGTTGAACCCAGACGGAGGGACTGTAGAGGTGACTCGAAGGTCCGTTTGGCTGGTGGACAAAAGGCAAGCCGGGGCGGCGAATCTCTGGTCCGGGTCACGGTCTACGATCAGCGCATGCCACGAGTCCTGATCGCCGAAGACGACCGTGTGATCGCCAACGCCATGGCGACGCACCTGCGCCGCGCGGGCATGGACGTCGAGGTGGCGGAGGACGGCGACCGCGCGATCGCGAAGCTCCGCTACGAGCGCCCCGACGTGGCCGTGCTCGACCTGATGCTGCCGGGCACCGACGGCTGGCGGATCACCGAGACGCTGCGCGCCGAGGGCATCGAGACGCCGATCGTGATCGTCAGCGCGCGCGGCTCCGAGCACGACAAGGTGCACGCGCTCGGCATCGGCGGCGACGACTACCTGAGCAAGCCGTTCGGCATGCGCGAGCTGGTCGCGCGGGTGGAGGCGGTGCTGCGCCGCGCCGGCATGAAGGCTGCGGCGGGCTCCGAGACGATCGTGGCCGAGGGTCTGGTGATCGATCCCGATCTGCACGCCGCCATCCTGGAGGGAGAGGACGTGGGGCTGACGCCGACCGAGTTCCGCCTGCTCTACGTGCTGGCCGGCGAGCGCGGCCGCGCGCTCTCGCGTGACCAGTTGCAGCAACGGGTGTGGGGCATCCCGCACCGCCACCGCGACCGCACCGTCGACGTCTGCGTGCGCAAGCTGCGCGACAAGATCGACCGGCGCGCGGACGGCCACACCTACATCCAGACCCACTACGGAGTCGGCTACAGGTTCGACGCGGTGCCCAAACCGGGCGCCTGACCGGTGTCGGTGGGCTCGCCGGCAGGCACCACCGCGGGAGCGGGCAGCGTCACCCGCACCGTGGTGCCCTGGCCCTCGACGCTCTCCATCACCGCTCGCCCGCCGTGCGCCTCGGCGATGTGCTTGACGATCGCCAGCCCCAGCCCCGTGCCGGGACCGGCACGCGAACCCTCGACCCGGTGGAAGCGCTCGAACACCCGTGACAGGTGTTCGGCGGGTACGCCGGCACCGGTGTCGGCGATCGACAGCTCGACCGCCCCCGTCAGTCCACGGGCGGTGACGTCGATGTCGGCGCCCTCGCCGGCATGGCGGATCGCGTTCTCCAGCAAGTTGTCCAGGATCACGTCCACCAGCCGTCGCGGGACGGCGGTGACGATTCCGGCGGTGGCGTGCCCGGCCAGCCGTAGCCCGGCCGCCTGCGCGGCGTCGGCATGTTGCTCCAGGCAGTCCTCGACCGCCTCGGTGACGTTGGCCGGCTCGCCGCCGGTTATCCCCTCGACCTCCAGCCGGGCTAGCAGCATCATGTCCTCGATCAGCTCCCGCATCGCGTCGATCTCGTCGCGCATCTGATCCATGGTCTGCTCGCGCTCGGGCTCGTCCAGCGGCAGCGACAGCGTGTCGACCAGCGCCAGCATCCGCGCCAGCGGGGTGCGCAGCTCGTGTGACACGCCGGCCGAGAACAGCCGCCGCGCATCCCGGTAGTCGGCCTCGGCGCTCTCGTCGGCCAGCACCACGACGCAGCAGCGCGTGCCGCGGTCGGGGTAGGTGCGCAGGTGCGCGTGGAAGCGCCGTCGCTCCGGCTGGTAGACGGTCACGTCGAACGGGCGCGGCGGCCGGCCGGCCAGCGCATCGTGGACGGCGGTTGCGATCTCCTGGACGGCGGCGGTGGCGCCCACCTCGAGGTCGGGGATGGCCTCCCGCGTGGCCCTGTTTGCGCGCACAAGGCGGGCGCCCGCGTCGAACAGCATCACGGGCGTGGGGGATGCCTCCATGATGGCGTCGCGCAGCGCCAGCGCGGCGTCGAGCGAGGGGCGATCGGTGCGGCCTTCGGTGGCCGCCCGAGCGGCGGCCTCCAGATCGCCGCGGCGGCCGAGCAGCGCCAGCGCCCGTCGCCTCTGGCGCTCCCGATGCACGAGCGTGGCGACCGCCACCACGAGCAGCAGCGCAAGCACGATCGCGAGGTCCTGCATGCGGTCAGCCTAACAGCGCCGGTCGATATGCTCTCTGCCATGCGCATTGGACTGCCCGACGGGACCGATCTGGAGCTGGAGAACGGCGCAACCGGCCTGGATGTGGCCAACGCGATCGGCCCGAGGCTGGCCCGGGCCGCGGTCGCCGTGGGCGTCGGAGACGAGGTGCGTGACCTGCGGCTGCCGCTGACCGACGGCGACCGTGTGCGCATCCTGACGGCTCGCGATGCGGAGGCGCTGCCGGTGCTGCGCCACTCGACGGCGCACGTGATGGCCGAGGCGGTGCTGCACCTGTGGCCCGACGCCAAGGTGGCGATCGGCCCCGCCATCGCCGACGGCTTCTACTACGACTTCCAGTTCCCCGAGCCGATCTCGTCGGACGACCTGGGCCGGATCGAGCACGAGATGCGCCGGATCCTCGCCCAGGAGCACCCCTTCGTGCGCACCGACGGCGTGGACAAGGCCGAGATCCTGGCCCGCTTCGAGGCGGAGGCGCAGCCCTACAAGCTGGAGCTGGCTCGCGATCTGCCGGACGGTGAGATCAGCCTCTACACGCAGGATGGGTTCGAGGACCTGTGCCGCGGCCCGCACCTGCAGACGACGAAGCCGATCAAGGCGTTCAAGCTCCTGTCCACGGCCGGCGCCTACTGGCGCGGGGATTCCGACAACCCGATGCTGACACGCATCTACGGAACCGCCTTCTTCGACCAGGCGGCGCTGGACGAGTACCTGGAACGGGTCGAGCAGGCACGCCTCCGCGACCACCGCCGGCTGGGCCGTGAGCTCGACCTGTTCCACTTCTCGGACGTGTCGCCGGGCTCGCCGTTCTGGCACCCGCGCGGGATGGTGATCTGGAACGAGCTGACCACGCTGTGGCGTGAGCTGAACCGGGACCGCGGCTACCAGGAGGTGCGAACGCCCATCCTCTACAACGTGGAGGTCTGGAAGCGCTCCGGCCACTGGGAGGCCTACCGCGACAACATGTACTTCACCGAGGTCGAGGCGGGCGAGTTCGGCATCAAGCCGATGAACTGCCCGGGCCACGTCAACATCTTCGGCGATGAGCGCCGCAGCTACCGCGACCTGCCGCTGCGACTGGCCGAGCAGGGGCTGGTGCACCGGCACGAGCCGTCCGGCACCCTGCACGGCCTGATGCGGGTGCGGCACATCACGCAGGACGACGCCCACATCTTCTGCACCCACGAGCAGATCGAGGACGAGGTGATCGGCTGCCTGGAGCTGGCGCAGGCGATCTACGGGATCTTCCAGCTCGACCTCCGCATCGAGCTGTCGACGCGACCGGAGAAGCGGATCGGCGCGGACGAGCTCTGGGACGCTGCCGAGGCGGCGCTGCACGGGGCGCTCGGGCGGGCCGGGGTGGAGTACCAGATGAACGAGGGCGACGGCGCGTTCTACGGCCCCAAGATCGATCTGCACATGACCGACTCGATCGGCCGCTCCTGGCAGATGGGCACGATCCAGCTCGATTTCCAGATGCCTGAGCGCTTCGGCATCACCTACACCGGGGAGGACAACGCCGAGCACACGCCGGCGATGATCCACCGCGCGCTGTTCGGCTCGTTCGAGCGCTTCATCGGCATCCTGATCGAGCACTACGCGGGCGCGTTCCCGGTCTGGCTGGCGCCGGTGCAGGCGCTGGTGATTCCGGTCGCGGACCGCCACAACGACTACGCCGGTCAGGTGGTGGCCGAGCTGAATGCGGCCGGCCTGCGGGCCGAGGCGGACACACGCAGCGAGTCTGTGGGAAAGAAGATCGCGGAGGCCGAGCGGCAGAGGATGCCAAGGATCCTGGTCGTCGGCGACCGCGAGGTGGAATCCGGCCAGGTCTCGGTGCGGCGGCGCGGCGAGGGCGACGCGGGCGCGCAGCCGCTGGCCGACCTGCGCGGCGAGCTGCTCGCGCTCAGCGCCGAGCGCGCACCGAGCTGATCATCCCGCAGCCGGTGCGTCCGCCTGCTGGCGCCGCAGGTCGACCACGAAACGGGCGCGGTCGCCGCGGTAGA
>DATIOK010000122.1:0-9882 GCA_035473255.1 Gaiellales bacterium
GCGGTAGCCGGTCTGCCGGGAGACGGCACGTGCGCTCCCACTGCTGAGCCTATCCTCCGCCCATGGCCGTCCCCGCCCCCGCCACCCGCCGCATCTTGGTCGTCGACGACGATCCCGCGATCCGGCGCATGCTCGAGCGCACGCTCCAGGCCGAGGGCTACGACACCCGCACGGCGCCGGACGGCGGCGCCGCGCTGGCAATCGCGGAGTCGTGGCCACCGCAGGCGATCGTGCTTGACGTCGTCATGCCCGGCATCGACGGCCACGCCGTCGCCCGCCGGCTGCGCCACAAGGGCGACGCGGTACCGATCCTGCTACTGACCGCACGCGACGAGGTCACAGATCGGGTGGCCGGCCTCGACGCCGGTGCCGACGACTACCTGGTGAAGCCGTTCGCGCCCGACGAGCTGGCCGCCCGGCTGCGGGCACTGCTGCGCAGAGGCAACCCGCCCCAGAGCGGCCCAGTCAGCCACGGCGACCTGACCGTCGACGCCGCCACCCGCACCGCCTCCCGGGGCGGCACGAGCATCGCGCTCACCGGCCGCGAGGCCGCTCTGCTCGCCCTGCTCGTCAGCCACGCCGGCCAGGTCGTCAGCCGCGACGAGGCCCTCACCACCGTCTGGGGCGACGGCCGCCTGCCCACCGCCAACACCGTCGACCGCTACGTCGCCTATCTGCGCCGCAAGCTCGGCCCGCCGCCGCTGATTCACACCGTGCGCGGGGTCGGCTTCGTGCTCCGCGGATGAGGCGGCTGACGCTCCGAAGCCAGGTCGCGATTGCCTCGGCGCTGGCCATCCTGCTGGCCGTCTCACTGCTCGGCGTCGCTCTGCAGCTGCTGCTCTCTCGCGACCTGCACAGCCAGCTCGACAGCGACCTGCGCCGCCGCGCCGCGGACGTCGCCACCCTCAGCGTGTCCGCGCCCGCGCTGCTGACCAGCCCCGGCGCGCTCGACTCGTCATCCAACGGCGCCGCCCTCGACGTCGAGGTGCTCGATCGAACCGGCGCCATCCTGTCGCGCTCGCTCGCCCTGGGCGCCCGCACCCTGCCCGCCGACACGCTCGCCGCCGACGTGATCCGCAGCGGACACGCCCGCTACCAGACCGGCAGCCTCGACGACCAGCCGATCCGCATCTACGGGGCGCCGCTACCCACCATCGGCGGCGGTCGCGCCACCGGTGGGGCGGTGATCGTGGCCTCCTCCACCGCCCAGATCGACCAGACCCTGCACCGGCTGCGCGCGCTCACCCTGCTGGCCGCCCTGGCGGCCGCCGCCCTGGCCGCGCCGGCGGCGCTGTTGGCGACCCGCCGCGTGCTGCGCCCGCTCGCCCAGCTCTCGGCCGATGCCAGCGTGATCGGCCAAACCGCCGATCCCTCGCGGCGGCTCGCCACCACCACCAGCGCCGACGAGGTCGCCCGCCTGGCCGACGCCCTGAACGCGATGCTGGCCGCGCTCGAGCATGCCCGCGACGGCGAGCGCCGATTCCTGGCCGACGCCTCGCACGAGCTGCGCACGCCCCTCACCGCGTTGCGCGGCAACGCCGCTTTTCTTGCCAAGCACTCCCCCGAGAGCGCCGCCTTCGCCGACCTCGAGGCCGACATCGCCCGGCTCGGCCGGCTGGTCGACCTGCTCTTGGCCGTTGCGCGCGAGGACGCCGCCGATCGACCCACCGCGCCCGTCCCGCTCGCCCAGCTGCTGGCCGACACCGTCACCGAGCGGGGCGTCAGCTTCTCGGTCGAGGGCGCCCCGGTCGTGCGCGGCGACGGCGATGCAATCGCCCGCGCAGTGCGAAACCTGGTCGAAAACGCGCAGCGCTACGGCACGCCGCCGATCTCCGTCGGCGCCGCCCGCGCCGGCGACCGGGTCGTGATCAGCGTCACCGACGCCGGCGCCGGCATCCCGCCCGAGCTGGTGGCCGACGCCGGCCGCCGCTTCTGGCGCGGCCCAAATAGCGTCGGCAAGCAGGGCTCCGGCCTCGGCCTGGCACTCGTCCGCGCCACCGCCCAGCGCCACGGCGGCGAGCTGGTGATCGACGGCGCCCGCTTCTCGATCACGCTTCCCGCTCTCAGGGATCTTTCAGACACGGCGAGCCAGACTGCGGCCAACCAATCCCAGGAGAGCAACTGATGAACCTGCTGCGCCGCCTCTCAACTCCCAAGCTGATAGCCGTCACCATCCTGCCGATCGCGGCCGTGCTCGCCACGGGAATCGCGCTCGCGTCCAGCAGCTCCGGCCCCAAGCCGCCTCCCCGCTCGCTGGCCTCGGCCCTGAACGCCGCCCTGCACTCCAAGCCGGTCGCCGGCTTCAGCGCCCGCATCACCTTCACCAACCATCTCTTCCCGAGCGGCACGATCGCCGGCAGCCCGCTTCTGAGCGGCGCCAGCGGCCGGCTGTGGCTTGCCGGCGACGGACGCTTCCGGCTCGAGCTGCAGTCGGACACCGGCGACACGCAGATCACCAGCGACGGCCGAACGCTGTCGATGTACGACGCCTCCAAGGGCACCATCTACCGGCTGGCGCTACCGGCCGACACGGCCTCGGCCGCCGGCGGCGCCACCAAGGCCAAGCCGTCGCACCCGATCGGCGTCGCCCAGATCCAGCACGCGCTCAAGCAGCTGTCGGGCTCGGCGATCCTCTCCGGCGCCATCCCCGGCGACATCGCCGGTCGCCCCGTCTACTCGGTGCGTGTCTCTCCCAGCCACGACGGCGGGTTGCTCGGCGCCGTGCAGCTGGCATGGGACGCCCAGCAGGGAGTGCCGCTGAAGCTGGCCGTCTACAGCCGCGGCAACCCATCACCGGTGCTGGCACTGACCGCCACCGACGTCCACTACGGCGCCATCTCCAGCAGCGACCTGACGGTGCACGCCCCCGCCTCGATCAAGCCGGTCAACGTCAAGCTGCCCACCAGCAGCTCCCTCAAGGGCATCAAGAGCCACTCCGGCAGCTCCGCCACCGGCACGGCCGCCGTGGCCGCCGCACTGCCGTTCCGGCTGTCCGCCCCCGGCTCGCTGGTCGGGCTGCCGCGCAAGGCCGTGCGCCTGATCCAGACCGGCGACAGCAGGGCCGCCGTGGTGCTGTACGGCCAGGGCCTGGGCACGATCGCGGTGATCGAGCAGCAGGTCGCGAAGTCCGCGAACAGCAGCCCGCTGGCCGCGCTGCCGGCGATCTCGATCAACGGCGCCCGCGGCCATGAGCTTGCGACCGCGCTCGGCACCGCGATCCAGGTCTCGCGCAGTGGCGTCACCTACACGTTGATCGGATCCGTCCCCGCGGTTGCGGCCGAGGCCGCCGCGCGAGCCGTCTCGTGAGCGAGGGGGCACCGCCAGTCGAGATGCGCGCACTGTCCAAGCGCTACGGCGAGCGGCTGGCGGTGGACGCGGTCGACCTCACTGTGCAGGCCGGTGACGTGTACGGCTACCTGGGGCCGAACGGGGCCGGCAAGACGACCTCACTGCGCATGTTGCTGGGCCTGATCCGGCCCACCGAGGGCGTCGCCCGGCTGTTCGGCAAGGATCCCCAGGTGAGCGGCGCTCGCGCGCTGGACGCCGTGGCCGGGTTCGTCGAGGCGCCGTGCTTCTACCCATACCTGAGCGGCCGCAAGAACCTCGAGCTGTGCGCCGCCTACGACGGCGGCGGTGAGGCCAAGCGCAGGATCGACGAGTCGCTCGACCTGGTCGACCTGGCCGATCGCGCCAAGGATCGCGTCGGCAGCTACTCGCACGGCATGAAGCAGCGGCTGGGTATCGCCGGGGCGCTGATCCGAAACCCGAAGCTGCTGGTGCTGGACGAGCCAACCACCGGCCTCGATCCGGCCGGCATGCGCGACATGCGTGAGCTGGTGCGACGGCTGGCCTCGGAGGGCCTGACGGTGATGCTGTCCAGCCACCTGATGTCCGAGGTGGAGGAGCTCTGCAACCGGGTGGCGATCATCCGCGGGGGCTCGATCCTGTTCGACGGCGAGCTGGACGAGCTGCTGAAGAGCGACGGTGAGTCACGGAGGCTGCGCAGCTCCGATCAGGCGCAGGCGGCAGCGATCGCAACCCGGCTCGGCATTGCCAACCGGATCGGTGACAGCGGCGAGCTCGAGCTGACCGGCGGCGACGACGAGCTGATATCGCGCTACACCGTCGAGCTGGGCCGAGCCGGCGTCGGCATCATCGAACTGACCACCGGCCGCGGCTCGCTCGAGCACTTCTTCTTCCAGCTCACCGAGGGCGAGTCGGAGACACCCGCGCTGCCGGCCGCCGAGCCGGAGCCGGCCGTGGCGGCGGCGAGATGACCCGGCCCAAGGCGCTAACGGTGTACCTGTGGGAGCTGCGCAAGCTGGCCAGGCAGAAACGCACCTACCTCGGCCTGGGCGCGGCCGTGATCGTGCCGATCCTGTTCGTGGCAGCGCTGCACTTCCAAAACGGCGCTCCTAACGACGTCGCCTTCGGCCGCTACGTGCGGGAGTCGGGCCTGGCCGTGCCGCTGGTGCTGCTCCTGTTTGGCTCGATCTGGCTGTTTCCGCTGATCACGGCGCTGGTGGCCGGTGACATCATCGCCGCCGAGGATCACAACGGAACGCTGAAGACGATCCTGACGCGGTCGGTCGACCGCGGTCACGTGTTCGCCGGAAAGACGCTGGCGGCCGCAACCTACGCAGCGCTGGCGCTGGCCCTGACCGGGGTGGTGGCGGTGGTCGCGGGCACGCTGCAGTCGGGCTTCAATCCGCTCACCGACCTGTCCGGCCAGCCGGTCTCGGCGCGCCGGTCGCTGATGCTGGTGGCGGCCAGCTTCCTCGTCTACCTGGTGCCGATCCTGGCCATCGCCTGCTTTGGCCTCTGCCTCTCGGCGCTGACCCGAAACAGCGCGGCGGCGGTGGTGGGCACGCTGATGTTCGCGCTCTTGATGCAGCTGATAGGCATCCTGCCCGGCCTGTCGGGCACGCAGCCGTACCTGCTGTCGACCCAGCTCTCGGCGTGGCAGGGCTTCTTCCGCGTGCCGACCGACTGGTTGCCGATCATGCGCGGCCTGTGGGTGAGCGCCGCCTACGGGCTGCCGGCCCTGATGATCGCCTACCTGACCTTCCTGCGGCGGGACGTGACCGGGGGCTGATCGGTCGGTCGGGCCCGGTCACGACCTGACGTCCGGCATCCACGCTGATCCGGTAGCCTTCGTGCATGCTCGAGCTTGGGGCTGCGGCACCAGATGCCTCGCTGCTGCAACAGGATATGACTGCGGTCACGCCCGGGGAGCTGGCCGCCGACGGCCCGATTCTGCTCAGCTTCTACCTGTACGACTGGACGGATACCTGCCGCAGCCAGCTGCGCACGCTGCGCGACCGCCACGAGGAGTTCGAGGCGCTCGGGGTGCGGGTGTTCGGGGTCTCGCGGGACAGCCCCTACTCGCACAGGGCGTACGCACGGCAGCAGTGGCTGAACTTCTCGCTCCTGACCGACTGGTCGGGAGACGCCGTCCGCGGATTCGGCGTCAGCCAGCAGTTCGACGGCCTGGCTGACAGTCCCGTCCGAAGCTGCTTCCTGATAGCCGGCGACGGGACGGTGCGGGCGGCATGGTCGTACGGCGACGATGAGCTGCCGGACGTGGACGAGGTGCTCGCCGCCGCCAAGAATCTCTAGCCGGGCAGCGCGATCCGCTTGCCGACGCCGTCCGGAGCGGGGAGCGCCGAGTGCCGGGCGGTGAGGTCGGCGACCCGGGCGAGCAGGTCGGCCGGCGCCGGGGCGGCCCGCCCGGCCCCAGCGTCGACGTGCACCAGCATCTGCTCGGCGGTTGCCAGCAGCGCGTCGTCGTCGTCGCGGTAGAGCGAGTGAAACACGTGCAGGCGCTTGTCGTCGGAGCCCAGCACCTGCGTCGTCACCCGCAGCCGCTGCCCGGCCAGCGCCTCCCGCAGCAGCGACAGGTGCGTCTCGACCGTGTAGTAGCTGCCCCCGGCTCCGAGGTACGCCGCGTCGATACCGACGGCTGCCAGAAGCGCGTCCGTCGCGTCCCCGAACACCTGCACGAGCCGGCTCTCGTGCGCGTGCCCGTTGTAGTCCACCCACTCCGGGAGCACGACCGCAGCATGCACGAGCAATCCGTCCTTCTGCGGCGCGGAGCTCATCCGGCCTGCGCGTTCGACCAGCCGCCGCTCCCACTCGCGAATAACCGCCCCGGCGCCGGTGTCCTCACCGCGCAGAGCCTGCAGCACCGCCACCAAGCAGTCGTCCCGATGCCGTTCCAGCTCGCGGGCCGATCGCCCGGCAGCCTGGGCATCCGACTGCGCGACGAGCTTCTCGACGAGCTCCCCGGTCAGTTCGGGAACGTCCGTCAGCTTCGTCCATGGCCACTTCAGCGTCGGCCCGAACTGGTCGAGAAAGTGCCGCATCCCCAGCTCGCCGCCGCCCAGCCGGTAGGACATGAACGACCCCATGAACGACCACCGCAGCCCGGGCCCGAGGCGAAGCGCGTCGTCGACCTCCGACACGGTGGCCACGTCGTCGGCGACGAGCCACAGGGCCTCTCGCCACAACGCTTCCAGCAGCCGGTCGGCGATGAAACCGTCGATCTCGCGCTGCAGGTGAAGGGGCGACATGCCCACCGCCTGGTACACCGCGATCGCACGTTCGATCGCCTCCGGTGCGGTGCGCTCTGAAGAGCAGACCTCGACCAGCGGCAGAAGATAGACGGGGTTGAAGGGGTGACCGACGATCAACCGCTCCGGGTGGGTCATGTCGATCTGGAGCCGGGAGGGCAGCAGGCCTGAGGTGGACGACGCGATAACCGTCTCGGGCGCCGCCGCACTGCTGGCGCGAGCCAGCAGCTCACGCTTCAGCCCCTCCTGCTCGGGAGCGCTCTCCTGTACGAAGTCGACCTCAGACACCGCGTCTTCGACCTCTTCGACCACCGTCAGGCGGCCCGGCTCGGGCAGCGGCGCCATCGTCAGCCGGCTCCAGGACAGGCGTGCGTTTGCGAGCATCTCGGCGACGTTGCGTTCGGCATCGGGGTCGGGGTCGTGGAGCCGCACGTCGATCCCGGACAGCAGGAAGCGCGCCGCCCAACCTCCGCCGATCACTCCAGCACCCAGCAGGCCGACCCGTCCCACCGTCGCCACCGGATCAGGCACGACGCACCAGGTCGAGCCTGTCTCGTACCTCCTGCGGGCCGAGCACCCGCACGTTCATCGACTCCAGCAGGCCGAACGCCCGTTCGACCAGCTGACCGTTGGTCGCGAGCACGCCACGGCTCAGGTAGAGATTGTCTTCCAGCCCGACCCGGACGTTGCCGCCCACGAGCACCGCCAGCGCGGCGAACGGGATCTGCATCCGCCCGATCGCAAACGCCGAGAAGATGGCGTTGGCGGGCAGCCGGTTGACCATCGCGAGCAGGGTGCCGGGATCGTCGGGAGCCCCGTACGGAATGCCCGTGCAGAGCTGGATCATGGGCGGATCGTCGATCAAACCGTCACGCAGCAGCTCCTCCACCATCACCAACCCGCCGGTGTCGAACACCTCAAGCTCCGGCCGCACGCCCAGCCGCTGCACCCGGGCGGCCATCGCCCGCAGCACCGCCGGCGTGTTCACCATCACGTAGTCGCCGCCGGCGGCGAAGTTCATGCTGCCGCAGTCGAGCGTGCAGATCTCCGGCAGCAGCTCCTCGACGTGGACGAGCCGTTCGGTGGCGCCGACCATGTCCGTGCCGACGTCATCCAGCGGCAGGGGAGCCTCGTCGCCGCCCAGCACCAGATCTCCCCCCATGCCGGCGGTCAGGTTCAGCACAACGTCGACCCCGCTCGACCGGATCCGCTGGACGGCCTCCCGGTACAGTGCCGGGTCGCGTGAGCCGCGTCCGGTGGCGGGGTCACGCACGTGGATGTGCACGATCGCCGCTCCCGCCGCCGCCGCCTCGATCGCGCTCTCGGCGATGCCGGCCGGGGTCACCGGGACATTGCCGCTGCGGCCGGTGGTGTCACCGGCTCCCGTCACCGCGCAGGTGATGAAGGCTTCCCAGTTCATTCGTGCGCCAGCGAGATCTCGTGGGCGAGGCTGAGCGCGGTACGCCCCAGCGTGGGTATCCGCGCGCGGGTGACGCGTCCTGCCGGACCCCAGATGTTGACCACCACGACCGGCCGTTTCATCCGGTTCAGCACGGCCGCGGACACGCCGTTGGAGTGGTCCTCGAGCTCTCCCAGACAGGTGCTGTAGCCGCGCACCCGGATCTCCGAAAGCTCCTGGTCAAGCAGCGCGCGGTCGGTGATGGTGCGGTTGGTGTAGGCCTCCAGGTGCGGCGGCAGCACGGCATCGCGCTCGGCCTCCGGCAGCCACGCCAGAAACACCTTGCCGGAGGACGTGGCATGGAGCGGAAGCGAGCGCCCGATCCAGTTCGCCGCGGGGACGGTGGGAGGATCGGCCTGGTCGACGTACACCAGGGTGAAACGGTGGGCGGCGGCCAGCGTCACGCTCTCCCCGGTCGCTGCGGCCGTCCGCTCCAGCATCGGGCGCACCCGTCGTGCCAGGCCGTCGTAGTCGGCGGCCGCTGCGATCTGAATCGCCTCGTAGCCGACGCGGTAGCGCTGGGTGTCGGGGTTGCGCTCGACAAGGCCGTGCAGCTCGAGCGTCGAGAGTAGGCGCCACACGGTGGTGCGGTTGAGGTTGCAGCGGCGCGCCAGCTCCCAGATGGTGACGGGCTCCGCGCTGGAGGAGACTGCCTTCAAGAGCCGCACGGCACGGTCGACGGACTGGACGGCCTCGCCGGCGGCCGCCGGCCGCGTGCGCTCACCATGCGAACGCTCCGTGTTCATCGTGAACAGCTCCTGCCAGAATGGGGAACGTATGCGGGGTCACTATACGCGCTGGGTTCCGGCTACGCACCTTCAGGGAAGGGCGGGTTGACGAGCCGCTCCCCGCGTTCTAGTATCGGCTGCCTCACGATTGCCGTGAACGACAACCGTTCGCATGGCGAACGCGAAAGGAGCCCCCTCCATGGTCGATACGCCAAGGGAACTGCCGGAGAACCTGGACTCCTTCTCGCTCTCCCGGCGCGAGTTGCTGGTGGGCGCCGGCGCCGTGGTGCTGGGCGGATCGCTGGCTGCATGCGGCAGCTCCTCCTCGAGCTCCTCGTCGAGCGGCGGCGGGGCATCCGGCACCCCCAAGCGCGGCGGTAACTTCCGCCTGGCGGTGACGGGCGGCGGCGCGAAGGACATCATGGACGGCCAGACCATCATCACCAAGCCCGACCAGGCCCGGTTGATGACCGCGTTCGAGACGCTGCTGGTGTTCGACACGAACTATCAGCTCCAGACCCATCTGGCCCAGGAGGTCACGCAGAACAAGCCGGATCAGTGGACGATCGTGCTCAAGAAGGGGATCGAGTTCCAGAACGGAAAGACGCTCACCGCCGACGATGTCGTCTACTCCCTGAACAGGATCATCAACAGCAAGAACGGGCTGTTCGGCGCGGCAGGCTTTGCGTCCCTGAAGTCCTCCGGCATCAAGAAGCTCAACGCATCCACGATCCAGCTGAACCTGAGCTACGCCGACGCGGGGATCGGACAGCAGCTTGGCCAGTACTACAACGGGATCGTCCCCGACGGCTACCAGGCCTACCCGGCTCCACAGCACGGCACCGGCGGCTACCTCCTGAAGTCGTTCACGCCCGGCCAGGAGAGCGTGCACACACGCAACCCCAACTACTGGGGTCAGGGGCCGTACTTCGACCAGATCACGATCACCGACTTCAAGGACGCGACCGCCCAGGTGAACGCGCTTCTGGCCGGACAGGCCGATGCCATGACCGACCTCCCGTTCGGGGAGGTCAACGTCGCCAAATCCCACGCGGGCACCCAGGTGCTGGTATCCAAGACCGGTGGCTGGCTGCCGCTGTGCATGGCGATCGACATGGAGCCG
>DATIOK010000123.1:0-25682 GCA_035473255.1 Gaiellales bacterium
GCTACGGCCACATCGCGATCGGCGTGCCCGACCTCGACGCCACCCTGGCGGAGCTCAAGCAGCAGGGCATCGAGCCGGAGCGACCGCCATACACGGTCAGCGATGGCGGCTCACGGCTGTGCTTCGTGCGCGACCCGGACGACTACCGGGTTGAGATCATCGAACGGTCGTAGCCGGGCGGGATCGATCCGGAACGCCGCGCTGGCGGCGCCTCATCCCCTGCAGCGCGGCGCGGCACCGCTGACGCCGGTAGCATCGTCAGAATGACGCGGTTTGTCGTGGACTGTCAGACACTGCTGCAGATCGCTGCCGGCAAGGTTGAGGTCGCCGCTGAGCACCAGCTCGTGGCGCCGACGCTCGTTCGCTCGCAAGCCCTGGCAGCGCTCTACGAGGCGGCCCGACACGGGGAGATTTCGGCTGCCGACGGCGTCGAGCGGGTGATGCGGATCAACTCGCTGAAGGTTCGGTTCCTCGGAGACAAGGTGCTCCAGCGGCAGGCATGGAAGATCGCCCACCAGCTTGGATGGGAGACGACGTACGACGCCGAGTACGTGGCGCTGACGACGCTCCAGGCGGACGTCTTCGTCACATCCGACCCCGACCTCGCAAAGGCGGTCTCGGGGCTTGTCCAGACGGCGACTGTCGACGCACTGCTTACCGCCTGACAACGTGCGGTGTCCTCTCCAGGCCGGCTCATCGACGTCAACGCGTCGGCGAACGGTTTCTGGACGACCACAGGATTGAGCTGATCGAACGCGGATGAGCTCGGTGTAACGTTGCTCTGTGGATGACCTCCGCCGGCGGTTGATCGGTGCTTGGCGCGTCAGGCGCTACGACGACCGCGATTCCATCGACGACGAATGGACGGAGACCTACGGGCCCGACGTCGACGGACTGATCGTGTACCACGAGTCGGGCTGGCTCACAGTCAGCGTTGCGGGAGGAGGCGGCAAGCTCGACAGCTACTTCGGCCGGTTCGAGGTGGTTGAGATCAGCGAGGAGCATGGCGCCGTCACCGGCGTCCTCAATCATCTGATCGTCGCCAGCTCGTTGCCGGAGCTCCTCAACGCCGATCCCGCCCGCCCGTTCCGGGTGAGCGGCGACGCCCTCGTCCTCGGCGATGAGACGACATGGCGACGGATCTGCGAGCGTGTCGGCTGACTCAAACCCAGTGAACGCGTCGGCGTACTGTTCCTTGACGACTACCGGGTGGAGATCATCGAGCGGCGCTGACAGGCGGGTCGGGCAGGTGCGCGACGGTCGGATCTGCCGAAACGCCGTCTACTCGTCGGCCCACCGCGCACGCCCGCAGGGTCCCGCTCGAACTGGAGCCGACACGTAGGCCGGGCCGCCGGCCCCAGATCGTGAGCTCGTGGTGCTAGCGGTGCTTGAGCGGATCGAGGTAGACGTCGTCGATCCGCCACGCGCCCGACGCGCCCACGGGCTGGAAGCGGAACTGCACGGAGGTGGTGAGCAGCGGAAGGGTGCCTCCGAGCATGGCGATCTGAGGCGACGGCCGCCAGGTGCGGCCAGCCGTGATCGTGCCGACATCGGCGATGCCAAGCGTCGAACCGAGGCCACCCAGAAGAGACCCGACCCCGCCGTTGTAGAGGACGCGTACTCGCAGTCTCGCATCGGACGAGCCGCCGTTTCGCACGAAGAACCGCATCTTTCCCGACAGCAGGCTCACACACATTGGCGCGGTGGTCGCCGAGCTGCCACCAGGTAGTGCAAGAGATCGAGCCCCGGCTCCGCTGACGGCGAACGCCTCGTTTCCGCCTACAACCTGCGCTCCCCCGGCCAGCGTCCAGCCTGCCGCGCCATTCTCGAAGCCTCCGTTTGAGGCCAGCTTGTAGAAGGCGGAGTCGCCCCATGCTGCGAACGGCTGGGATGTCGGGTCAGGACATGAGACGCCCAACGCCGCGGAGGCGGGAGCGGCGGTGGCCGCCGCGCAGACTGCAGCGAGGAGAACCCCGGCAAGGGCAAGCGAGGTGCGGGTGCCCCGACGTGCAGGCGACACGGTGAGAGCCTTCCTTCGGACGGTTGAGAGTCACGAGGAGGATCGTGACACTTACATCGTGCGTGATGACGCGCGCAGACGCCTCCCCCGTTCGGGGCCACCGACGGTCAAGTGCCTCTTTGAAACACCCGATACGTCCGGAGATGAAACCGTCGCGTCGATCGCTCCGCCTGGTCCTGTTCGACCGCAAGGTTGACGCTCTCGTGGAGCAGTCCAGAGCCCGGCTGCGATACGGCTTTGCGCGGCGGGAGATGGTGACCACATTTGCGGCCGGAGCGGCCTTCCTCGTCGCCGCCGTGGGATGCCTGATGCTGCCTGCGGAGCGGCCCGCCTCAGCGTTCGTCATCATCGCGCTGGTCGTCTCCTACGCGGTCGCCGCGCGTGTCGAGTTCGAGGTTGGATTCGCCTCAGCGGTGCCGACACAGCTCGTGTTCGTACCGATGCTGTTCCTCGCCCCGCTCGGAGCCGTGCCGCTGATGGTGGCGACGGCGTTCGTCCTCAGCCAGCTTCCCGAGCACGTCCGTGGTGACTGGCATCCGGAGCGGATCGTGCTGCACCTTGTCAGCAGCTGGTACGCGATCGGCCCGGTGCTGGTGCTCACGGCGGCCGGTACGCCGGCGCCCCGGGCCGGGGCCCTGCTGGTGATGGCCGTTGCCCTCGCGGCGCAGTTCGGGTTCGACCTCGCCGGGTCGGCAGCCCGAGCCTGTCTCGGGCTGGGGATCCCGTTTCGCTCGCTGCTCCGGGCTCTCGGTCCGGCATGGCTGGTGGACGGCGCGCTGACGCCCGTCGGCATGGCGCTCGCGTTCACCGCCATCGACGCTCCGTTCGCGTTCCTCCTCGGGCTACCGCTGACGGCGCTGCTCGCGTACTTCGCCCACGAGCGGAAGGACCGAATCGATCAGGCGCTGGAGCTGTCGCACGCCTACCGCGGAACCGCCCTCCTGCTGGGAGACATGGTCGAAGCCGACGACGCCTACACCGGGCTCCACAGCCAGGATGTGGTGTCGCTTGTTCTCCGAGTCGCCGACGGCCTCGGCCTGGATGCGGACGATCGCCGAGACGCCGAGCTGACCGCGCTCCTGCATGACGTCGGCAAGGTGCGGATCGCCAAGTCAATCATCAACAAGTCCGGCCCGCTCACGGACGAGGAACGGACGATCATCAACACGCACACCATCGAGGGCCAGTTGATGCTCGAGAAGGTGGGCGGACTGCTCGGCCGGGTCGGCCGGCTGGTGCGCTCATGCCACGAACGGTGGGACGGACAGGGCTACCCCGACCGGCTTGCCGGCGAGGACATCCCGCTGGTGGCGCGGATTGTCTGCACCTGTGATGCCTTCAGCGCGATGACGACCGACCGGCCGTATCGCAGGGCGCTCGCCGACGAGGAGGCTCTGGCCGAGCTTCGCCGCTGCACGGGGAGCCAGTTCGACCCCGACGTCGTCGACGTATTGATCGCGGTCTTGTCGGCTCAGCCACCGCTCGCCCAGGCCGCGTAGTGCCTGGCCGGCAACGCCGGGTCATGTCCCCGTCAGGGATCCGCTCATCGTGATGTCGATGTTGCCTGTTGAATCGACGGCCCCGAGCGGTCAAGCCGTCGATACAGTTGCCGCATGGGGACGCTCGCGCGCGACGGCGTGGATCTCGCCTATGCCGAGGTGGGCGCCGGCTTTCCGGTCGTCCTGCACACCGGCGGGGCGGGCAGCTCGTCGATGTGGCAGCGGGGCGGGTACGTCGATCGGATGCCCGGGTTCCGGCTGATCCTGCTCGACCATCGAGGCCGCGGGGCCAGCAGCCGCCCCACCGCGCTGGCGGATCATCGCGTCTCCGAGTACGCGACTGATGTCACGGCGCTGATCGACAGCCTCGGTTGCACCACCTACGGCTTCTTCGGCTACTCCTTCGGAGGGGTCGTGGGACTTGAGTTGGCGGCAGGGGATCCCCGGCTCACCGGCCTGATCGCACTCGGCACCGTGTTTGACCCGCCCGACGCCGAGCCGGCGTCCGTCGCCTACGGCCAGGCTCAAGATGAAGGAGGAATGGCCGCGGTCATCAGCCTGATCGAGGACGAGGAGCAGATCAGCCTTCCGGCCTGGGCGCGCGCCGAGTTCATGGAGACGGACGCTGAGCAGTTCCGACTCACGATCGCGGCGAACGCGGGCGATCTCGACCCCTGGGAGCTGCTCCCCCGCATCAGCGCGACCACCGTCCTGATCGCCGGATCCGACGAGGACGCGGATCACATGCAAGACAGCATGGCCGCGCGCATGCCCGACGCACGCAGCGTCCATCTACCCGGCGCTGGGCACGTCGGCGCCTTCCTGCGGCCCGACGAGGTAACGGCACATGCGTTGCCGGCGCTGCGGGCGGCCGCCGAGACCGGCTAGCCCACCAGCTCCTTGAACGCCGGCTCCTCGCGGATCGGATCGAAGTCCGAGTCCCCGGCCGCGAACGACCGGAACCGCTCGGATCGCTCGATCGCGCCGCGCAGGTGCTCGATCGCATCGGCCTTCCGCCCGGCGAGGCTCTCGCAGCACGCGACGTTGTAGAGCAGGCCGGCGTAGTCGGGATTCTCCTCGATCAGCTCGCGGCCGCGATCCGCCGCCTCGGCGTACTCGCCGGCCTCGTACAGCGGCGTGATCGGTAGCCAGACCTCGAAGCCGGACGCCTCGTAGGCCTCGCCCGGCGTGCCCCCGATCGCGACGATCGTGGTGCCGGCGTCCTCGGCGAACGCCGTACGCTTGACGCCCGGGCGGGCGAACACCATCGTGCCGGCGGGCGCGTCCACCCGCTCGCCGTCGAGCTCGAAGGTCGCCCGGCCCTGCTGGACGAGGTAGAGCTCCTCGTGCTCATCGGCCTCGTCGTGCTCGTTGATGATGCGATCGCCCGCGCTCTTCCCCGTCCACGTGTTGACGCCAAACGACATGATGCCGAAGTGCATGCGGACGGGCCGGAACGGACAACGGCCGTCGCTGAGCTCGTCGATCTCGTCGACTCGCGCCACCGTGTAATCGCTCATGTGTCCTCCTGGCCGTGCCGAGACTGGCCGACCAGATCGCCGAACGCGGGCTGGCGGCGGATCGGGTCGAAATCTGAGTCCTCGGCCGCCATCGGCCGGAACTCCTCGTTGAGGTCGATCGCGGCTCGCAGATGCTTGATGGCATCGCCCGGCCGCCCGGCCAGGCTCTCGCAGCACGCGAGGTTGTACAGCAGTGCGGGATGCTCGGGATGTTCGGCGACCAGCGCTCGACCGCGGTCCGCCACCTCGGCGTACTCGCCCGCCTCGTAGAGCGGCTGCAGCGGCGCCCACACCTCGTCGCTCGCGATGCCCGCAGGCAGGTCGAACCACTGGTGGCGCCGCGCCCCGTACCCCGACTCGGTCGGCGGCGGGAACTCCGGGTCTGCGAAGGCCCCGACCGCGACCACCACCAGGTCGTCCTCATCGGGCTCCGTGTAGAACACGGTCCCGCCGCACTCCGGGCAGAAATGGAAGACGTGCACCTTGCGGTCCTGCTCGTCCGACGTCCTGGCGTAGTCGACATAGCGGCCGGCGACCTGCACCTGGCCGGCCCGGAACCCCGCCTGCATGCCGAAGGCGCTGCCTGTCCGCCGCTGGCACGACAGGCAGTGGCAGATCGAGACCACGAACGGGTCACCCTCCGTGGTAACGCGAAGCTGCCCACAGCTACAGGCTGCGACTCTGCCGGCCATCGCCGGATCATAGGAGAGGAGAGCGCAGCCGCCGGGCGCACTCAGCCCGGCAGCACGTAGGTCGTTACGCTGCCCTTGGGCAGGACCGCTGCAAGCTCGCTCGCGTGCACGTCGACCGACGGCAGCCGCGCGTCGTTGCGATCCGTGGACGTCTGCGTGACCGCTGCGGTCGCCGATCCGATCCACGGCAGCTGCAGCGAGAGCCGGGCCGCCCGTCTGCGTGGCGCGACGGCGAGCACCACGGTGTGGCCTCGCCCCGTGAACACCAGCACCTTCGCGCCACCGGTGTCGCCCGTGACATCGTGCGGACGCATCCCCGGCCTCACCCACCGGCTGAACTGTGCGTAGGCCCAGTAGCGCTTCGTCAGCACGAGCCGTGTGCTGCCATTGGCGCGGTAGTCGCGGTCGTAGTAGATCAGCCCGTCGTCCCAGCCCGAGTTGTTGGCGACCCGTCCGCAGCTCGCCTGGCGGGCATCGCAGCCGAGCTCTGGAGACAGCGCCACCCACCACGAGAAGGACGACGCCCCGCCCAGTGCGAGGTTGCGCCAGATCGCGCGCACCACCCACAGCGCCCCGCGCATCTTCGGATGGAACCCTCGCCGGAAGTGCCCGCCGACCAGGCAACACACCTCCGACATGTACGCCGGCCGGGCAGCCGCGCCGGCCAGCGTCCTGACCGCGCCGAGCCGTCCGGCGTCCGGGTCGTCGTAGGCGTGGTAGGCGAGCGCGGCCGGCTGCGCACTTCCGCCCGCTCCGGCCAGCCACCCCGGCGCCTCGTGCAGCAGCGTGCCCGCGCCGCCCGATTCGTCGGCGAGCACGCCGGCGGCGCTGCCCCGGCGCGCCAGCGCCGCCTGGACGGCCTGGGTCAGGCGGGCACGCAGGGACACCGGCACGGTCATCCCCTCCTGGTTGCAGCTCGAGAAGGAGCTGTCCGGCTCGTTCATCGGGGACACCAGTGCGATCGGCGTCCCGTTCGCGGACAGGTGCGAGACGACGCGGGCAAGGTAGGAGGCGTACTGCGTCACGCGATCCGAGCGAAGGCTGCCGCCGCAGCCGCGGCCGTTCGTCGTGAACGCCGGCGGCGCGGCGTTGGCGAAGGCGACCAGGTGCCCCACGCCCAGGGCCGCTGCCCGGCGCAGCATGTCGCGCCCGGCCGGGTCGGCGGCCCAGTCATACGCGCCGCTGCGGCGCAGGTATCCCGGCGCGTACCGGGCGGCGGTGGCGATCGCCCCGCCGCCGCCGATGTTGTAGCGGTACTGCGACAGGTGCAGGCCGGAGGGTGCGAACAGCAGCCGTGCGATCCGGCCTCTGACGCGGTCCGGCAGGCGCCCGGTGTCGCGCGCCCACCAGGCTCCGCTCACGCCGAAGCCCTCGAACGGCGCACCGCCGACCGGCGACGCCAGGGCCGCGCCCGTCGCCGCGCCCTCGCTGTCAGCGATCGCGGGCGGGTCGATCAGCAGCATCGCGAGTAGCGCGGCGATCGCGAGCAGGGCCGTACGTGGCGGGCAGCGTCGGGTCAGCGTCATCAGGGCCAGGGACCGCGGTGCCTCGTGCTCGGCACCGTGCCTGAAGGTTGGCACACCATGACGCCCGCGGCCGCCGGCGGCAACGTGCCTGGCTCACAATTGCGTCAACGTGGCCTCAATCGGGCGTGGCTACGTTGCAGCCGTGGTCGACCATGACTGGACGGCACGGTGGCCATGAGCGGCACCCGAATCACCGGGCGCACCGCTCAGGCCGTGACGGGCATCGTCGTTTCGACGGTGTTCGCTTGGCTGGCGGTGCGCAACGTGAAGCTCGATCAGGTCACCACCGCGCTGTCGCACGCGCGCTGGCGGTGGCTGGTGCCCGCGACCGCCCTGCTGGTGCTGGCGGTGGCGTTTCGCGCGGTGCGCTGGTCGGTGATGTTCCCGGAGGGCAGGCGCCCTGCGCCGGGGGCCTGCTTCTGGGCGATCAACATCGGCTATCTCGCCAACGCGCTGCTGCCGTTCCGCGCCGGGGAGCTGATCCGCGTGATGGCGCTGTCGAAGGACACGGGCACGCCGACCGGACAGGGCCTCGTCACGATCCTGCTCGAGCGGCTGTTCGATCTCTTCACGATCGCCGTGCTGACGCTCGCGGTCGCGCCGATGATCCCGGCCAGCTGGGCGCGCACCTGGCTGATCGGGCTGAGCCTGCTCACGGTGGCGGCCTCGGTCGTGTGCGTCGGCCTGGCGCGGAGCGCCGCCCTGCAGCGGCTGGCCAGCCGCCTGGTGGCGACGGTGCCACCGCTCGAGCGGCGCCGGCAGACGCTTCGCACGGCGGCCGCGGCGCTGGAGCCGCTGCGCTCGGCGCGGGCCGCCGGCACGGTGCTGGCCTGGTCGTTCGTGGCCTGGGCGGTGCTGCTGGCCTCGACCCTGATGGTGGAGCGCGCGGTCGTCCACGGCCTCGCCTGGCCAAGCGGCGCGATGGCGCTGGTCGCCACCACGTACGCCCAGGCGATCCCGTCCTCCGCCGCGAGCATCGGGGTGTTCGAAGCGGCCGCTCGCCAGGCGCTCTCCACCTTCGGCGTCGCGTCGGCCGCCGCACTCGCCTTCGCGCTCGCCTACCACGCCGTCTCGGTGCTGCCCCTGCTGCCGCTCGGCGTGGCCGGCGTCGGGCGCATGGGCATCCGCTCCCTGCTGGCTTCGCCGCCTGCGCGTGCCGAGCCAATGCCGGAGCCGTCGCTCGAGGTGTCGGTGGTGATCCCCTGCCTCGACGAGCGGCAGACGATCGCGGCCGCAGTCGCGGCGGCGTGGAGCGGCATCACGCTTGCCGGCGCGGACGGGGAGGTGGTGGTGGTCGACAACGGATCGACCGACGGCTCAGCGCAGCTCGCCGCGGAGGCCGGCGCGCGGGTCGTCCACGAGCCACGCCGCGGCTACGGCAGCGCCTACCTCGCCGGGCTGCACGCGGCCCGCGGCCGCTACATCCTGATGGGCGACGGTGACGGCACCTACGATTTCACCGCGCTTCCGGCATTCCTGGAGCGTTGCCGCGGCGGAGCCGACCTGGTGATGGGCTCGCGGCTGCGGGGCACGATCCTGCCCGGGGCGATGCCGTGGCACCACCGTTGGATCGGCAACCCGGTGCTCACGGGTCTGCTGAACGTACTGTTCCGAACGGGCGTGTCGGATGCGCACTGCGGGCTGCGGATGGTCGCCCGCTCGGCGCTCCCCCGCCTTGACCTACGCACGCCGGGGATGGAGTTCGCCTCCGAGATGGTGATCAACGCGAAGCGGGCGGGCCTGCGGATCGAGGAGACGCCGATCACGTACGAGGCGCGGCCGAGCGGCAGCCACTCGAAGCTGCACTCGGTGCGGGACGGCCTCCGGCACGTGCGGTACATCCTCGCCTGGGCGTCGGGGACCGCCCTGGCCGCGCCCGTGGCGGGGCTGGCGGCGCTCGGCGTGGTGCTGGTGCTGCTGCCGGGCGCGTCGGCGCGGGACGTCGCCGCCGGTGCGGTACTCCTGACGGCGGCGGCGCTGGCCCTGCAGGCGACGGTCTCGCTGTTTGTCTGGCGGCTGATCGCGATCCGCGGCGACCGCTCCGGATGGATGCGACGGGCGATCGACCGCCGCATGGTGCTCGCCGCGGCGGCCGTGACGGTGGCGCTCGCCGTGGCGGGCACCTCGGCCTACGGGCCCCGGGCGGAGCAGCACAGCCACCACGTGACCGTGCGCGCCCACCACACGGACACCGGCACGAGCCGCTCGTGAGCGTGCTGGAGCAGGCGAGACGCGCGTGCGGCGCCGCCTTCTCGCTGGTGCGCCGTCATCGCCTGTTCGCCTCGCTGGCCGTGCTCTCGGCTCTGATCCGCGCGCTGGTCTGGGTCGCCTACCAGCCGGGGTTGTTCTTCTTCGGAGACTCGTTCACGTACCTGGGGAACTCGGTCGGCCTGAAGCCGAACCCGATCCGCCCGCTCGGGTACCCGCTGTTCCTGCACGTGCTGTTGCTCGGCCACGACATCGCCGTGGTGACCGCGGCCCAGCAGCTGCTCGGGGTGATCACGGCAGGCATCTGCTACGCGCTGCTCCGCCGCCTCGGCGCGGGCCCGGTACTGGCGTCGGCGTCCGCGGCACCGGTCCTGTTTGACGGCTACCTGATCGACATCGCGCAGTACATCGTCGCCGAAAGCCTGTTCATGCTGCTGGTGATGGGCGGGCTGGCGCTGCTCGTGTGGCGGAGCCGTCCCTCGCCCGCGGCCTGCGCCGCGGCGGGCGCGCTGCTAGGCGCTGCCGCCGTGACGAGGACGGTGGGCTTGGTGCTGCTGCTTCCGGCGTTGCTCTACGTCGTCGTGCGCTGGGTCGGGGTGCTGCGCGTTGTGCTGCTCACGGTGGGATTCGCAGTGCCGGTCCTCGGCTACGCCGCCGCCTTCGACGCGACCTGGGGCCAGTTTTCCGTGACCAAGCACGACGGCTACTTCCTCTACGGCCGCGTCTCGACGTTCGCGAACTGCTCGAACTGGAACGTCCCGCCGGCTCAGCGCGGGCTCTGCTTCCACGGTCCGCCGGCACAGCGGCACAATCCCAACTACTACGTATGGCACAAGTGGAGCGGCCCCGCGTATCACCGCCACCCGTTCGGCCTGGACAGCGAGCTGCGCTCCTTCTCACTGGCGGCGATCGAGCACGAGCCGGGAGCCTGCGCCTCGACGATCCTGGGCGACCTGGCGCACTACGCGTCCTTCGGGCACTGGACGAACACCTTCGACACGGCGTTCACGCACTGGCGGTTTCCCACCACCCTGGACGGGCCGCACCTGGCCCGCACGGAGCGGTCGATCGCCCGCCACGGGGGTACGCTGGCGCTCGACCGGGCGCTGGTGGGGCCGCTGCGCGACTACCAGCGGGTGATCTTCCTGCCGGGCACGGCGATGGCGGCGATCCTGCTGGCGAGCGTGGCGGCTGCTGCCATCGGCCGCCGGCCGCCGGCGCGGCGGCTGCGCGGCGAGGCGATGCTGTTCGGCTTCGCGGCGCTGCTGCTGCCGATGACGGCTGCAGCGACCACGATGTTCGACTACCGCTACGCGCTGCCGGCGATCCCGCCGCTGTGCGTGGCGGCCGGCATCGCCGGGCTGGTGGCGGCCGACCGACTGCCCACGCGGGCGGATGCCCGCCCTCCCGCCGAGGCGATCGCGCCGGCCGCGCCGGCGGATCCGGGTGCCGAGCCGACGACCGTCACCACCATCGCCTGACGCCGGCCGGATAGGCTGCGGCCGTGTCCACTCCCAGGAGCGCCGCGGCCCTCGTCGTGCTCGCGCATCCCGAGCCGTCGTCCTTTGCAGCAGCGCTTGCCCACACCGCGGCCGATGCGTTGCTGGCCGCCGGCTGGAGCGTGGAGCTGGTCGACCTGTACCGGGAGGGGTTCGACCCGGTGCTCTCGGAGGCCGACTTCTCGGACCGGCTGATCGCCGAGCGGCTGCAGCCCATGGACGAGCAGGCGCATGCGGCAGCCGGAGGCACGTTCGCGCCCGACCTCGCTCGCCACGTGGAGCTGTTCCAGGCGGCCGACCTGCTGGTGCTCGTCTCGCCGATGTGGTGGTTCTCGGTGCCCGCCATGCTCAAGGGCTGGATCGACCGTGTGTTCGCAAACGGCGTCGCCTACCGCTACCCCGAGGTGCCGGCGTGGGCGGGCTTCCTCGGAGACAAGCGGGGAATGCTGGTGATGACCTCCTCGTACGAGCCGAGCTCGTTCAGCGATGACTACGTGGGCGAACTCACGCACGTCCTGCACCCGCTGTTGCACGGCACCCTCGCATACACCGGGATGCAGGTAGTCGATCCCTTCATCGCCTATGCCGCTGACTCGGTCGATCAGGACGCCCGCCGGCGCTACCTCGCCGAGCTGGGCGACCGCCTCTCGGCGCTGCCACGTTCGCAGCCGGTCAGGGAGTGAGCTCGTACGGGTAGCTCGTGAGCGTCTCGCAGCCGTCCGCGGTCACCAGCAGCAGGTCCTCGAACCGCACCTCGCCGACCTCACGCTGCCATAGCCCGGGCTCGATCGCGATCACGTCCCCGGCCACCAGCGGGTCGTGCCCGGCCTGACCCAGTGCCGGATCCTCGTGTACGGCGAGCCCGACGCCGTGACCGAGTGAGAATTGGAAGCCCTCCTCCGGGTCGATCCCCGGATCGGTGCGCTGCGTGGGAAACCCGGCCAGCTCGAACACCTCGCACGCGATGGCGTGCAGCTCGCGGCCGGTGATTCCGGGCCGCACCGCCTCGCGGGAGCGCTCCAGCGCCTCGCGGACGACTGATTCGAGCACGCGCACGCCGTCTGTGACCTCGCCGACGACGAGCGTCCGGGTCATATCCGCCCAACACCCCGACTGCTCGTCCCGCGGCCACAGGTCGATCACGATCGGCAGGTCGGCGGGCAGGGGCCCGGAGCCGGGATCGTGACCGGTTCCCTGCCACAACGATCCCACGATCACGTCCGGCGGAGCCGGGGCGCCGCTGCGCCTGCAGGCGTCCCGCAGCTCCGCACGCACCATCTCGGCCGTCAGCGGTATCCCGTCGTACAGCAGCTCCTTGCCGGCGGGCACGGCCTGGGCGAGCAGGTCGGCCGCGGCGCGCATACCGGACTCGGCCGCGGTCTGCGCCCGGCGGATGCCGGCCAGCTCCGCCGGCGACTTCACGCGCCTCCTGGCTGCGACCGCGTCGTGATCGGGGCGCAGCACGATGCCGTCGGCACGCAGGCGGTCGGCCACCGCGACCGGCATCTCCGGGTCGACGACGGCCTCGCGTACGCCCATCGCGGCGGCGGCTCGAGACACCAGTTCCAGGTCGAACTGGTGCATCTTCAGACCGCTCTCGCGCAGCTCCTGGAAGCCGAGATCGGAAAGATCGTGGTACACCGCATCGGGCGCGACCTGCTCGATGCGGGAGCTCTCAAGCGGGCTGACCATGACGTGCAGCCTGCCGCCGATGATGCCGAGCAGGAACGGATCGCCGATCGAAATCGGCAGCTCGTGGCGCATGGCCTGCGAACGCTCGGTGTCCCCGTAGAACAGCAGGTCGGTCATGGCCGGAACCTACCCGGCCGGCTCGCGACGGGCGAATCCGGGTTCGGCGGTCACTGACCTGTCACGGCCCTGAAACGTCACAGAGTTCCCGGCCGACCCCCGGGTCGCAACGATTCGGTCACTGACGGTCACGCCCTGCGCACCGACCGCTCGCAGCCGCCGAGTCGGGCTCTGACCCTTTACAATTCGATTGGCTCAACCATCCGGGTGCCCTGTAACGGCCCGTCACAGACCTGTCACGGCACCCCAACGGCGGCGATGCGGGGTTTGACACCGTTAAGGCCCGCGCGGGCGTCACGGCAGCGTGACGGCAGCCGTGACGAAAGCGACCCACGTCCTCAGTACTGACGCTCTCCACCGTCTCGACGATCCGCACCTTCGGCGCGCCGTGCAGTGCAGGCGCGGCCTGCCTCGATCGCCACAGCTCTCCGAGCGCGACCTTGCACCGCTCGGCCTCTGCCGGGCTGTCGAACTCGAGGTCGACGGCGACGTAGTTTGGGTCGTCCAGCGGGCGGAACACGCGGTGCGCCCGCACCCCCAGCTGTTCTCTGCCGATCGGGTCGCGGTCGAATGCGGACTTCCACAGGTCGAAGTCGCTGATCGCGTGCTCGAGGCGAAGCGTCGTCATGGCTGCTCCCGTTTTCCACTATTCACTACTCGATATGAGCAATGATTTCTCCGCTACAGTACCAGACGTGAAAGCGCGCGGCAACGATCGGCGCACCTACAACTCCCCGCGCCGCCAGGAGCAGGCCGCGGCGACGCGCGCGCAGATCCTGGCGCACGCCCAGCGGCTGTTCGAGCACGACGGCTACGCGGCCACCTCCATGTCCGCGGTAGCCGCCGACTCCGGCGTCTCGCTGAAGACCGTCTACGTCGCGTTCGAGACCAAGAGCGGCCTGCTGCGGGCTGTCTGGCACCGCCTGCTGCGCGGCGCTGGTGATGGCGTCCCGGTTGGTGACCAGCCCTGGTTCCGGCGCGTGCTCGATGAGCCCGACCCCCGCACCCAGCTACGACTGAACGCGAAGAACTCACGCGAGGTGAAGGAGCGCGCCGGCGCAATCATGCAGGTGATCCGCGCCGCGGCGCCGGGCGACGCCGAGATCGGAGCCCTCTGGCAGCGGATCGAGACCGAGTTCCACGCCAACCAGCGCCAGGTGATCGAGAGCCTCCACCGCAAGCACGCCCTGCGAAAGGGGCTCGGCGTGGCCGCAGCCGCCGACATCCTGTGGGCACTGAACCACCCCGGTGTCTACCAGTCGCTGGTCGGCGAGCGCGGGTGGTCAGCGGCCCGCTACGAGCGGTGGCTGACCGGCATCCTCACCTCTCAGCTGCTGGCCGGCGCGCAGCCGTCTGCGTCTTAGGAGTAGCGGGCCGCCTCCGTGGCGCTCCCGGGTCAGCCATCCACCGCCTCCAGCAGCTCGTCGATCACCGCGACCGTCAGCGGCATCTCGACGCTCTCGTGGAACCGGGACGCCTGACGTTTCCGCTCCGCGTCGGATTCCGCCGGGTCGAGCCAGATCAGGCAGGACATCTCGTTGATGTGGCCGAGCTGGGCGATCGTCATCGAGAAGTCGCCGCGTCGCTCGATCCGCCCGGGGCCGCCGCAATGCCGGTACTCGCGGTAGAGCGCTCGTGCCCGGTCGGCGTCGCCGTACCCGAACTCGAACAGGACGCCGGCCAGCTCCTGGCCCGGGTCGGCCAACCCGCAGTTGTCCCAGTCGATCACACAGAGCGCGTCCTGGGATGTGGCGCGAAGGTTGTCCGACCACAGATCGCGATGGCAGGTGCGAAGCTCGCGGACGGGCACCAGCAGCCCTTCCAGCGCCACCAGCTCGTCCCGCATCGCGGCCAGGTCACCGGCGAACGGAGCCTCGGCTGCGGTCAGCCGCTCGACCAGCCGGTCCCAGCAGGCGGCGCCGACCGGCTCGGTGTACCAGGGATCCTGCGGCCTCCGGCCACCGAACGGCACCTGGTGTATGGCTGCCAGCAGCTGCCCCACCCGGCCGGGGTCGAGGCCGCTGTCTGGAGCCAGCACGTCGACCCATCCGTAGACGCGCACGGGAAGGCCGCCGATGTCGGTGAACAGCTCTCCGCCGTCCGTGAACATGACGGCGGGCGCCGGCACGCCGGCCGCCACCGCCGCCGCCTGGAAGGCGCCGTCCTCCCCGTCCCGCTCGGGCGGCCGGAACGACGTCTTCACCGCCCACAGGCCGCGCGACGTTTCGAGCTGCGCCACCTGGCCCTGCTCGCCCCGCGCGACGGTGCCCGTGAACGCCGCGCCCTCGCCCAAACCGAAGGCGCGAGCGATGCGGCCGGCGTCATCGTCGCTGAACACGCCGCGAGCCTACCGCGCCTGCCTGTGAGAACGGCCCCAGCTTCTCAGGGACACGCGCGGCCCGCGGCGTAAGCCTCGCCCGGGCCAGGCAGGCCGGATCAAGCGGCTGGTGACTTCGAACGACGCGCGGAACGCGGCCATGCTGGCCGTGAATCAGCGGCTGAGATGCCGGGCCGTGAGCGAGGGCGTGCTGGTCGAAGGGCCGGCACAGCGCGCCTGACCAGCACGCGCGGACGTGAGAAGCTGTGGCCGTGCCGATCGAGACGAGGTATGCCCGCAGCGGCAGCGTCAGCATCGCCTACCAGGTGTCCGGCGACGGCCCGTTCGACATCGTGTTCGTCCCGGGCGCTGCCTCGCACGTGGAGATGACCTGGGAGGTGCCGGGTCTGCGGCGCCTGAACGAGCGCCTCGGGAGCATCGGCCGGCTGATTACGTTCGACAAGCGCGGCACCGGCATGTCCGACATGGTGAACGACGTCCCGTCGCTGGAGACCCGCATGGACGACGTGCGGGCGGTGATGGATGCGGCCGGCAGCAGCCGTGCCGCCATCATGGGTGCCTCCGAGGGCGTGACGATGTCGGTTCTGTTCGCGGCGACCTACCCTGAGCGCACCGGCGCGCTGGTGCTCTATGGCGGGGTGGCTCGGACGCTGTGGGCGCCGGACTACCCGTGGGGCATACCGGAGGCCGACTATCTGCGGATGACGGGGGAGGCGCGCGACGCCTTTGTAGCACCCGGCTACAACGAGCAGCTGGCGCGGTCCGGCTCGCCGAATTCGAGCGATGAGGAGATCACCGCGCTGGCCCGGTACTTCCGCTATAGCAGCACCCCGGCCGCCGACGAGGCGCTGGCGCGCATGAACATGAAGATCGACATCCGCGACGTGCTGCCCACCGTCAGCGTGCCGACGCTGGTGCTGCACTACGCTGATGACCCCTGGTGCGACGTCGGTCAGGGCCGGCTGCTGGGCAACCGGATCCCGGGCGCGACGTATGTGGAGCTTGCGGGCAACTGTCACATCCCGTCGCTGCACGAGGTCGACGGCTTGGCGGACGAGGTCGAGCGGTTCCTGCGGGCCGCCTGGCGAGACGACGACTGGGCCGAGGGCGAGCCCGACCGAGTGCTCGCCACCATCCTGTTCACCGACATCGTGGGGTCGACCGCGCGCCTGGCCGAGCTGGGCGACGCCGGCTGGCAGGCCCTGCTGGAGCAGCACAACACGTTGGTGCGCCGGCAGCTGACGCGGTTCCGGGGCCGGGAGCTGGACACGGCCGGCGACGGCTTCTTTGCCTCGTTCGACGGGCCTGCCCGCGGTATCAGATGCGCCCGTGAAATCTCGCGGGCGGTGAGCGAGCTCGGGCTCGAGGTGCGCGCCGGCCTGCACACCGGCGAGTGCCAGCAGGTGGAGGGCAAGTTTGGAGGCATCGCCGTCCACATCGGAGCCCGCGTGGCGGCTCAGGCCGACCCCGGCGAGGTGCTCGTGTCGGGCACGGTCAAGGACCTGGTGGCCGGCTCCGGCATCGAGTTCGGCGACCGCGGCGTACGCGAGCTGAAGGGGATTCCCGGCGAATGGCGGCTGTTCGCTGTCGAGTCCGCCTGAGGTAGGCTCACGCGCCGATGACGATCGAGATCGAGACGCTCGAGGCGGCCGCGCTCGACCCCCGCGCGCAGCAGCACATGGCGCCGATGCGCGACGGCGTCGAGCTTGCCACCGACGTGTACCTGCCGGACGGGCAGGGCCCGTGGCCGGCGGTGCTGGTGCGGCTGCCGTACGACAAGAACGGCCGCTACTGCTGGATGCCGTTCATCGCCGGCCACTTCACCGAGCGCGGCTACGCGTTCCTGCCCCAGGACGTGCGCGGCAAGTTCCGGTCCGGCGGTGAGGTGAACGCGTTCGTGCACGAGGTCGACGACGGCTACGACACAATCCAGTGGATCACGGAGCAGTCCTGGTCGAACGGCGACGTCGGCATGTGGGGCGACTCCTACTACGGTTACACCCAGTGGGCGGCGGTCGCCTCCGGGCACCCCGCGTTGAAGGCGATCGTGCCGCGCGTGACCGTGGCCGACCTGTTCGGCTGGCTCGACGGCGACGGCGTGGCACCGCTCTACGGCGCTCACTACCTGGCCCAGTACTGGGCGGACGGCCGCACGCACCACTGGACGCCGGACTGGACGCGGCGGCCGCTGAGCAAGCTGTTCGATCCTGCGTTCGAGCTGATCGGCAGCCGCTCCCTGGCCTTCGACCGGCTGCTGGCGGAGGCCCGCGGCCAGGCGCCGGTGGACATGTACGGCGACCGCCATCCGTTCACGCGGCTCCGGATCCCGACCCTGCACGGGGTTGGCTGGTTCGACAACATCACTCCTCCGCACATGCTCGACTATGAGCGCCTGATCAGCGACCCGGAGACGGCACCGTTCCAGTACCTGCACGCCGGCTCGACCGACCACGAGAACTACCGCTTCGAGTCCGTGCCGATCCCCGAGAGCGAGGACCACGACACCCACGACGATGCGCTCGAGCGGATGCTGCCGCGCTACCTCGCCCCGGCGCTCGACTTCTTCGACGCCTTCCTGGCCGGTCGTAGCGACCCCGAGTCGGTGCCGCGCGTGCGCTGGCACCTGCCGAACGTGGGCTGGCACGAGTCACCGGTCTGGCCGCCGGCGGGTGCACGCGAGCAGCGCCTGTACCTGACGGACGCGGGTGGTCTCGCCGAGGCCGAGCCCGGCGATGGGGCGGTCGCGTGGATGCACGATCCCGAGAACCTGGTGCCCTCCACCATCGAGAACCCGTTCGCCTTCCTCTACGAGTACCCCGACGAGGATGCGGTCGCCTCGCGGCCCGACGTCGCGGTGTTCGAGTCGGCCAACCTGGCCGACCACCTGACGCTGGCGGGCCGCGTCGTCGCCCACCTGACCGTGGCCGGCGACGGCCCGTCCATGAACCTGCACGTCAAGCTGGTCGACGTCGACCCGGCGAGCGGGTCGCACATCGTGCTCTACGGCCAGCGCGCGGTCGACAACCCCGCAGACGGCATCGCCGCCGAGGTCTACCTTGGGCACACCGGCTACCGCGTCCCGCCCGGCCACCGGTTGCGGCTGCAGGTCGCCTCCAGCGACTACCCGCTGTACGTGGCGCACCCGGGGAGGCCCGAGAGCCCGTGGTTTGCGACCCGTACGGCGGTCAATCACCAGCGCCTGCTGACCGGCGGGCCGGCTCCGTCGTACCTGAGTGTGACCGTGCTCGACGACTAGATACGCCGGCAGGTTCGATTACGCTGTGGGTGGAGCATGTTGCAATCGCGAGCAGTCGTGGGGATGATCGTGGCGACCGTTCTCGCCGCGGGCACCGCGTGCGGCACCACGGTCAAGGGCACCGAGAAGCCGTGGGGACCGCTGTCGACCACCGCCACGCCGCACCTGCCGTCGGGGTCACGCGCCTCCATCAACCACACGCTGGACGTGTTCGTGCGAAACGGTGTGGAGCGCCGCGACCCGGCCAGGGCGTACGCAGTGGCATCGTCGATGATGCGCATCGGCCAGACGCGCAAGCAGTGGAACCAGGGCACGCTCCCGGTGCCGCCGTACCGCACCAAGGGCACCCAGTTCCATGGCTACACCGTGATGAGCGCCTCGCAGAAGCAGGTGTACCTGACCATGATCCTGCAGCCGCGCAACCCCAGGACGCAGGGCGCCGTGGCCTACAACATCCGGCTCTCGAAGGCCGCCAACGGCAGCTGGCTGATCGACTGGTTCACACCGTCGGCCTTCTTCGCGGCCAAGGGCCAGACGCCGAAGCTGTTCGCCGAGCCGGACCTGGCGCCGTCGCTGGGTGTCGCCTCGCTGAAGCACAAGAGCCACGCCAACCTGATCATGTGGGGCGTGCTGGCGCTGCTGATGATCCCGCTGGTGGCTACGATCGCGTTCGTCTTCGGGGCGTTCGGCTCGCGCATTCGCTGGCGCAGGCGGCCGGACGATGATCCCACCTGGGCGGCCGCGTTTCGCCCCGATGACCGCTGACGTGCGAAGCTTGGGCCGTGCGCTACATGGTCGTCGAACGGTTCATCCAGGGCCCTGAGCCCGTCTATCGCCGGGCGGCCGAGCGCGGCCGCATGCTGCCGCCGGGGCTCGAGTACATCGACAGCTGGGTCGACGAGCGGCTTGACCGCTGCTTTCAGCTGATGGAGACCGAGGATCCCGCGCTGTTCGACCAGTGGATCGCCTGCTGGGACGACCTGGCGGAGTTCGAGGTGGTGCCGGTGGTGTCGTCGGCGCAGGCCGCCGCTAGCGTAGGCCCTCGGTAGCCCGCTCGAGCCCGGCCAGCACCTCCGACAGGAGCGCCGGCATGCCCACGTCGTGGGCGTACTCGGCCAGCGCGGCCCACAGCGACACGGCCAGCACCCGCGCCCGGGTGAGCGCGTCGTCGTCGACCGGCCCGTATTCGTCGTGGAAGGCCGCGCGGCCGGCGGGCGGCAGGTAGCCCCAGTAGAGCGGCAGGTCGATCGCGGGGTGGGCACGGCACACGTCGATCCAGTCGATCACCCCGGACGGCTCGCCGTCGGCGCCGATCAGCAGGTGGCGCACGTGCAGGTCGCCGTGCACCACGGCCAGCGCCGTGGGCGGATCCAGCCGCTCGGCCCGGTCGAGCAACGCCGCCAACCCCGGCGGCGGTATCCACAGGCCGGCGCCTTGCAGGACCCCGCAGCGACGGCGGGCGTCGGCCACGCGGTGGGGCATGTCGGCGCGCCGCACCGGATCGACCGGAAGCGCCGCGCCGCCGGCCGTGACCGTGCCCGGATCGACGTCGTGCAGCGCCCGCAGGAACCGGCCCAGGGCGGCGCCGTGGCCGACGCGATCGGCATCCGAGGGCGCGGCTTCGGCGGCTTCGCGTCCGGGCAGGTACGGCGAGCCGGACCATGGCCACGGGAACTCCGGCCCGGGTTCACCCCTGAAGGCCGCCACCGGGATCGGCAGCGGCAGGCCGGGGGCCAGTACCGGCAGCACCTCGGTCTCACGCAGGAAGCCGGGAACCACCACCTCGCGGCGTGGGAAGCGGAACACCCAGCGCGAGCCGACCAGCCACACGGTGCTGTCCCAGCCCTCGCCAAGCGGCTCGATCGGGGCTCTGTCCAGTTCCGGAAACCGCTCTCGGATCAGCCGCCCCGCCAGCGCCGAGTCGACCACGATCTCCGGACTCCACTGCGGCATCGGATCACGATAGCGACCGCTGTAAGCTATGCACATGAGCGAGCAGGCGATACCGGCAGCATCCGGCACGGGCGGCCCGGGCGAGGAGCAGCACCCCGCCATCTTCGCGACGACGGTGTGCTCGATCGTCGAGCACGGCGGAGAGCTGTTGATGGTGCGGCAGCTGAACCGCGAGGGCGAGGAGCGATGGAACTTCCCGACCGGATGGATGGCGTCGCACGACGAGGACGGAAACGTCCAGATCCCCGAGCACGTGGTCAACCGCAACCTGCTGATGGAGACCGGCTACGCCGCGTCCGGCGCGACGCTGATCGGCGCCACGCTGGTGCGCGAGCACGATGAGGACGGCCGGCGCATCGGCACGTCGATGCGGCTCGACTACCTCTCCAGCCAGCCCCGCCAGACCAGCTACGCGATCAACGACTCCGACATCCTGGGCGCGCCGCAGTGGTTCAGCCCCGCCGACATCGAGATCATGATCGCGAACAACGAGGTCAAGGGCGAGCTGACCGCCGCCGCGTTCCGCCACTGGCAGGAGTTCCGCAGGAGCGGTGCCGTGTCGGGCGACGTGATCGACATCCCGAACTAGACCTGCCGGGCCCGTGGGCCACCGGCTCAGCTGCCCGTGAACCGCGGCGGGCGCTTCTCCAGAAACGCCGCCACGCCCTCGGCGAAGTCGTCGCCGGCCGCGGCGATCGCCTGCAGCCGTGCCTCCTCGTCCAGCTGGCCGTCCAGCGAGCTCTCAAGCGACCGGCCGATCAGCTGTTTGCTGAGGCCGATCGCGGCGGTGGGCCCGGCGGCGAGCGCTGTGGCCAGGGCGTCGGTCTCGGCGGCCAGGTCGGCGTCCTCGACCACCCGCGTGACCAGCCCCAAGTCTGCCGCCTCTGGCGCAGCGATCTTCCGGCCCGAGACGATCCATTCGAACGCGGCAGCCGATCCGATCAGCCGCGGCAGCGTGTGAGAGAGACCCGAGTCCGGCACCAGGCCGATGCCCGCGAAGGCCGGCACCAGGCTGGCCGAGGCGGCCGCGAGCCGCAGGTCACAGGCCAGCGCGAGCGCCAGCCCAGCCCCCGCGGCGGGCCCGTTGATGGCGGCGATCACCGGCTTTCGCAAACCGCGCAGCACGCGGATGGCGGGGTTGAAGTGCTGCCTCAGCAGCTCCCCCACCGCCGCCGCGTCGCGCGGGAACTCGCCGACATCCTGGCCGACGCAGAACCCGCGTCCGGCGCCCGTGATCACCAGCGCCCGCACGTCTGGCTGGGCGGCCCGGTCGAGCGCCGCGGCCAGCCGCTCGTGCATCGCCAGGTCAAGCGCGTTCAGCACGGCCGGGCGGTTCAGCGTGATCGTCTGCACCGCGCCGTCGTGGGTGACCAGCAGCTCGCTCGAGGACTCGGACATGAGCCCGAGTCTATTGGCTGGCTCAGCCCGGAGGCCGTGCCACCGTGACCAGGTGCTGGATCGGCCGGCGGAACCCATCGGCCAGATCGAAGGCCAGCTCGACCGCCATCGCCTCCGGCAGCAGCGGGCCGGGCTGCTCGCCGGGCCGATGCCATTCGTGCATGCGCGGGTCGCTGGGCGTGCCGTGCGGGCCGCCGCGCACCGCCGCCAGCCGGTAGAGGATCAGCTCATGGCGGTAGTCGCCGCTCTCGACGTAGATGTTCTCGCTCAGGTACAGCACCCGCCCCACCTCGATCTCAAGCGCCGCCTCCTCCATCAGCTCGCGCCGCAGGCACTGCTCCGACGTCTCCCCCGGCTCGAGGCCACCCCCGGGCAGCCAGTAGAAACGCTCGCGATCATCGTGGTGGGTGCGATCCATCAACACCGCCCCCTCCTGCACGATCACCCCCCGAACCCGCAGCGAGAGCTCGGGCAGCTCAGGCAAGCGCGCGTTCCGCCTCGTAGACGGGCAGCACGCGCCGCAGGTACTCGCCGGTGGCGCTGCCCGGCGTCTCGGCCACCTCCTCGGGCGTGCCCTGGGCGATGATCTCGCCGCCCTTGTCTCCGCCCTCCGGCCCCAGGTCGAGCACCCAGTCGGCCTGCTTGATCACGTCGAGGTTGTGCTCGATCACGAGCACCGTGTTGCCGGCATCGGCCAGCCGCTGCAGCACCAGCAGCAGCTTCTCGATGTCGTACGTGTGCAGCCCCGTGGTCGGCTCGTCGAGGATGTAGAGCGTGCGGCCCGTCGCCACCTTCGAGAGCTCGGTCGCCAGCTTCACGCGCTGGGCCTCGCCGCCCGACAGGGTCGTGGCCGGCTGACCGAGCCGCATGTAGTCGAGGCCGACGTCGTGCAACGTCTGCAGCCGCCGGCGCAGCTTCGGCACCTTGGCGAAGAACTCCACCGCCTCCTCCACCGACATGTCCAGCACGTCCGCGATCGACTTGCCCTTGAACTTCACCTCGAGCGTCTCGCGGTTGTAGCGGCGGCCGTGACAGACCTCGCAGTTGATGTACACGTCGGGCAGGAAGTGCATCTCGATCTTGATGGTGCCGTCGCCGCGGCAGGTCTCGCAGCGCCCGCCCTTGACGTTGAACGAGAAGCGTCCGGCCTTGTAGCCACGGGCCCGCGACTCGGGCGTCTGCGCGTACAGCGCGCGGATGTGGTCGAACAGGCCCGTGTAGGTGGCCGGATTCGACCGCGGCGTTCGGCCGATCGGGGACTGGTCGATGTCGATCACCTTGTCGAACGCCTCGAAGCCATGCACCGAGCGGTGGGCGCCCGGCTTCACGCGGGTGCGGGAGACGCGGTTGGCGAGCGACTTGTAGATCACCTCGTTGACCAGCGTGCTCTTGCCGGAGCCGGATACGCCGGTGACGCAGATCAGCTTGCCCACGGGCAGCTCGACGTCGATCGACTTAAGGTTGTGCTCGGCGGCGCCGTCCACGCCGAACCAGCCGGCGTCGTGGATCCGCCGGTCGGGCACCGGGATCGCGCGGCGACCGCTCAGGTACGCGCCGGTGAGCGACTCCTTGCTCGCCATCACCTGGGCGGCGGTGCCGGTGGCCACGACGTGGCCGCCGTGCTCGCCGGCACCGGGGCCCATGTCCACGATGTGGTCGGCGGCGCGCATCGTCTCCTCGTCGTGCTCGACCACGATCACGGTGTTGCCGAGGTCGCGCAGGCGCACCAACGTGGCCAGCAGTCGCGCGTTGTCGCGCTGGTGTAGCCCGATCGAGGGCTCGTCCAGGATGTAGAGCACCCCCATCAGGCTCGACCCGATCTGGGTGGCCAGCCGGATCCGCTGGGCCTCGCCGCCGGAGAGCGACCCGGCCGCGCGGTTCAGCGTCAGGTAGCCGACGCCCACGTTCTCGAGGAAGCTGAGTCGCTCGCGGATCTCCTTCAGGATGCGGGCGCCGATCGCGCGCTCGGTGTCGGTCAGCTCGAGGCCGTCCACGAAGTCGATGGCGCGCTCCACCGACAGCTCGGTGAACTGCGAGATGTTGCGGTCGTTGACGGTCACGGCCAGGCTGGTCTCCTTGAGCCGCGCGCCGTGGCAGAGCGGGCACGGCTTCAGCGTCATGTACTCCTCGATCCGCTCCTTCTGGAAGTTGGAGTCGGTCTCGCGATAGCGGCGTTCGAGGCCGGGCACGATGCCCTCGAACGCCAGCATGTAGCTGCGCTTGCGGCCCATCCGGTTGCGGTAGGTGACGTAGACCTTCTCGCCGTCGGTGCCGTACAGGAACAGGTTCTGCTGCTCGTCGGGCAGGTCCTGCCACGGCGTCTCCAGCGAGATCTCGTAGCGGTCGGCGATGGCCTGGATCACCTGCTCGTAGAAGGCGCTGTTGATCACCGTCCAGGGCACCAGCGCCCCCTCGGCGATCGACAGCGACGGATCCGGCACGATCAGCTCGGGGTCGATCTCGCGCTGGGTGCCGAGCCCCGTGCAGCGCGGGCAGGCGCCGTGCGGCGAGTTGAACGAGAAGATGCGGGGCGCAAGCTCCGGCAGCGAGATGCCGTCGTCGGGGCACGCGAATCGCTCCGAGTAGGTGCGCGTGGCGCCGTCCACCTCGCTCACCTCGACCAGGCCCTCGGCCAGGCGCAGCGCCGTCTCGACCGAGTCGTTGAGGCGGGTGCGCAGCCCCTTCTTCATCACCAGCCGGTCGACCACGACCACGATCGTGTGGCGGATCTGCTTGTCCAGGGTGGGCGGCTCGTCCAGCAGGTACTGCTCACCATCGACCTTGACGCGGGTGAAGCCGTCGCTGCGCAGGTCCTCCAGCACGTCCTTGAACTCGCCCTTGCGGCCGCGCACGATCGGGGCGTCGACCGTGAAGCGGGTGCCCTCGGGCAGCGCCAGCACCTGGTCGACGATCTGCTCGGCCGACTGGCCGGTGACGACGTTGCCGCACTTGGGGCAGTGCGGGATGCCGATCCGCGCGTACAGCAGCCGCAGGTAGTCGTAGATCTCGGTGACCGTGCCCACCGTCGAGCGCGGGTTGCGGGTCGTGGTCTTCTGGTCGATCGAGATGGCCGGCGACAGTCCGTCGATCGAATCGACGTCGGGCTTGTCCATCTGGCCCAGGAATTGGCGCGCGTAGGCCGACAGCGACTCGACATAGCGGCGCTGGCCCTCGGCGTACAGCGTGTCGAAGGCCAGGCTGGACTTGCCGGATCCCGAGAGTCCGGTGATGACGACCAGTCGATCGCGCGGCAGCGAGACCGTGACGTCCTTCAAATTGTGCTCCCGGGCGCCCCGGATCACGATCTCGTCGCTCGGCACGAACCCCCCAGATGTGGCTTGATCAAGCGGAAACACCTGGGATTCTAGCAGTGTGTCGTTGGGCGAACGCATGTTCGCCTGGTAGCGTAGCAAGCCGGGCGGACGCCTCGCCACCGCACGATTCTGGTCGATTAGCTGGGCGCAGCGATCGCCCGGCGCCGCCTGACGCTGGGCGGATCCGGCTCAACCAGGTGCGCCTGATCGAGGCCCAGCAGCAGCGCGAAGATCAGATCGGGGTCGGGAAGCCGGCGCAGGCCCAGCAGCGGGGCGCGGCGCCCGTTGCTGTTGGCGATCACGCAGCCGTAGCGCAGCAGGCGGCCGAACCCGGAGACGTGGATCTGCAGGTCGTAGAGATCGTCCAGCGAGATGACCGCGACCCGCCGCGACAGGGTGCCCGAGGTCAGCAGCACCCGCCGGTCGGTCACGACCAGCTTGCGTGCGTTCCAGCGGCCGACCCGGCGCATCAGGCCGAGCATCGAGATCGAGACGACCGCGGCCGCCACCAGCGCCCCCGCCCAGCGCACCACCGAGGGCACCGGGGCGCCGGCCAGCTCGAAGGCTGCGCCTCCGAACAGGACCACCGCAAGGGCCGAACGAAGGAAGGGTCGCAACAGCACCACGCCGTGCTCGCGTGTCACCAGGTA
>DATIOK010000124.1:0-2248 GCA_035473255.1 Gaiellales bacterium
GTGACGATCCTGGGGACGGTGCGGGCGGTGCTGCGAAGGCTATGACCGCGGCGCTGACACTCGACGAGGCCTTTGGCCCGACGCTCGAGCAGGTCGTGCTGGCGGCGCTGGCGGGTGCAGCCCGTCCCGCCCGTTCGGCGATCTGCCCGGTCTGCGGTGGCACCATGCGCCGGCTGGTCGATGCCTCGTCCGCGGTGCCGGTGGCAAACGCGCTGGTCTGCGGTGAGTGCGGCAGCTCGCTCGAAGACGCGGAGCCCGCTCCCGGGCAGCTGCGCCTGGTGTCCGAAGCGGCGTAACCACGCCGCCTGCCACAATGCCGTCGTGCGTACGCGGCGAGACTTCCTGGCCTCGGCGGCTGCGCTGCTGGCCGGAGCTGGGTGCGTCGGGCGCGGCGGCTCGAGCGCCGACACCTTCCCGGCAAACATCTTCCAGGGTTCCGACCAGACCCCCGAGAAGACCATGACCCTGGTCGGGCGGCGCTCGCAGCTGCCCACCCAGGCGCTGTCCGACTTCCAGATTCGCACCGGCGTCACCGTCACCACGGAGTCGGTGGGCGGCGACGACACGCTGCTGCTACGGCTGGCCGCCGGCGGATACGGCGAGTTCGACGTGATCATCGTCAGCGGTGGCACGCTCGCCTACCTGGTCGATTCGGGTCAGGTGGAGCCGCTGGCCCGCAAGCTGATCCCGAACCTGTCGGCGTTGCGCAAGCCCTTCAACGATTCGCCGGACGACAACGGGTTGCGCCACGACGTGCCCGCGTCCTACGACATCGTCGGGGTGGCCGTCAGCCCGGTCGCGCTGATCGAGTCGGAGAGCTGGAGTGCGCTGTTTTCGCTGGCCGAGCGCCATCCCGGCCGCGTGGTCGTCCCCGACGACGCGAACGACGTGATCGGCGCCGTCCTGGTCTCGCTCGGCCACGCCTGGGACAGCGACTCAAACAGCGATCTCGACGACGCCGCCATTCGTCTGGGCGAGCTGTTTCCGGCACTGCGCGTGCTCGGCCGCCGCCCCGGCGGAGGGCGGCCGGTCTCGCCCAGCACGCCGCTGGCCCTGCTCACACGTGCCCACAGCTTCCAGCGCACGTCGAGCGGCCTGCGCTTCTTCGTTCCCACCGAGGGCTCGGCCCTCGACGTGCGAAGCTACTGCATCCCCATCTATGCCCCGCACCCGGTGGCCGCGCACGCGTGGCTGAACGAGTGGCTCGAACCGAGCGTCGAGGCGGGCGCGGTGGCCGAGCTGCGGCTGCCCGTTCCGCTCGAGCAGGCGCGGCCGCTGATCGATCCGAGGCTGGCGGCGAACCCGGCCATCTGCCCACCGCTCCCGGTGCTGGCCCTGAGCATCGAGCCCTTGATCTCGGAACAGGGCCAGCAGCGGCGTGACCAGATCTGGGCGGAGCTGACAGGGTGACGGCGCCGCTGGTGTGGCTGCTGTTGTCGGCGCTGGCGGTGATCGCGCCCCCCGCTCCGACCGGGCAGGCCGCCTGGCAGGGGGCGCCGCCGGTGGTGGTGGCGCGGCCGTCGCAGCCCGTTTCCGGACATGTGATGCAGGTGCTGGTGGCCCAGCTGCCCAGGCACGCTCGCGATGTCGAGGTGGTGGCCGCTCCGCAGCGGGTGCCGGCGCACCTCGTGAAGCCCGGCATCCGGCGTGCGCAGCTGGTGGCACCGGCCCCGGGGCCGCTCACACTCACCGTCGAGTTCACGCTGCGCGGCCATCGCTACCAGGTCGCAGGCGGCGTCATCTTCGTGACCGTGGGGACCAGCGTCCAGTAGACTTTTCATGCCGATCAGGCAGCCGCGGCGCGCAAGCGTCGAGGAAAGTCGGGACACCACAGGGCGACGGTGCCGGGTAACTCCCGGACGGGGAAACCCGCTGGATAGCGCAACAGAGAGGAGACCGCCCACCGGCGTCGCACGTGAACGCCGAGGCAAGGGTGAAACGGTGGTGTAAGAGACCACCAGCGTCCCCGGAGACGGGGGCGGCTAGGCAAGCCCCACCGGGTGCAACGCCAATCGGAGCGATGACGCGGCCCGCCGAGCTCCAGGTAGGCGGCAACGAGCCGGCCGGAGACGGTCGGCCCAGATGGATGGCTGCCCCAGACAGAATCCCGCTTACAGATCGGCTACCGGAAAGCCCCGCAAATGCGGGGTTTTCCCATTCAGGAAGTGGGGCTGTCATCACCGGTGCATCACGAGCACGGCGCTCGCCTAGCTCGTGAGACGCGGATCGTCTGGATCCAGCGTGAGGA
>DATIOK010000125.1:0-11018 GCA_035473255.1 Gaiellales bacterium
GCGGCGTCGGCAGCAACGCTGCTTGCCTGCGACATCTGGTTCGACGTGATGACCTCGCGAACCGGCCACGAGCTCTGGGTGGCGCTGACGATGGCGGTGGTGGCCGAGGGGCCGCTGGCGATCCTGTGCGTGTGGGTCGCACGCAACTCGGAGCGCGTCAGCGCCTGGGCGGAGAAGCTTGCGGGCAGCCGTTCCGGGTGATGCCGCCTCCCCCGACCGGTTGATACCCGATCAGGCAGCGGCCAGCGATACTCGGAGAGATGCCTGACGAAGTCACATTCGAGTACGAGTACTGTCCGCTGCGCAGCCGCGCCCATCGACTGGCGCGCATCATGCCGCCGATCCGCCCGCTGGCGGGGATGGTGTGGCCGGCGGCACGACGCGCCGATCGCATCCAGCTGAGCCAGGACGGGCTGCTGGCGCGGTCGCTATCCGGCTACGTGCGGATCGGATGGGACGAGGTCGGTGCCGTGCACCGCGCCCGCACCACCTGGGGCCGCATGACCGTGCACGTGGTGGCGGGGAATCCCAGGCGCCACATCGAGATCGCCGAGTCGATGCCCGGCTTCGACTCCCTCGTCCCGACCATCCTGCACAACGCGAGGATGGGCGAGATCGTACACCTGCCGCAGGCTGCCTGACCGGGCCGCGCTACCGCGGCCAGCAGAGTCGACGGTCACGCAGCAGCGTGCGCCAGTCGAGCTGACGCTCGCTCACCAGCCGCGACGCCCGCGGCCGCGTCGCGAGGTGTACACCAGCCGCGGCGGAGCGACTGCCATGCCCGAGCTGGTGAACTCGTCCCGCAGGTCGAGCCGGGCCGCGATGCGGCTGACGTCGGCCTGCTGGTCGCGCGTCACCAACGTCACGCCGATGCCGCTGCGCCCGGCCCGGCCGGTGCGGCCGACACGGTGCACGTAGCCCTTGTTGTCCTCGGGCGGATCGAAGTTGATCACGTGCGAGATCGAATCGAGGTCGAGCCCGCGCGCGGCCACATCGGTGGCAACCAGCGTGCGCGCCTTGCCGGACTCGAACCGCTCCCAGGCCCGCTCGCGGGCGCTCTGAGTCATGTCGCCGTGCATCGCCACGGCCGGCACGCCGCGCTCGCGCAGCTTGGCCAGCAGGCGATCGGCGCCGCGCCGGGTGCGCACGAACACCAGCGAGTGGTGGTCGCCCTCGTTCAGCATGTCGATCAGGGTCTGCACCTTGGTCTCGGGCGTCACCTGCACGAACCGGTGATCGACCTCCTGCACCGTCTCATCGCCGGGATTCGCCTCGTGGTGCGCGGGGTCGGTCGTGTAGCTGCGGGCGAGCCTGCCCACCTCGCCGTCGAGTGTGGCCGAGAAGAACATCGTCTGGCGATCCTGCGGCAACCGCCGCACGATCCGGTCGACCTGCGGCTGGAAGCCCATGTCGAGCATGCGGTCGGCCTCGTCCAGAACCAGGATCGACACGGCGCTCAGCGAGAGCATCTTGCGGTTGGCGAGGTCCTCGAGGCGACCCGGAGTCGCCACCAGCAGGTGCGAGCGGTCGGCCTTTTTGGCCTGGTCGTAGAGGCCGACTCCGCCGTAGGCGGTGGCCACCCGCAGGCCGCGTGCAGCAGCCAGCGGCTCCAGCACCTCGCCCACCTGGGCGGCCAGCTCGCGGGTCGGGACCAGCACCAGCGCGGCCGGGGTGGGGCCGTTCGGGTCGACTCGCTCGACCAGAGGGATGCCGAAGGCGAGCGTCTTGCCGGAGCCGGTGGGCGCCTTGGCCAGCACGTCCTGGCCGGCGAGAGCGTCGGGCAGCACCCGGCCCTGAATCTCAAAAGGGGTCTCGATGCCCTGGGCAGCGAGCACGTCGGCTACGGGCGCACTCGCACCGAGGCCACGGAAGGTGGGTTCAATCATGTATCTCTCCTCGGCGGCCGGCCACGGCCGCCTCTCGATCAAAGGGCGAGGGTCCGGCCCTCGGGGAGAGAGTGGAACCTCACGGGGCGACACGCCGCCGCCCGTAGACACAGAATAGCAGCAGGCGGGGTTTTCAACAGCCCCGGCCGGGGTACGCGACGCAGGTAGCAGATGCATCCTTGGAAGAGGCAGGTTCCGAGACGCTGACCCGAGACGTCCGGGGCAACTCATGCTAGGCTCGCTCTGCTCGTAGTAACTCGTGGTGCATCGCCGTCCAGGGCGGACGGACATGCGGGGGTAGATGAAAACGAGAGGCATTTTGAGGTTTGTGGGTGCGTCGTTCCTGCTGATTGCGGTGGGTTCGGTGCTGACCACGTCGGCGTACGCGGGGACCGGCTCGGCCCCGCCGCCGCCCCCGCCGCCCCCGCCCACCACCACATCGCCACCGCCGCAGTCGACCACGCCGCCGCCGGTGACGACAACCCCCACCACGACCACGACGACCCCGACGCAGACCAGCTCGGGGTCCTCCTCGAGCAGCGGTACGAAGGTGCGCGTTCATCACAAGGTCAAGCACCACACGCAGCAGACACACAAGAAGAAGCATCCGTCCAGCGCCACGCCGCCGACCACTTCGAAGCCGGTGACGTCATCAGTCAAGCCGAAGGCAATCGTCCCGGTCTCCAGCACGTCGCACAACGGCGTGCTGCAGTTCGCGGCGGTCGCGGCGATCGTGGCCGCGGCGCTGGTGGTACTGGCGCTCCTAGCGCTGGTCATCTCGGTGGCGGTGGTACGCATGCGAGATCCACACGGGGCTCACGGCGGTAACATCAAGATGCGCTGACGATGCACCGCCGGCTTCCTCTGATTACCTTCGTGCTGACTGCGGGACTTGTGTCGGGCGTCGCCGTGTCGTCGGCGGCTGCCGGGCCCGCGAACTTCAACCCCACCCCCGTCGGCTTCGGCGGCCAGCAGGTGGGGACCGCGAGCAGTGTCCAGACCGTGACGATCACGAACACCGGCGATACGGACATGACCGTTGGCGCCGCGGGCATGACCAAGGATCCCAGCAGCGCCAACCCCGGCGATTTCGCGGTGTCAGGCAACACCTGCCTTCCGGGCGTCGCCCTCACCGCCGGCGGCGGCACCTCGTGCAGCGCCGACGTCGCGTTCACCCCCAGCTCGGTGGGAGGCGAGTCGATGCAGCTCGACATCGCCACCGACGCACCCACCTCGCCCTACTCGGTGCAGGTGGCCGGCAACGGCACGCCCGCCTCGGTTGCCACCGTGAGCGCACCCGGCAGCGTCGACGCGGGTAGCGTCAAGGTCGGCACCAGTTCGTCCACCTCGGTGCACGTGACCAACTCGGGGAACGCGACGCTCACGATAACAACGATTTCGGCATCGGACACGATAACAGGCGCCGGCTTCGGTACCGCCGCGAGTGTCCCGAGCGCTTGCGTCGGTATGGCTCCTGGCAACGGCTGCGACATCACCGTCTCGTTCGCACCCACCATCCCCGGCCCGCTGACCGGAGTGCTGTCCATCTCAAGCAACGACCCGGCGTCACCCACCTCCGTCAGCCTGACCGGGACAGGGACCGAGCCGCAGGCCTTCGTGGACGCCTCGGTCAGCTTCGCGACGCCGCGAAACGTGCCGCAGACCAAGGCCGTAACGCTCACCAACACCGGCAATGCCGTAATGAATCTAACGAGCGCGACGCTGACGGGCGACGCGACGTTCACCGATTCCGGCACCGGCAACTGCGGTGCACAAATCCAGCCTGGTGGTTCGTGCAGCGCCCAGATCACGTTCCTGCCGACGACGGCAGGTACGTCGAACGCGACGGTCACCTTCACCGACGACAGCGGGTCGGTGGCCGGCAGCACGCAGGCGGTAGCGCTCCAGGGCAACGCGCTGCTGCCGAACATTCAGGCGAACCCGACGTCCGTGTCGTTCCCCGGCGTCGCGTTGGGGCGTATCACCAACGTCAGGCAGGTGGTCATCACGAACAGCGGAAACGCCAACCTTACCGTCTCCGGCCTGCACCGGGCCGGCGCGGCGCCGAGGAACTTCGTGCTGGGAACGCAGACCTGCACCGGCCGGGCGATCGCCCCAGGCGGTAAGTGCACGGTGAACGTGCGGTTCGCTCCGCGTAAGCTGGGCGGTAGGGTGGCCACGCTCGTGGTCGCGAACGATGCCGGGCCCGATTTGAGCGTTGGCCTCGGCGGCAACGGCGTGGCGCCGGCCGACGCCAGCAATCTGCGCTCCGCCACCAGCTGCGAGTCCGTGGGGCTCAGCTGGCGGGCGCCGGACGCGGCCGGGTTCCGCAACATGGTGCTGGTGCGAAACTCCAAGCGCTACCCGCGCAACCCGGAGGACGGCGTCAACGTCAAGCACCGGGCCGGCCTGGTCAACGACAAGGCGCCCCGCCAGTTCCGCACGTACCGCTACGCGCTGTTCGCGATCTACCGTTCCTACAACCACACCCACAGCTACACGTCGCCGGGGCTGCGCGTCAAGGTGCACCTGGGTCGGATCTGCCGGCCACGCGACGGCGGAGTGATCAGAGATCTGACGCCGAAGGTGGATTGGACGAGCTACACCGGTGCAAGGAGCTACGCCTTCATCCTGCAGCGCGGCAGCAGCACGCTGCTGGTGCGCTACCCACGCAAGAGCCTCTACCAGTTCCCACGCTCATGGACGTACCATCACGCTCGGCACTCGCTCGCGCGGCGCGCGACCTACCACTTCTATCTGTACGCGTACACGCGTACGCACAGAAACGGCGTGATCATCGGCCATACCACCTGGACCGAGCGCTGACCCGCTAGGGCACCAGGTACCCGAGCGCCACATAACCGAACGCCAGCACCTGCACGACCGGCGCGAACACCACGTACCCCCGATGCAGCGAGGGCTTTCGCATGCCCAGATCGGCAAGCGCGAAGAACAGCGGGAAGGCCAGCAGCCCGAAGCGGCCTGACGACTGGAGCACGCCCGCAAGCAGCGGCAGCAGGAAGATGCCGCCAACGTAGAGCGTGTCCTCCCAGCGGTGTGCGGCGAAGCGCCGCAGCTTAAGGATCGGGATCAGCAACGCCAGGTAGACGATCACCGTGAGGCCGCTCAGCAGGTGGATGGCGCGGCCGGTCTGGGCGAACTGCCAGAACTCCTCGCCCAGCGCCAGCGGGGGGAAACTGGCATGTCCGCCCCAGTGCCCCTGCGCGTGAACGAACGCGAGCGGGTCGCCGACGGAGTGCCACAGCCAGGCCATGTGGATGGCGAGCCCGATCGCGGGCGACAGGGCCACCAGCCAGGCGCCGGCCGATCGCTCGCGCCAGGCCACCAGCACCAGCGGCGCTATCAGGGCCAGGCCGTTCACGCGGGTGAGGCCGGCCAGGATGGCGAGCGGCACGGCGTACAGGTGGCGGCGCCGGTCGCTGAACACGAACAGCCAGCTGGCCAGGGCGATGAAGAGGCCCTCGCTATAGGCCAGGGTGAGCGTGAAGGCGTAGGGCGACAACGCCAGGTAGAGAACGGCGCGCCAGGCGTGCTGCGGCGACAGACGATCGCGTCCCAGGACGTAGATGCCGAGGAAGCCGATCAGCGTGGCGATGTTCGAGATGGCCAGCGCGGCCACGGCGTCGCCCTGGGTGGTGACCGTCTCCCAGACGTGAATCAGCAGCGGGTACAGCGGGAAGAAGGCCACGCGCGGGCCGGCCGCGTAGCCATCGTGGGCGATCCGGATGTAGTAGACGGAGTCCCACCCGGTCAGCGCCGTCCAGGGCTGATGCTGCCACGGCTCCAACGCCTTGTGCCAGCCGAGCCGAGTGCTGATCAGCCAACCGAGCAGCACAGTGGCCGCGCGGCTTGCCACCCAGAGCACAACCACGCGGCGCCACATGACGGGGTATCTTACGGACGTGGTCGCGCACACGCGGCCCTAGGGAGAGGTGGCCGAGTGGCTGAAGGCGCCCGCCTGCTAAGTGGGTCTGGGGGGTAAACCTCCAGCGAGGGTTCGAATCCCTCCCTCTCCGTCGATTCGAACCACCAAGCAATCTCGTGGGCTCACTCGGCCCCTACAGGTCGAGGCCGGTAGCTGTGCACCAGCTCGACGCGCGTGCGCACGCCCTCCTTTCGGTAGATGCGGGTGAGGTGCGCCTCGACGGTCTTTGAGCTCATGAACAGGCGCTGTGCGATCTCACGGTTCTGCAGGCCGCGCACCGCCAGGCTGGCCACCTGGTGCTCGCTGGGGGTGAGCTCGTCGCGATCAGCCGGATCGCTGCGCAGCACCCGGGCGCTGCGGCCGTCCTCCTCGTCGGTCCGCGCCATCCAGGGCACGGCGTCGAGCGCCGTGAATCCCTCGCGGGCGGCGTCCAGCAGCTCCCGCGAGCGCTTCCGCTGCCCCGCCCGGCGCAGCCGCTCGCCGTGCGCGAGCTGTGTGCGGGCCAGGCCGAACGGGTCGTCGGCCAGACGGTGCAGCTCGGCCGCCTGATCAAACAGCTGCGAGGCGTCGTCGTCGGAGGCCAGCAGCCCGCGGCAGCGCAGCGCCAGGGCGCGGCCGCCGGGGCGGGTCGCCTCCTGCTCGAAGCGGTCGGTCAGCTCGGCCGCCTCGTCGCGCCGGTCGCAGCGCACCAGCGCCTCGACCAGGTCGGGCGTCAGCGACGGGTGCGTGGTGGCGTCGCAGAAGCCGAGCGCGCGCTTGCGGTCAAGCGCGCGCTGCAGGGGCGGGATCGCATCCGCAGCCTCGCCGGCACCAAGCGCCAGCAGCCCGCGCGCGGCGTCGGTGGTGAGGGCCTGGTAGGGCAGCCCCAGTCGCTCGGCCAGCTCCAGCTGGCGGGCGACGTGCATCTCGACCTGGCCGGCCTGCCCGCGGGCCGCGCAGATCCAGGCCAGGATGCTGTGCGCCCAGGTCTCGTCGTTGGCGCGGCCGGTCTCGCGCGATCGCTCGATCGCCAGCTCCAGATCGCCGACGGCGGCCGTCCACTGCCCGGTACCGCGCTCCAGCCAGCCCTGTGCCGTCAGCGGGTAGGGCAGCATGGCGGGCGCCGTGCGCTCGCAGGCGGCCACCGTGTCGGCCAGTACCGAGCGGGCGCGGTCCCATTCTGCGGCGAACGCCAGCGTCATGCCCAGGTAGGACCGCAGTTGCAGGTCGTGGGCCAGCTCGCCCAGCGCCTCGTCGGCGGCGGCGAGGGCCAACCGCGAGGCCTCGCCGGCGTCGCCCAGGAACACTTTCGCAGCCGCTGTTGCCACCTGAGCATACAGCGCGGCGGGGCCGGACGTACCCGACGCCAGCCGGCTCGCGTGCTCCGCCGTCTCCAGCGCAAGAGCGGGCTGACCGGAGCGAATGCAGGGGTCGACCGACTCGACCAGCGCCAGCGCAGCGGCGGCCGGGTCGACCGGCTCCAGCAGGTTTGCCGACGAGCGCATCAGGTCGAACGCGCGCAGCGTGGAGCCGGTGCGGGCCTCAATGCGGCCTCGCAGCAGATCGGCGCGGGCAGCCTCGACGCCGCTCACGTGGAGCTGCTCCACCTGGTCGAGGCAGTGGCGGGCGGCCGCGATCGCGCCCATCCGCTGCGAGCAGTCGGCTGCCGCCAGGATCAGGCGGGCGCGGGCCTCGCGGTCGGGCTCGAGCGTGGCCGCGCGCAGGTAGGCGCGCGCGGCGGCGGCGAACCCGCCGCGCCGTTGGGCCGAGCGGCCGACGTCGCCCATCGCTGCGGCCACTGCCGCGTCCGGCTCCACCGCCGCCAGCGCCATGTGCCAGGCCCGCTCGTCCTCGCGACCCTCCTCCACGAGCGCCGCGGCAAGGGCGGCGTGCGCCGAGCGCACATCCGGTGCGGCGGCCAGGTGGTAGACGGCGGATGCGACCAGCGGGTGGCGGAAGACGACGCGGTCGGGCGAAAGCACGACCAGGCCGGCCAGCTCGGCCGGCTCCAGGGCAGACACCTCGAGATGCTCGACAGCGAGCGCTCGAGCCACGGGCACCATCTCGTCGCTGCCGGCGGCCGCGGCGATCAGCAGCGCGCGGCGGGCGGGGCCGGGCAGCTGTTCAAGCCGCTGGCCGAACACGTGCTGCGCCCAGCCGCTGGCGGGGACCGGCTCGAGCAGGGGCTCGGCGCCGGCACGCTGGGCATCGGTCAGGGAACCACTCAGCTCGACCAGCGCCAGCGGGTTGCCGCCGGTGAGGGCGGCCAGCTGCGCGGCTACCGCCGCGTGCACGGGAGCAGCCGCGCCCGCCAGCTCGGCGGCGGCATCCGGCTCCAGGCCGTCCAGCTCGATCACGGCCAGGCCGCCCGAGTCAAAGGCGCCGGCGGCCGGGCGCATCGCGACCAGCACGGCCACGCGCTCGGCGTGCAGCCGGCGGGTCAGGAACGACACCACCTCGGCGGTGGGCCGGTCGAGCCAGTGAGCGTCGTCGATCACGATCAGCAGCGGCTCGCGCTCAGCCGCGACCGCCACCAGGTCGAGCGCCGCGACGCAGACGGTCAGCGGCTCGGCGTCCACAGGCGGACCGATCGCGAGCGCAGCGGCCAACGCCTCCCGCTGCACGTCGCGAAGGGCACCGATGTCCTGCTCGAGCGGCCGCAGCAGCTCGGTCAGCGATGCGAACGCGAGCTCGCTCTCGGACTCGAACCCGCGGGTCGCGAGCACGGCCATGCCGTCGCCGGCAGTCACGGCATACTCGAGTAACGCGCTCTTGCCGATGCCCGGCTCGCCGGAGACCACGACGACCGCACTCTCCCCAGCCAGAGCCGCATCGAGTGCGGCCTGGATGCGAGTGCACTCCGATGCTCTCCCCAGAAGCACCGGCCGATCCTACAACTCACGGGGTTCCGCCGATTTCCGCCTGCCGCATCGCGGCTCTGGTAGCCAGATCGACACACCCGTCACAGGCGTGTGCCGCAGCCCGCGCAGGTGGTACAACGGTGCCCGGCACCTCTCTATCACCCGCGCGAGCGGATTCGGCCTGAACAGGCGGCTGCCGGGGCCTCAGGTGATAGAGAGGTGCCGGGCACCGTCATACCACTCGTGACGCCCTTGTGACTCAGGCGCGCGGTTTCAGTGACGGCATGTAACTGTCCTGTTCGAGCCAGTGCCCGCCGTCGATCGTGAAGTTCATCCCGGTCACGTAGGAGCCGAAGTCCGAGCACAGCGCCGTCGACCACCAGGCGATCTCCTCGACCGTCGCCAGCCTTCCGGCCGGCACGCTCCGCTCAACCCGCGCCCTGTCGGCCGCGTCCGGCCACAGCGCCTGCCCCGCCCCCTCGGTATCGGTTGGCCCCGGGCAGATCGTGTTCAGCCGGATCCCGTGCGGCGCCCACTCCACCGCAAGCGTCTTGGTCATCGCCAGCAGCCCGGCCTTGGCCGCAGCGGAGTGCACCGTCCCCGGGCCGCCCGTCCACGCATAGCTCGCGATCACCGACAGCACCGCTCCGCCGCTTCCCTGCGCGATCATCCGCCGCCCGGCCGCGCGTGTGCACAGGAAGCCGCCGTCCAGCACGATCGAGACGACCGCCCGCCAACCGTTCGGGGACAGGTCCTCACCCTTCACCACGAAGTTGCCGGCGGCGTTGTTGACCAGGCAGTCGACCCGCCCGAACCGATCCACGGCCGCGGCCACCATCGCCTCGACCTGGTCGGGATCGCGCACGTCGGTCGGCTGCACCGCCGCGCGGCCGCCCGCCGCCTCGATCAGCGCCACCGTCTCCTCCAGCGGCTCCGGCCGGCGGCCGGCCACCACCACCGACGCCCCCAGCCGGGCGAACTCCTGCGCCATGGCGCGGCCCATCCCGCTGCCGCCGCCCGTTACCAGCGCCACCCGTCCGTCGTAACAACCGTCAACCAGCATCGTCGCCTCCTTCGTCGGCCGGGATGATGCGCGCGTCCAGCGCCAACGCGCCCTCCGGCGTGACCAGCAGCGGGTTCACCTCGATCTCCGCGATGTCGGGGCGCGCCGCCGCCAGCCGTGACAACGCCACCGCCGCATCCGCAGCCGCTCCGATGTCGACCGCCGCCCGCCCGCGTGCGCCCTTCAGCAACGCCGCGCCCTGTAGCGACTCCAGCAGCCGCACAGCCTCGCCCCGGTCAAGCGGCGCCAGCGCCACGCCCACGTCGCCCAGCAGCTCGGCGTAGAGCCCGCCCAGGCCGACCAGCGCGACCGGCCCGAACCGGGGGTCGCGCCGGGCACCCACGATCAGCTCGATGCCGTCCGCAAGCGGGGCCATCGCCTCCACCGAGTACTCCGGCGGTGACAACCGCCCGTCCATCTCCGACCACGCCGCGGCCAGCGCATCCGCATCGGCCAGCCCCACCCTGACGCCGCCCGCGTCGGACTTGTGCAGCAGCCCCAGCGCCTTCAGCACCACCGGGTAGCCGACCCCCGCTGCCGCCGCCAGCACGTCCTCGCGCGCGTGCGCGCTGCGCGCGGCCACGAACGGCACGCCCGCCTCGGCCAGCAGCGCCCGCGAGCCGAAGTAGTGCGCATCCAGCGGCCCGGTCACCTGCTCGGGCAGCGCCGGCGGGCCGGTCGCAACGGGAGGCTGCTCGAGCGCCGCCAGCGAGGCAGCGGCCGCCTCGATCGTCCAGTAGACCGGGACGCCGCCCTCGCGCAGCGCCAGGTTGGGCCGTTCGTCGGCATACATCGACTGGGCCACCAGCGGTTTTCCAGTCTCCGCTGCCACCCGCGCGATCTCGTGGCCGACCTCCGTCTCGGTGTCGGCGAACTGCTCCGAGTACTGGCTGTACCCACCGAAGTAGCCCGTCATCAGCACCCCGTCCAGCTCGTCGGCCTCGAGCAGCTCCCGCGCGATCCGCGCGTAGCTGAAGAAGTCGGCCTCGCCGGCACCCGCCAGGTCGACCGGATTTCGCACCGACGACGTCGGCGGCAGCATCGACGCCAACCTCGCCTGCAGCCCGTCCGACAGCACCGGCAGCTCCAGCCCCATGCCGGCCGCGACGTCGCAGGCGATCGCGCCGTGGCCGCCGCCGTCGCCCAGCACCGCGATCCGGCTGCCGGCCAGCCGCCGCGGCTGCAGCAACGCCTGCGCCAGGTCGATCATCTCGGCCGGCGTCGAAACCAGGTGCACGCCCGCGCCACGGCAGGCCGCCCGCACCGTGGAAAGCGAACTGACC
>DATIOK010000126.1:0-16999 GCA_035473255.1 Gaiellales bacterium
CGGTCACGCCGGCGACCACCGCTGTCGAGGCGGCCGGCGTGATGAAGGAGCGGCGGGTGGGCGCCTGCCTGGTGATGGAGGGGCCGGAGCTGGCCGGGATCTTCACCGAGCGCGACCTGCTGCTCGCGTTCGCCGATGGGCTTGACCTGCGCGAGCGGCCGGTGACCGAGCTGATGACCCGCCAGGTGACGCTGGCGCCGCCGGACGCGGACGTGGTCTGGGCGGCGGACACCATGAAGCGCATTCGCGCGCGCCACCTGCCGGTCGGCGAGGACGGCAAGGTGGTGGGCATCGTCTCGCTGCGCGACCTGTTCGCCGCGGCCGAGGCCGTGCTGCGGCTCGACCCGCGTGGTCTCGACGTCGCGCGCGAGATGCTGCAGGCGGCCAGCCGCTGACCAACGAGGAACGGAGGCAGAGATGCAGTCATCGGACAGGACGGTCGCGCTGATCCTGGTGGGCGTGCTGGCTGTGATGCTGTGGCCGATATGGCTGGCCGCGGTGGCAGCCGAGCGACAGTTCACCTGGACGGTCGTGGCGTCCGGGCTGGTTCCGCTCGCGTTCAGCCTGCTCGTGATCGCCGCCGCACTGCGGCTGCCCTCACGGCTGGCGCACCGCTACCAGCACGGCATACACGCGCTGGGCGAGCGGCTACACGCCGGTACCCACCGACACGCCTGACAGCGTCTCGGCGAACACCTCGGCGATGCGGCCGATCTCCGCCTCGTCGATCACGAACGCGGGCGACACCTGCAGCGAATGGCCGGCCAGGCCGCGCGTGAGCACGCCCCGCTCGCGGCAGGCCTTGACGATCCGGTCGACCACTCCGGGCTCGGCGGTGCGCGCGTCCGGCGCGATCTCGACGGCGGCCAGCAGGCCGACGCCGCTTCGCACCTCGCTCACCTGCGGAAGCTCCGCGAGTGGCTGCATGGCCGCGTCCAGCACCTGCTCCAGCCGCGAGACGCGCTCCAGCAACCCCTCGCGTTCGAGCAGGTCGAGGTTGGCGAGCCCGGCCGCGCACACGCTGGGGTGGCCCGAGTACGTGTAGCCGTGGCGGAACAGAGCCGCGCTCGGCGTCGTCCAGAACGGCTCCTGCAGGCGCGGTGACGCGATCACCGCGCCGAGCGGCAGGTAGCCCGACGTGATGCCCTTGGCGCAGGTGATCATGTCGGGTGTAATGCCGAAGCGGTGGCAGCCGAACCAGGTGCCGAGCCGGCCGAACCCGCAGATCACCTCGTCGGCGATAAGCAGCACGTCGTGGGTGCGGCACAGCTCCTGCACGCGCTGCCAGTAGCCGGGCGCCGGTGCGTAGATGCCGCCGGCCCCGATCACCGGCTCGCCGATGAAGGCCGCGATCTGGTCGCCGCGCTCGGCGAACAGGCGCTCCAGCGCCTCGGTGTCGTCGCTGCCGACCGACGCCGTGTCGGGGATCAGCGCGCCGATGCCCTCGCGGTTGGCGGCGATCCCGGCCAGGCTGGTGCCGTACGCGTTCATACCGTGGTAGCTGCGCTCACGGTGCACGATCGTGCGCTTGTCCGGCTTGCCGAGCGCGTGCCAGTAGCGCAGCGCCAGCTTGCCGGCGGTGTCGACCGCGTCCGAGCCGCCGCTGGTGAAGAACACGGCTCCGTCCGGGAACGGGGCCAGCGCCGCCACGCGGTCGGCCAGCTCGATCGCCGGCCGGTTGGCGGTGCTGGCGAAGATGTCGTAGACCGCCAGCTCGCGCATCTGCGCCGAGACGGCGTCGGCGATCTCGCCGCGGCCATGCCCGATCGAGCAGTACCAGAGGCCGCCCTTGGCGTCGATGTACTCGCGCCCGGCCTCGTCCCAGACGCGCGCGCCGTTACCCCGGCTGACCACGAACTCATCGTCCTTCACGCTCGCCATGTCGGCGAACGGGTGCCAGAGGCTGCTCATCCTGTGGACGATACCAACGCCTGGAACAGGCCCGCGCCGGTGCCCTCGGCGTCGGCATCGGGGTGCCAGAGCACGCCTACGCAGAAGCGGCGGCTGGGATCCTCGAGCCCCTCCACGATGCCGTCCGGGTCGGCGTGGGCGGCGACCACCAGGCCCTCGCCGATGCGGTCGATGCCCTGGTGATGGTGTGAGTGCACGGTCGTGCGCTCGCCAACGATCGCGCGCAGCCTGCTGCCGGGGACGGTGACCACGTCGTGGACGCCGTAGGTGGAGTCGTCCTCGCGGTGGGGCCGCTGGTCGATGTGGTCGGCCAGGTGCTGGATCAGCGTGCCGCCGCGGGCCACGTTCAGCACCTGGATGCCGCGGCAGATGGCGAGCACCGGCAGGTCGCGGTCGAGCGCGTGTCGCATCAGCGACAGCTCGACCGCGTCGCGGCGCTCGTTGCGGGGGCCGGTACGCGGGTCGCGCTCTGCGCCGTACAGCTCGGGGGCGACGTCGTCGCCCCCGACGAACACGATGCCCTCCAGCAAGTCGAGCACGTCGTCAGGGTCGTCCGCCAAGTACGGGTCGGCCGGGATCACCAGCGGGCGGCCGCCGGCCAGGCGGGTGCCCTCGACGTAGCCGTGGAACGTGACCGTGGCCCGGCCTGACCACTTGCCCAGCTGGACCGGGGCCCAGTAGCTGGTGATGCCGATGGTGGGGCGGCTCAATCTCCCGCCGCCGGCGCCGGCGTCGCCGCCAGCGGGACGTCGACGACCTGCTCGCGCACCGACTTGCCGGCCAGGTAGCCGACCACGGCGAACGCGATCACCACGGCCAGCGTGCCGAGCGTGAACACCTCGAAGCGCAGCCGAGAGACGCCCCAACTGTCGACGAAGTTGTAGTCGGCCCCGAACACGTACTCGAGCGTGTCGGGGAAGATCGCGACCCACGAGCCCATTACTACCCACAGCGTGCACAGCATGCCGATCGCCCAGAGGCCGACATTGCCGCCGGGCACGCTGAAGACGCGGGGCACGTCGGCATGGCTGTAGCGCAGCTTGATCAGCGCCGGGAAGATCAGGATGTAGGACACGAGCGTGGTCGAGATGGCCATGTACAGCACCACCGTGAAGGTGTTCGCCTCGCTGCTCGAAAGCAGCCGCACCGCGGCCACCATGAAGATGGTGGAGGTGACGCCGGACAGGACGTTCACCCGCACCGGGGTGCCCAGCCTCTCGTTGAACACGCCGAACCAGGGGAAGAAGGCGCCGTCGTAGGCGGCCACGGCCTGGATCCGGTCCGAGCCGATCATCCAGACCGCGCCGGACGTGACCAGCGCGAAGATGAAGCCCAGCGCCATCAGGTCGGTGAGGAAGTTCTGGGCGCCGCCGTAGACGCCGAACATCTGGTGGACGGCGTCCATGAAGCCGCCGATGCCGGTGATCTTCGACGACGGCAGCACCGCCACGATGCCGAAGATGGGGATGGCGTAGGCGATCGAGGAGATGACCGCGCTCTTCGCGACGGAGCGGGGCACGTCGCGCTGCGGATTCTCCATCTCCTCGGCGGCGCCGTTCTGCAGCTCGAAGCCCACGAACCCGAAGATCAGCAGCGGCACCAGGCCGATGAAGATCCCGGCCGTGGGCGAGAAGTCGCCGAGGCCGTAGCCGTGCACGCCGTGCTTGATCGCGTAGACGACCACGGTCAGGGAGAAGAACCCGAGCACCAGGAACCGCACGATCGCGCCGGCGTTGGGGATCCACTTGCCGTGTTTCAACGACACGATGGCCACGCCGATGCTGATCCAGATGAAGCTGAACTTGAACGCGTAGTCGCCGACCGTGCCGCTGCCGACGCCGTGGATGTTGGAGCTCCAGGTGTCGGTGGCGATGAAGCAGAGCGATCCGCCCACCCAGAACGGGTTTGTCACCCAGTACAGGACGGCGCCGATGCCGGCCGCCAGCCGGCCCCAGGTCAGCTTCATCCACTCGTACGGCCCGCCCTCCTGTGGGAAGGCGGTGCCCAGTTCTGCCATCAGCAGGGCGTAGGGGAACATGAACAGGACGACCAGGACGACGACCCACGTGAAGGCCTGCGCGCCGTAGCTGGCGGCCTGTCCCAGCAGGTCGAGGCCGACGATCGCGCAGACCGTGAAGAAGACCATGTCGAGGTGGCCAAGGCTCTTGACCAGCTTGCGCTTCTCGGAGAGGGCGAGCTCGGTGGTGTGCTCTACGGGTGCTGCTGGCGTGGCCATGGGGTCCTCCGGATCGGACGTGGAACACCCTTGACGCTACGCCTTGTGCTGCTCGCTGTCTAGATGAAGCGTCAGTCGCCGACGAGCGCGTTCAGCGAGGCCGCGCCGCGCTCGACGATGCCCGGCTCCAGCCTGCGCAGGCGCCGGGTGACCTTGCGCTCGAGCCGCTGGCCCGCAGCGGTGGCAAGGTCGCGGCCGGACTCGGTCAGCAGCGTGCTGCCGTGTGCGCCGCTTCGCATGACGTAGCCGCGGGCGGCCAGCCGCAGTGCGATCTGCTTGGCCTGGCTGGTGCTGGTGGCGAGCAGCTCGGAGAGGGCGCGGGTGGTGACCGCCTCACCCTCGGGGGCGTCGCTCAGGAGCAGGAGTGCGTAGAGCTCCATCGGACGCAGGTCGACGTCGCGTGCCGTCTCCAGCACGGAGCGGTCGAGCGAGCGAAGGAGCCGCAACCCCGCAGGCACACCGGTGGGTGCCGCCGGCGGAGCGTCGTGGGGGGAAGTGACAAGCGCGAGCCTGACGGCGCTGCGGCTGGTGGAGTGTGGAGCACCCATGCCGCTGCATCTTCACCCACCGACCGGTTTCGCGCACTCGCCGTTTTGTGGTAATTGCTTGGCAGATTTTGGGCAGGTCGAATCAGGCGGGTCCCTGCGCGCACGGCTCGACGGCCCAGAAGAAGAACGCCAGCACCGCCACGAACGCGACCGCCATCAGCACCGTCGTCACAACCTTCCGCGGCGTCGACGTGGCGGTCGAGCGCCGCGCCATCGAAGTGGAGACGACCCCGATGCCGGTCACGCCGGCCACCGCGGCCGAGATGAAGCACTGGGTCTCCCAGGTGGAGGCGGCGGGCAGCGAGGCAATCACGGGCTACATGCGGATGAGAGGACTTGAACCTCCACGACCTTACGGCCACACGGACCTGAACCGTGCGCGTCTACCAATTCCGCCACATCCGCGCGGGGAGAGCTGATTCTAGCGAGGCTTGCAGGCGCCCGTCAGCAGCTCGGCGATCTCGCCCTCGCTGTATCCCAGCTCGGCGAGCACCTCGGCGGCATGCTCGCCCAGCCGCGGTGGCGGCAACCGGCTGCCCGGCCGGTCGGCCTCGAAGCGCATCGGCGAGCGCACCAACCCGATCTCGCCCGCCGCCGGATGCTGCACCCGCTCCACCATGTGCGCGGCCGGCCCCGCGAACGTCTCGGGAATCGACAGCACCGGGCCACCCGGCACGTGCGCGCGCTCCAGCACCTCGCTCCACTCCGCCACCGTGCGTCCCGCCAGCAGCTCCCGCAGCTGCGGCACCAGCACGTCGCGGCCCTCCACGCGCCCGGCGTTCGTCTGCCAGCGCGGATCGGTCGCCAGGTCGCCGCGACCGGCCTCAGCGCAGAAGCGGCGGAAGTGGTCATCCGTGCCCACGGCCAGGTTCACGTACCCGTCGGCCGCCCGGAACGTCTCGTAGGGCACGATCGACGGATGCGCGTTTCCCAGCCGCTTCGGCTCAATCCCGCTGATCAGCCAGTCCCCGGCCCGGTTCGCCAGCCACGCCACCTGCGCGTCCAGCAACGACACCTCGCAGCTCCGTCCCCGCCCGCTGTGCTCGCGCTCGTGCAGCGCCGCCAGCACCGCCGAGCTCGCGAACAGCCCGGCCACGATGTCGGAGATGGCAACGGACACCTTCATCGGCTCCCCGTCGGGCTCGCCGGTGATGCTCATGATCCCGCCCAGCCCCTGCATCAAGAAGTCGTACCCGGGGCGCTCCGCGTCTGGCCCGTCGGACGGATAGCCCGCGATCGTGCAGTGCACCACGATCGGGTTCACTGCCCGCACCGCCTCCCAGTCAACCGCGTAGCGGAGCGCCGCCGCGGGCAGGAAGTTGTGCAGCAGCACGTCGCAACGGCCGATCAGCCGCCGCACCACCTCACGGCCGGCGTCGTCGCGCAGGTCGACCGCGATCGACCGCTTGTTGCGATTGACCTGCATGAAGTAGGCGCTCTCGCCGCCCTCGAACGGCGGCCCCCAGCGGCGGCTGCCGTCGCCCTCACCGGGCCGCTCGACCTTGACCACGTCGGCGCCCAGGTCGCCCAGCATCATCGTGCAGTAGGGGCCCGCCAGCACCTGCGTCAGGTCGAGGACGCGCAGGCCTGCCAGCGGGAGCGTGCCGCTCAGCTGGTCGCCCCCGCCGTCAGCTTCTCGACCTCGGACAGCGCCCAGGCGGTGTGCTCGTCCGGCTTCACCCGGCGCTTGATCGCTGCCAGGTTGCCGTCGGCGTCGATCACGAAGGTCGAGCGCTCGATCCCCATGTACGTCTTGCCGTAGTTCTTCTTCTCGACCCACACGCCGTAGTCCTCGGCCATCGTGTGCTCGGTGTCTGCCAGCAGCGGGAACGGCAGCCCGTACTTCGCCTTGAACTTGCGGTGCGACTCCGGCGACTGCGGGCTGACGCCGATCACGTTCGCTCCGATCCGCCCGAACTCCGCCCAGCTGTCGCGAATGCTGCAGGCCTGGCGGGTACAGCCGGGCGTGTCGTCCTTGGGGTAGAAGTAGACGACCACCGGCCGACCCTTGAGATCGTCGAGCGACACCGTCTCATCGGTGTCCGACTGCAGTGAGAATTGCGGAGCCGGCTGGCCAACATCGAGCATCGTTACTCCTGGAACGGGTGCGTTGCTGGGTCGTACTCTAGATGGTTGATCGATATCTCCGTGATGTCCTGGACGACGGTTCGCAGCCGTAGCCACCCCGGCCACCGCTCACCTGAGACCGGTCGCAGCGGACAGGCTCGCGAGAGATATCGATCAACCATCTGGTGCGGGGGTGGTGGCAAACCCGCCTGATAGCGTGGCGGCATGCCCGAGGTGCACATGGTGGTGGGGACGCTTCTGATCGTGACCAACGCGATCGTGGGCATCTGGGGGTTGATCGCCTACCGCCGGGACAGGCCGCCCGCGGGCATCTACATGCAGCTGCTGGCGCTGTCCCAAACGATGGTGATCGCGCAGGCAACGCTGGGCCTGATCCTGCTCTCCGACGGCTACCGCCCGGGCGACAAGCTGCACTTCGCATACGGGTTGCTACCGCTGCTCGCGATCGCCTACCCCTATGCTTTGCGGGGTGAGGACGGACGCAAGAACCTGCTCTACTTCGCGGTCGGCGCCACGGTGGTGGCGGCGCTGGGAGTGCGTGCCTACATGACAGGGCCGGCCTGATGGATCGCGACAACCTGCGCGGGTTCGCCATCGTGATCGCGATCGCCGCCGTGGCGACGGTCTTCTTCGGGGTGTCGTCGGCGATCTTCAGCGCGATCCTGGGCGCGATCAGCCTGATCTTCATCTGCCTGCTCTGGTACTTCGGCTACGGCTGGTACCACCGAAACCGGATGGCGATCTCGCTGATGCCCGACCGCCAGCGCAACATCCTCTACCTAGGGCTGGGCGCCGTCACCGTGTCGGCTGCGCTCTACTCGCTGGCGCAGTTCCAGCTGATCGACCTGGGCGCGTTCTCGGTGCCGGTGCTGGCCGCGTTCTTCGGCGGCCTGTTCGCGATGTACTACGCCTGGAACGAGTCGAAGCGCTACTACCTCTGAGGGAGCGGCGGCCTGGCGGCGAACAGCCGCCGCTTGCCGCCGCAGGCCTGGAACGGCCCGGCTGCCGCCAGCAACGTCACGTGGTGCTGCCGGTCTGAGCCTCTGTAGCCTGGGCGCATGAGCGCTCCGCGTTCCTGGCCTACCGGGCTGCCGACGGCACTCACGTTCCAGCACGGCGATCAAACCGCGCTGCCGGCCGCATTCGCGGATGAGGACGTCCGCTTCTCGGAAGAGCTCGTCCGCTTCTTCGTCGAGCGGCTGACCGATCGGGGCGACGCGGTGCTCGACCCGTTCGCCGGCTTCGGCACCACGTTGGTGGTGGCCGAAACGCTGGGTCGGGAGGCGTTCGGGGTCGAGGTCGACTCCGATCGTGCGGCCTTCATCCGGTCACGCATGCGAGCGCCTGACCGCCTGTTCACCGCCGACGCCCGCGAGCTCGACGCGCTGCCGATCCCGCCGGTCTCGCTGGCGATCACCTCGCCGCCGTACTCCTCGCCGGGCGATGCGGAGGAGGCGCTGTCCGGCTACCGAGACCCCAACCCCGGCTACGACCGCTACCTCACCGACCTGCAGCGGGTGTGCCGCTCCGTCGGATCGCTGCTGACGCCGGACGGCTGGCTCGTAATCGAGGCGGCGAACCTGCGCCGCCCTGATCGGGTGGACACCCTGGCCTGGGACATCGCGCATGCCGTCGGAGAAGTGCTGCGCTTCGCCGGCGAGATCGTGGTGCGCTGGGAGCCGACGTACGGGTATGGCTACGACCACAGCTACTGCCTGCTGTTCTCGCCGCCGGACTGCTAGAGCCTTGCGTTCGCATCGCATATACGCTATATAGCATGTATGAGATACACCCAGGCCGTGATCGCGGCGATCGCCTACGCCACGCTCGTGGTCGCCGTGCAGTCCGACATCTACCAGCCGTTGCCGCCGCTGCCCTTCGCCGTGTTCGTGGTGCTGGCACTGGTGTCCACGATCGCAGTCGGCATGGTCGCGCGGACCTGGTGGGTGCTGGTGGTCGCGGCCGCTCCGCTGTTGTGGGCATTCCAGGGGCCGCTGGCGTTGATCGTCGGCGGCTTCGCAGTCGCGCCGGTCGCGCTCGGCGTTGGCGTCGGCGTGGCGATCGGGCGCCACTTCGGCCGACGCGGAGCACTCGCCGGGTGCGTGCTCCTGGCGCTCGCCTTCCTGCCACTTGCTACGGCAGTCGCGCTGGCCCGGTGGCCACATGACCACCAGCCGGCGCACCCCGTGCCGATCGACCTTGCGACGGGCTCTTACGCTGGCGTCACGCTCGGTGACAGCGAGCAGGTGGCGCTGCGCAAGGCCACCGAGCCGCTCCCCAGCCGAAACACTCGGGACCTCCATCAGCTCGCAGGGGTGAACGGCGCGGACGCGTTCTCGAGTGCATATGCCACCGAGACATTCGTCTACCGAGACCACGCCCTCATGGTCCGGAACGGCAAGGTCGTGGCGATCGTGATCACCAACCCCGACGCCGAGACGGCGGAGGGAATCGGCCCGGGCGATGGTCTCGCGCTGGTGCCCGAGCGCTACCCGACCCTGCGCTGTGAGCACCACGACGGCTACAGCGACGAGGGGCCGGCCGGGCCGCCCGACTGCCACGGCCACGTCGGAGACGTCGGTCTCTGGATCTCGGAGGATCCGGTGCAGCTGGTCACCATCGCCTCGGTCGATGCCGGCATGGGGCTGGGATTGTCGCGCTGAGACGAAGCTCGCTCAGGCGTCGACCGGCGTCGCCGCTGCGGCCGGGGCACAATGCGGCATGGCCAGCGACGCATCGGACAGCGCAAGGCCGATCTCGGGCAAGACCGCCTGGGCGCGCAACCTGGAGACGCCGCTTCGTGAGTTCATAGGAACCGAGACTGGCAGCGCGGGCGTGCTGCTGCTGGCCACGATCGCAGCGCTGCTCTGGATCAACGTCGACTCGTCGTCGTACCGCAGCGTCTGGGAGACCGACCTGGTCGTGCGGCTGGGCGACCACGCGATCAACCTCGACCTGCGCGGATGGCTGAACAGCGGCCTGATGACGCTGTTCTTCTTCGTGGTCGGCCTGGAGGCCCGCCGCGAGTTCGACATGGGGGAGCTGCGGCAACGGCGGCGGGTGGCGCTGCCCGTGCTGGCCGGGATCGGCGGCATGGTCGTGCCGGTGCTGATCTACCTGGCCTTCAACGCCGGATCGTCGACCGCCCACGGCTGGGGGACGGCGATGTCGACGGACACCGCGTTCGCCTTGGGATTGCTGGCGCTGGTCGGGCCACGCTTTCCCGACCGGCTGCGTGTCTTTCTGCTCACTGTGGCGATCGTCGATGACGTCATCGCGCTGACCGTGATCGCCCTCGTATACAGCGGCCACATCGTCGTCGGCCCGCTGCTCGTCGCGCTGGCGGTGCTCGCCCTGATCCTGGTAATGCGCTCCCTCGGGATCCGTTTCGGCCTGCCCTACGCCCTGCTCGGAGTGGCGGCCTGGCTGGCGGTCGAGAGCTCGGGGATCGACCCGATCGTGGTGGGGTTGGTGCTGGGCCTGCTGGTGTACGCGTCGCCGGCCGCGCGCGGCGACCTGGAGCGCGCCACCGACCTGTTCCGTGCCTTCCGCGAGCAGCCCACCCCGGAGCTGGCACGCACCGCCCAATCGGGCGTCCGCACGGCCATCTCTCCCAACGTGCGTCTGCAGGGCGTGTTCCATCCCTGGACGAGCTACGTGATCGTGCCGCTGTTCGCCCTGGCCAACGCCGGGATCGAGATCAACGGCGCCTTCCTCTCGCGCGCGTTCACGTCGACCATCACGCTCGGCATCCTGATCGGATACGTGGTGGGCAAGCCGATCGGCGTCGCCGGCACCGCCTGGCTGGTCACCGTTTTCAGCCGCGGCCGGCTGCGACCGCCGGTCGGATGGGCGGCCGTCGTTGGCGGAGGAACGATCGCCGGCATCGGATTCACGGTGTCGATCTTGATCGCCACCCTGGCGTTCAGCGGCGACCGGCTGGAGGAGGCCAAGCTGGGCGTGCTCAGCGCTGCGCTTGTGTCCTCGCTGTGCACGTGGCTGCTGTTTCGCGCTACCGCGCGGCTCCCGGTGCGGCTGCGCGTGCAGGCGTTACTCGGAACGTCGGAGGCGATCGTCGACCTGTCGGCCCCCGTGGACGACGAGCGCGACCACATCCGCGGACCCGCCGACGCGCCGGTCACCGTCGTCGAGTACGGCGACTTCGAGTGCCCGTACTGCGGTCAGGCGGAGGCCGTGATGCGCGATCTGCTCGCAGGCCACGGCGATGTGCGCTACGTCTGGCGCCACCTGCCCCTGAACGACGTGCATCCGAACGCCCAGCTCGCGGCCGAGGCGGCGGAGGCGGCTGCCGAACAGGGGTCGTTCTGGGATATGCACGACCTGCTGCTATCCAACCAGAGTGCCCTGCGGCCGGGCGACCTGATTGGCTATGCCGAGCAGCTCGGTCTCGACGTCGACCGCTTCCGCGACCACATGCGCCGCGGCGCGGGCGCGGAGCAGATCGACCAGGACGTCGACTCCGCGGACCTGAGCGGCGTCTCCGGCACGCCGACGTTCTTCATCAACGGCCGGCGCCACAACGGTGCCTACGACCTGCCAACGCTGTCCGCCGAGGTCAGGGTCGCCCGCGCGCGGACGCTGGTGGCGCCGGCCCGCTAATGCGGGACCCGCCCGCTCAGGCGTCGACCGGCGCCGCCGCGGCGGCCGCACCCAGCGTGTCCAGCACCTCGCGGATGTCGCCTGAGCGGCAGGTGAAGATGGGCGTGTCGCGCTCCGTGTAGCGGCTGGCCTCGGTCTCGCGCAGCGTCATCATCAGATCCAGGAAGTCACCCACGAAGTCGGTCTCGAACGCCACCACGAACTCCTGGTCGTCGATCCCGAACGAGTAGGTGGTGTTGATCTTGACCGTCGGGAACTTGTGCCCGGTGGCGATGTGCTCGTTCATGATCCCCTGCCGGGTCGGCTTCGAGAGCTGGTACCAGGCCCGCGTCTTCACCATCGGGTAGATCAGCAGGTACCTGGAGTCGGGGTTCCACATGATCCGCCCGCGCTTGTGCATCGAACGGCCCTCGCCCTTCACGTACTGCGAGCGCCGCGTCATCGAGAGATAGGCGTACGGCGTCTGCAGGTGGGCGCCCAGCGCCGTGCCGAGCAAGGCGGTGCCCAGCTCCTGGAAGTCCTCAAGCCGCTCCGACACCTTCCACAGCATCACGTCGGCGTCAGCGCGCAGGCCGACCATCGTGTAGGCCCGGATCGGGAACCGCTCGCCATACTCCTCGACTACCGTCGCGAACTCGGCCAGCGCCGCCTCGCGGTCGGCGGCGGGCAGCAGCCGGAAGCCGCGATCGAGCTTGTAGAACGAGAAGTGCACGAACTGCCGGTCCTCGCCGGACGAGTTGTTCGGAGCCTCTCCGTTGGCCTCGCTCATGGTTCGATGGTAGCAGTGGGATGCCGTTGCCAGGCCGTCACAGCATCGGCACACATGCGGTCTGGTTCCGTGACGGACACCCGGCCTAGCGTGGGCGCATGGATCGCTCCCGGGGCCAGGCAAGCATCGAGACGGCGCTGCTGGTGCCGGCGCTGCTGGCCCTGACGCTGGCCTGCTGGCAGGCGCTGCTGGTGGGCTGGACGGCGATCTCGGCCGAGCACGCGGCCCGAGCCGCCGCCCGCGCCCGTCTGGTGGGAGCGCCGCTGCAGCCGGCCGCCGCCGGCGCGCTGCCCGGCGCCATGCGCGGCGGCCTGCAGGTGCGCACCTCCGGCGGCGCCGTCTCGGTGCGGGTGTCCGTGCCGCGCGTGATCCCCGGCTTCTCGCTGTCGCTGACCGCCGACGCGGCGGTGGTCGAGCAGTGATGCGTCGTCAGTCGGGTCAGGCGAGCGTGGAGATGATCGGCTGCGCCGTGTTGCTGGCCATCGCGACGGTGGCGGTGCTGGAGGCGCTGACGGTGGTGCGCGCCCGCATCACCGCCGAGCGGGTGGCCGATCAGGCGGCTGTGCTGATGGCGGAGGGCCGGCCGCTGCCGGCGTCGCTGCGCGGCGCCGCGCGGATCGAGCGGCGCGGCGACCGCCTGGTGGTGACGGTGCCGCTGCCGGTTCGCCTGCCGGCGCTGCCGGCCGCCGCGGTGGTGACGGCAACGGTGCCGCGGTGAGCGAGCGCGGCCAGGTCTCGGTGATGGCCTGTGCGGTGGTGGTGCTGCTGGTAGTGGCCGGGTTCCTGATCGGCGTGCTCGGCGGCATCGACAGCGCCGGGGCGAACGCCCAGCGGGCGGCCGACATGGCCGCCCTTGCGGCCGGTCATCGGCTGTCGAGTGATCCGGCTGCCGCGGACGCAGACCTGCGCTCGGCCGCGGCTGATGCCGCCCGCGACAACGGCGGCCGGCTGGTCTCACTGATTCAGCTGACCGAGGACGGGCTGCCCAGCGGCGTCGAGGTGTCGGTCGCCGTGGACGGCGAACACCCCGTGCGGGCCCGAGCGCGGGTTGGGGTGGAGTTCACGGCGGCCGAGCCGACGGCCTCGTTCCGGCCGGTCGACCTGCACGGCCTGGCCGGCCGCGCGGCCGTGGTGGCGGCGGCCGCCGCCCAGGTCGGATGGCCGTACGTCTGGGGCGGCGAGAGCCGTGCCGAGGGCGGCTTTGACTGCAGCGGCCTGGTCGACTACGCGTTCACGGCCGCCGGGGCGGCGCTGCCGGGACGGCCCACCGCTGCAGACCTGTGGCGGATGGGCCGGCCGGTGCCGGCTGCCGCGCTGCAGCCGGGCGACCTGGTGTTCGTCGGCGCCGCCGGCGGTGCGCCTCACCACGTTGGCATCTACGTGGGCGACGACACGGTGCTGTCGGCGCCGCACACCGGCGCGCGGGTCGGCTACTCGCCGCTCGCCTACGGCGGCTGGGATAGCTACGCGAGCCTGTTGCCGGCCGGCCCGGCGCCGCTCGACGATCCGGTCTCGGCCGCCGCCCGCCGCAGCGGCGTGCCCGGCCACGTGCTTGCGGCCGAGCTTCGCATGGGCCTGGCCAGCGACCCGGACGCCGCCGCCGCGGCGCTGGCGCGCGCCCAGGCCGGGCACCCCGGTTCGCTCCAGGAGGCGCTGGCCACGCAGCTGGGGAGCGCGTCCGCGGCGGCGCTCGTCCTGCGCGACGGTGGCGGCGCCGGTGTCGGCCTGTCGGGAGCCGTGAGGCTGGTGCCGCTGCCGCATGGCGACGCGGACGCAGACCACGACGCGTCGCTTCCGGCAGCGCCCGCGCAGACGCCGACCGGACGGCCGGCCTCAGCCCCGATGGCCGCCGGCTCGTCCTGGAGCGACGACATCGGCACCGCGCTCGATGCCGGCGGGCACACCGCCGAGCAGCTGGGCGAGCGCGGCCGCGCGGTGCCGCTGCAGGCGGCGGCCGCGCTCCAGCACCTGTCCCGGTTCGGCCTGACCGCCCTGGGCGGACTGCTGCCCGATCCCGACTGGCGCGACGCCGTCAACGTGGTCGGTTCCATCTGGGACACCTACAGCGCCATCCGCGACGTGACGGCCGCTGCCGCCGCCGGCGGCCTCGAGCTGAGCGGCGTCGGGCTCTGGGCGGCGCGGTTCAGCGTGCTGGGTGGGGCGCTCTCCACCGGGCTGTTCGCGGCCCAGGCCTACTCCGCGCGCCGCAGCCGCGACCGGGTCGGGTACGGGCTGATGGCGGTCGGCAGCGCCGCGACCACCGCTGGGCTGATGACGGCGGGCGGATCGCTGATGGCGATGGGGGCGACCACCTCGGTGGTGCCGCCGGTGGGCCTGACGCTGATCGCGGTGGGCGCGGGCATCTGCGTCACGGGCTACCTCGTGCGCCATCCCGAGTGGTGCCGCGGCGCGGCGCGGATCGGGGCGGCGGCGCTGGACGTCGCCTGGCGCGCGCAGTCCGCTCCCGTGCGCGCGGTCGCCACCGTGGCCGACCGAGCGCGGTCGCTGGCGGGCTCGATCCCCACCCCCTGGTAGCGGCCGCGATGGCGTGGATGGGCACGGCTACGATCAGGGCAGGATGCCCACGATCGCCCGCAGCGAGAGGCTCGACGCCCAGCTGAAGGAGCTGCCCGACAGCCCCGGCGTGTACCTGTTCCACGACCGCGACGGCGTGGTGCTGTACGTGGGCAAGGCCAAGTCGCTGCGAAAGCGCGTGCAGTCGTACTTCCGGCGCGAAGCCTACGCCACCCTCAAGACCGCCGAGCTGGTCGACCGGATCGAGGAGATCGAGTTCGTGGCGGCCGGCAGCGAGCACGAGGCGCTGCTGCTGGAGCAGAACCTGATCAAGCGGCATCGCCCGCCGTTCAACATCCGGCTGCGCGACGACAAGTCCTACCCCTACATCGCGGTCACCACCTCCGACGAGTACCCGCGGGTGATGTTCACGCGCGAGCGGCACCGCCGCGGCGTCCTCTACTTCGGGCCCTACTCGAGCGCGAAGAAGGTGCGGGAGACGCTGGACGTGCTCAACCGCGTGTTCCCCTACCGGCCCTGCGAAGGGCCGCAGCCCGGACGCCGCTCCGGCGTGCCCTGCCTCGACCACCACATCGGCCGCTGCGCCGCTCCCTGCGTGGGCTTGATCTCGAAGGAGGACTACGCGGCCGTGATCGACAGCGTGGTCGAGTTCCTGTCCGGCCGGGTGCGCCCGCTGGAGCGGCGGCTCGAGCAGCAGATGAAGGACGCAGCCGCCCGCCACGAGTTCGAGGAGGCGGCCCGCTACCGCAACCGGCTGACCGCCGTCCGCCACCTGTCCCAGCGCCAGGTGGCCGATCACGTCGGCTCGCAGACCGGCGACGTGCTGGCGGCCGCCGTCTCCGACACCGCCGCCAACGTGCAGCTGTTCCAGCTGCGTGACGGCCGCCTCGCCGACCGCCGCAGCTTCTACCTCGACAACGCCGGCGGCGAGCGCGAGTCCGAGGTGCTGTGGGGATTCGCGCTCGAGTACTACGGCGGCCAGGTGGCGATCCCGCCGTCGGTGATCGTGCCCAAGGGGTTCGAGGACGCCGACCTGCTGGCCATGTTCCTGTCGGAGCGCCGCGGCAGCGCGGTCGAGGTGCGGGTCGCGCAGCGCGGCGAGAAGCGGCGCCTGGTGGAGCTGGCCGCCGGCAACGCCGAGATGGCGCTCGAGCACGACCGGCTGGTGGCGCTGCGCACCCGCGCCCGGCGGGTGGAGGCGCTGGAGGAGCTGCGCGAGCAGCTCAACCTGGAGTCGCTGCCTGTGCGGATCGAGTGCTTCGACATCTCCAACCTGGGCGAGTCGAACACGGTCGCCTCGATGGTGGTGTTCGAGGACGCCGTCGCCAAGCGCTCCGACTACCGCAAGTTCACGATCCGCCACGGCGCCGGCCAGGACGACTTCGCCAGCATGGCCGAGGTGGTCGGCCGCCGGTTCGCGCGCATGGCCCGGGTCACGGCCGACGAGTTTGACGCCAGCTTCTCGTCGCCTCCGAACCTGGTCGTGATCGACGGCGGCAAGGGGCAGCTGGCCGCGGCCCTGAAGGCGATGGCGGAGCACGACCTGCCGCGTGTGGCCGTGATCGCGCTGGCCAAGCGCGAGGAGGAGGTGTTCGTGCCGGGACGTCCAGATCCGATCGTGCTGGAGCGCGGCTCGGCCGGCCTGCAACTGCTGCAACGGATCCGCGACGAGGCGCACCGCTTCGCGCTCGGCTTCCACCGCCAGCGCCGGGCGCGCTCCTCGGTGGACACGATCTTCGCGGGGCTGCCCGGCGTGGGGCCGGCCCGCCGCCGCGTCCTGCTGCGCCACTTCAAGACCGCCGACGCGCTGACCGCCGCCAGCCGCGAGCAGCTGGAAGCCGTCCCCGGCCTCCCGCCCAAGGTCGGACGCCGCATCCACGAGGCGCTGCACAAGACCGGCTGAGTCAGCCCTCCGCGGACGGCGTCGCGATCACCCACTGAAACGTGACCGTGCGCTCCGGCTCGTGCAGCGGCAGCATCTCGTCGACGTCGATGCGGAACCCGGCCTCCCGCAGCAGCTCGCGGTTGCGGTCGGGGCCGTAGCCGCTGAAGTGCATGGGCACGCCCAGCCACTCGCCGCTCGCGTCGGCGTTATCGCCCGAGGCGAGGCTGGTCAGGAACCACCCGCCCGGCCGCAGCCAGCCGCGCACCGACCGGAACACGCCGCCCAGCTGTTCGCGCGGCAGGTGGCCGAGCGCGTAGAAACAGGTGACGCCGTCAAAGCTGGCATCGGGGAACTCGACCGACGCCAGGTCGGCATGCACCAGCTCGGCGTCCGGCAGCCGCTCGTGG
>DATIOK010000127.1:0-7361 GCA_035473255.1 Gaiellales bacterium
CCGCGTAGGTGAGCGGGACGGGGTCGGGCAGCTGCGCGAGCGAGGTGACCATCTTGGCCCGGACCGGCTCGGGAAGCTGTGGCGCGAGCGCGGCGAGGGTCTGTTTCGGCAGGGCGGACGGGAGCGTTCGCAGCAAGCTCTGCTCCTTGATGGCGCCAGTCATGGTGGCGGTGTACGCGTACACCGAGCGGCCGCCGCGGCTGTCCTTGCCGACGTAGGTCACCGGGAAGCACTGCTGGGTGGAGGCGTCGTACACGGTGTAGGAGTTGTTCGGTTTCGGCTTCAGCGGGAACGCGACCGCCAGGCACCCGGTCGACGACTCGGCCGCGGTGCCGCTCGGCGCCGGGACGGTCCGTAAGGACTTCCGGTCCAGGGCGTAGGTGTGGCTTTCGGAGGAGGTGGTCCCGGCGACGCTCAGGTACGTGTCATCGGTGACGACGGCGGTGTGCGCGGTGGTGCTGACCGCCTTGATGTGCCGGTCGATCGTGGTGGGCATGTCCCGGAGGAACAGGTGCGCCGAGTCGCCGCTGTGCACCGCTTGGGCGTTGAGCCGACTCGAGGTGCCGGTGTAGTGCAGTGTCACGTCGAGGCTGCCGGGAAGCCGGGTCAGGATCGGGACGGCGACGAACTCGACGAGCAGAGCGGAGATGATGAGCGCGGCGCCGATCACCCCGAGGACGATCGATGAACGTCGAAGCGGCATGTCGTTCCCCTTTCGAGGGTGGTAGGACGTGAGCGGCGCCGCGATGCGCGGGTGCTGTCGGGTGGTGCCTTCGTGCGTGGGTACGTGGGGCGCGGATGGTGCGGTGAGCGTGAGGGGGCTGCGGGTCAGCGGGCGGTGGCGTGCTGCAGGCGGGCGCTGGGAGCGGTGAACGGCGGCACCGCGGAGCACAGTCTGGACAGGTCACGACCGGCGCGGAGCACGGTGCCGTCGGGGCGGACGACCGCGGCTCGCGCGTGACCGTTGCGCAGCCACTGGTGCAGGGCGGACCCGTCACCGACCGTGACAACGACGCCGCCGCGCTGCTCCACCTCGGCGCGCTGGGTGGTGTCCGGCTCGTCGGTCGTGACGAGCGCGAACCGGCCTGCGGCCGCGTCGTCGAAGCGGCGGCCGTCCCCGAGCGGGGCGTTCGGGCAGAGCCGGCCGGCCAGCGAGCGGCGCCGCGGCGGCCGCTGCACCAGACCGGAACGGTGCAGCGTCGGTGTTTCGCTGTTGAGGATGTGGTCCCTGACGCCAGGGAGCAGGTGCATCCGGGGTGCGAGGACGCGGCGCAGCAGGTTGCCCAGCTCGCCGCCCGCGGTCATCGCGGCGCCGACCAGCTTGGCCAGCCGGATGAGCGCGGTGACGTGGGGCTTGCGTTCGGCCTGGTAGGTGTCCAGGACGGTCACGGGCAGCTCGCGGGCGAGCACGCCGGCGAGCTTCCAGGAGAGGTTGGCCGCGTCGCGAATGCCGGCGCACAGGCCCTGGCCGATGAACGGCGGGGTGAGGTGGGCGGCGTCGCCGAGCAGGAAGACGCGCCGGTCCCGCCAGCGGTCGGCGACCTGGGCGCGGAAGGTGTACTCGGCCACCCGGCCGATTTCCAGCCGGTCCACCGGCAGGTTCCCGGTCCACGGGGCCAGCAGCGGATGCAGTCGGGCCATGTCGCGGTAGTCTTCGGCGGTCTCGCCGGCGGCCAGCCGGAACTCCCAGCGGTAGCGGGTCGGCCCGATTCGCATGTAGGTGGCGGCCCGGACCGGGTCGCAGACCTGGTGCGCTCCCTCCCACTGGCCGAGGTTCGCGTCCGTCGCGACATCGACGACGAGCCAGCGCTGTTCGAAGTTGAGGTCATGCATTGATGCACCTATGACACCCCGGACGAGGCTGTTGGCGCCGTCGCAGCCGAGCACGTACTCCGCGGTGACGGTTTCCTCCACCCCGGTCGCCCGGTCGGTGACCTCGACCCGCACCGGTCCGGCGCCGTCCTGGGTGACGTCGGTGACGTCGGCGTTGCCCCGGATCGTGACGGTGGGGTGGTGCGTGAGGTTGGCGCGCAGGAGGGCCTCCAGTTCCGGCTGGTCGTACATGTTCGCCTCGGGGTAGCCGTGCTTGCCCTCGGCGGTGCCACGCCGGAACTCCCCCAGCATGCGCATGTTCCGGTCGACGAGACGCAGCCCCTCCAAGGGCCGGGAGATCGCGGCGAACTCCTCGCGCAGCCCGATCCGTGCCAGGATGCGGTAGATCTCGTCGTCCAGGTGCACGGCCCGCGGCTGCGGGTAGACCGACTCCCACCGGTCGAGGACCAGGCATTCGACGCCGTACTGGCCGAGCAGGGTGGCGGCGGTGAGCCCGGTCGGGCCGGCGCCGATGATGACGACGGGCACGGTTGTGCTCATGCGATGGCTCCGTTCAGCGCGGCGAGGTAGCCGGCGACGAGAACGCCGCAGACGATGACGGGCGCGTACTTGCGCGGCCCGTCTCCTTGCCGGACGTGGGTGATGAGGGCGCCGGCGAGCAGGAGCAGCAGCCCGACCGCGGCGACGCGGCCGAGCAGCGGCACCGCGAGGCCCAGCGCGACACCGACCGCGCCGGCGACCTCCAGGACGCCGATGCCGCGGTAGGCGTCGACGGAGAAGCCCGCCTCGGACGCGAGGTAGCGCATCGGTGGCACCGCCATGATCTTGGCCGTGCCGAGCAGCGCGAAGATCAGGGTGACGAGTACTGCGAGGGTGATCGAGGCGTTCATGGGTTGTCCTTGAATGTTCAGTCGGAGACGGGCGCGCTGTCGGTGGCCGGCGCGTTGAGGTGCCAGCGCAGCGCGTACTGGTTGAGGACCGCGGTCACGGCTGCGGTGTCGGTGTCGTTGGTGACGGTGACTGTGGTGACGACGGAGCCGTCGTCGATCGCGGTGTCGACCTGTGTGCCGGGGATCCCGGCGAGGGCGTCGGCGACGGCGCGTCGGGTGGCGTCGGCGCGTAACGCCAGCTTGTACGGCTTGCCGACCGCGGTCACCGGGAGCGGGTCGAGCACGGTGACGGCTTTGGGTGCGGCGGCGCGTTCGGCGACTCGGTCGGCCGCGAAATCGCGCAGCTGGTCCCCGGTGACGGTTGCCTCGGGGGCGAGGGTGACGTAGGCGACCGGTACCTCCCCGGCGTGGACGTCGGGCCGGCCGACGGCGGCGGCCGCGGTGACCTGGGGGTGGGCGAGCAGCGCGTCCTCGATGATCGCGGGGTCGATGTTGTGACCACCCCGGATGATCAAGTCCTTGGCCCGGCCGGTCAGGTAGATGAATCCGTCCTCATCGACGCGGGCCAGGTCGCCGGTGTCCAGCCAGCCGTCGACTAGCTTGCCCATGCCGTCCAGGACGTGGCCGTCTTCGTCGCGGCCGGTGACGTAGCCGGGGAACACGGTCGGGCCGCTGATCGCCAGCACGCCGACCTCGCCCGGTGGGGCGTCCGTCCACTGCCCGTCTGACTCGATGTGGACGATGCGTACGCGCTGGTACGGCAGGCGCTGCCCGGCCGAGCCGGGCCGGGGCGCGTCGGGGAAGCTGCGGGCGCTGGCACAGGTGGCCTCGGTCAGGCCATATCCCTCGAGCAGCCGCACCCCGGTGTGCGCCTGGAAGGCGTCCCGCACCGCGGCCGGCAGCGGCGAGGCGCCCACCATCGCAACGCGCAGGCTGCCGATCTGTGCGTCGACCGGGACCTGCGCAAGGGTGGCGTAGACCGTGGGGACGGCGCTCATCGCGGCGATCCGGTAGTGCTCGACGATCCGCCAGAATTGGCCGAACAGCGCGGGTTCGCGGTAGCCCAGCGGCCCGGCCCATACGACCTGCTGGCCTTTGTAGAGCGGGGCCAGCGTTGTGACGATCAGCGCGTTCACGTGGAACAGCGGCAGGGCGGCGAAGACTGCGGAGTCGGCGTCGAACAGCGAGTTCGCGGCCAGCATCCACGCGTCGGCGACCTCGTTGGCGTGCGTGTGCGCGGCGAGCTTGGGCGCCCCGGTGGTGCCGCCGGTGTGGAACAGGGCGGCCAGGTCGGAGCCCTTCGGCGGCGAGCCGGCGAACCCTTCCGGGTCCTTGCTCGCGGCGAGGTGGCCGAGGTATTCGGTGCGCACGCCGGGTATCTCCGGCAGGGGTGTGGGCGTTGTCTCGGCGCCGGTGGGCCGCAGCACGAGGATGACGTCCAGTTCTGCGGCGAGTTCACGCGCGGTGTCCCACATGTCTGAGGCCAGCTCGGGGCCGGCGGTGACGAGTACCCGGGCGCCGGAGCGGCGTAGCAGCTCGGCGAGGTGTGCCCGGGACAGGCCGCCGTTGAGCGGTGCGGCGATACCCGCCAGCTGCGCGGCCAGGGTCGCGATGATGAGTTCGGTGCAGTTCGGGGACATCACCGCCACCGCGTCACTGCGGCGCACGCCCAGGGCGTGCAGGGCGTTGGCGTAGCGGTGCACGTCGGCCAGCAACTCGCCGAAAGTGTGCCGCCTCGGCTCGGTCCAGCGGGCAGCCTCAGGTAGGACAGTGACCGCGGTCCGCTCGGGCCACAGCGTCGCGGCGCGGGTGAGCAGCGCGTAGCTGGTCTGCGGCAGTCCGCGGTCCTGCAGCGGCACCGCCTCGATCGCTGACAGGTCGCCCGGGTTGGCGTAGCGGGGCCACAGCGGGTTGCTGGTCATCGTGGATACCTCACGACCGTGCGTTGGGTGCCGAGATCGATGACGCGGTCGTCGGTGGCCACGCCGGCCTCGATGACGTCGCCGTCCTGCAGGTACTTGCGGTTTTTGGCCTGTGCCTGGAAGAACAGCCGCCACTTGGTTGCGGTCGGCAGGAATGCGGTGAGGATCTCGACGGGCTTGGGCGGTGCGCTCAGCGCGGTGCCGACGGGGGTGCCGGTAAGGAGCAGGTCGCCGGGATCCAGCCGCTGGAAGCGGGTCAGCGCGCGCAGCGCCTGGACCGGCTGGTAGATCATGTCGGCGACGGTCCTGTCCTGCCGTACCTCGCCGTTGACCGACAGCGTCAGCCGCAGGTCGGTGAACCGCTTGAGCTCGTCGGCGTCCGGCAGCACCAGCGCCGGGCCGACCGGGGTGAACGTGGGGTAGGACTTGCTCTCGTAGAACTGGGTCTTGGGCAGTTGCACGTCGCGGGCGGAGACGTCGTTGGTGACCACGATGCCGGCGACGTAGTCGGCGAGGTTGTCTTCGGTGATCTCGGTGCCGACCGGCATCTCGCGGCCGATCACGAGCCCGATCTCCACCTCGTAGTCCAGCAGTCGCACGTGCGCGGGCTTCACCACCTCGTCGAACGGGCCGCTGATCGAGCCGGAGGACTTGCGGAAGAACGTCAACGGCACTGTGTCCGGGTTCAGTCCCGCGTCCTTCGCGTGCGAGGCGAAGTTCGTCATCTGGGCGACGACCCGGCACGGCGCGGTAACCGGTGACACGAGGGCGAGGGAGTCGACCGACACGGTGTCGCTGCTGATCGCCGCGGCGGCGATCGCTTTACGGTCGTGCAGGAGTTGGGCCGTCGTCCCGGCCTTCGTCGTGATCTTGGCGGCGCCGTCGGGCGTTGCCACGTACCAGGCGTCTGCGGTGCGGAAGATGGTCGTGGTCATGAGCTCGCGACCTTGAGCAGGCCGCGCACGGCAGCGAAGTCGAATTCATTGTCTTCACGCAGAGCCCGCAGAATCGTGCGCAGTTCGTGCACCGCCTGCGGCCCCGGCTTGACGCCGAGGAAGTCCTTGGTCGCCGGCGGCCCCCACTGGGCCAGGCCGGAGGCGGCCATCGGCGCCCAACCCGGCTCGAGGGTGTTGTCGAACAGGTCGCCGTCGCTGTAGTGCTCGACCATGAACCCGTCCGGGTCGCGCCAGTAGTCGAAGATCTGGCTGCCCTGGATGTGCCGGCCGATGCCCCACGAGTGCTGGTAGCCGTGCTCGCGCAGGTACTCCCCGCCAGCGGCGAGGGCGTCGAGGTCGGCGACCTGGTAGGCGGAGTGGACGTAGCGGGTGGGGCCCAGCGTCATCGCCAGCGTGTGGTGATCGGTCGGCGTGACACCGCGGTCGCAGCGAATAAAGCTCATCACCGGCCCGCGTGCGCGCTGCCCCGGGTAGTACAGGAAGTCGCTGACGATCAGGCCCAGATGCTGCAGGTACCAGTTCAGCGACTCCAGATACTTGGTGGTCTGCAACACCACGTGCCCGAGGCGCTGCACCTTTGCCGGCTCGCGCGGGGCCCGCTGCGTCGAGTTGGCCCGTGGGCTCGCGTGGCCGAAATTGAGCTCCAGTGGTTCCTGGCCAGGCAGCGCCGCCAGGTCGTCGGTGTCCGAGACGACGCGAACGGCAAGCCCGGTCGGGTCGGTCAACTCCACGCTCAGCCCGCCCACGCTCTCCGGCAGCTTCGTGGCGGTGGCACCGGTCGCCTCGGCCAGCCGCAGGACGTCGGCGGAATCAGCCGCCCGGAACGCCGGACCGACGAACCGCGACCGGCCCTGGCGGATCAGCACGCACGGCGCACCCGGGTCGGTACCCCTCAGCTGCAGCGCGTCCGGGGTCCGTAGCGCGGTGCTGAACCCGAAGGCATGCGCGAACGCCTCGGCCCGGTCCAGGTTCGGCTTCTCGAACTCCAACCAGGCCAGGTCGTGCACCTTGATGACCGGGTTCTTTGCCCGGCCGGGGTGCTCGCCCGACAGTCCACCCTGCTCGCTGTGCAAACCGGTGTGCGGGTCATGGTGGTCGCTCATCGACCGCTCCTCTCAGATGTCTGAAGATATTGTCAGTGATGAGGATAGCGTCAGTCAAGAGGTATCTGAATATTTCTTCAGCGTTGACGTTTTGCTATACTTGAGATCTGGTCGGAGATCCGGCAGGCGAGGAGAGCGCGATGACAGAGGAGCCAGAGCAGGCCCTGAACCGCCTCGAGCGGCGCAAGGCGCGCACCCGCGCCTCACTCGTGCGCGCCGCCCAGGGCTTCATCGCGGCCGGGAGAACGAACGTCCCGATCCAGGAGATCACCCAGGCCGCCGACGTCGGGATGGGCTCGTTCTACAACCACTTCGAGACGAAGGAGGAACTCTTCGACGCCGCCGTCGAAGACGCGCTCGACGCCTTCGGCGCCACCTTGGACCAGCTCACCGCCGACATCGACGATCCCGCCCAGGTGTTCGCCCAGAGCTTCCGGCTCACCGGCCGGCTGCACCGCCGCAGGCCCGATCTCAGCAAGGTGCTGCTGCACAACGGCCTGGCGCTCACCGGTTCCGACAAGGGACTGGCCCCCCGCGCCCGCCGCGACATCCAAGCCGCCGCCCGCGCCGGCCGGTTCACCGTCCGCGACCCCGAACTCGCCCTCGCGATCGTGGCCGGCGCCGCGCTCTGCCTGGGCCAGCTGCTGCACGACCACC
>DATIOK010000128.1:0-1847 GCA_035473255.1 Gaiellales bacterium
GCGGAGGCGCGCGGACGCATCATCAACATCTCGTCGCAGCACGGCATGATCGGCGCGCCCGGCCACGTCGCATACTGCACCGACAAGGGCGGCGTCATCAACCTCACCCATCAGCTGGCCGTCGATTTCGGCCCGCAGGGGATGATCGTGAACGGGCTGGCACCCGGCAAGATCCTCGTGCGCCAGGACTCGGAGGAGGTGCTGGCCTACTCGCACGCGCGCACGCCCTTCTCCCGATTGGGACGGCCCGGCGACGTGGCCGCCGCCGCGCTGTTCCTGGCCTCCGACGAGTGGACGTACGTGAGCGGCATCAACCTGCTGGTGGACGGCGGGTGGATGGCCTACTAAGCGCTCGAGGCCCTGCAGCACGGCCGCGCCAGCGCCTCCCAGTCGGTCACGCCGCCAGCTCCCTGAGCGCCGACTCCAGAGCCTGCGCGCAGAGGGCGATCGCGTCAGCGCCGGTGGACTCCTCAGGTGCGTGGCTGACGCCTCCCGCGTCACTGCGGACAAACAGCATCGCGCTCGGGATCCCAGCGGTGGCTATGATCGCGGCGTCGTGCCCGGCGCCCGACCGCGGCTGCCCGAGAAGACGACGTCGAACCCGGCCATGCCGGCGATCGAGGTGACGACCCCGAGCGGTGCGCCGGCAGCGGCCAGCGCCGGGCCTTGCTCGATGTGAGTCTCCACGAAGCAGGCGGGGGGCGGGTGGTCTGCCCAGCACCGGGTCGGCAGCGGGCCTAGTCCCAGCTCCGCGAAAGCCTCCGCAACGGAGACGCCGTCCGCGTCCAGCAGATCGCCCTCGTCCGGCTTGATGTCGCCCACCATCGCACGGCTGCCGAATACACCGCGGCCGAACCGGCAGCCCTCCTCCAGGCGGGCGACCACGGCGATCGTGCGGCGCAGCGACCCGGCTCCGATCGCGGCGGCCGCATCCAGTCCCGCCACCACGCCCAGCGCCCCGTCGAACATGCCGCCGTCGGGCGGCGTGTCCAGGTGCGACCCGGTCCACACCGGCTCACTCCTTGTGCCGCAGCCTCAGCCGCAGCTGGTCGAGCTTGCGCTCGGTGGCGCCGAGCGCCGCCGGAAGCAACGCTTCGGGATGTGGCAGCGACCCGTCATTCGTACGCCTCTCGATCCGCAGCCTTGCCCACTCCCCGGCCATGCGGCCGGCCGTGCGCGTGGCCGTGCGCCGTTTCGGGTCGAGCATCCAGACCGCCGAAGCCAGCGCCGCCCGCCGGCCGGCCTTGCTGCGGCCGCCCGGTATCCGGGAGATCAGCATCTCGGCCGCGAGCAGCTGCACGACCTCGCTCTGGGCGACCTGCGACAGCCCCGACAACGCCGCCCGCAGCTGCCTGGTCGAGTGGCGGCGCTGGGCGGCACGCGCCGCCTCGAGCTCGTCGCCGGCCTCGACGTATTCGCTGCTGCCATGCGATTCGCCGGCCGCCGTGACCATGGCACGCCAGCGCCCGTCGCTGCGCTCGAACAGCTCCAGCTCCAGGTCACGGGCCTCGAACCAGCGACGGATTGCCGCCAGCTCCTGTGCGGGGTCGACCCAGCTCATGCCCGAACGATATGCGAACTACCGCCGCGCGTCGCGCGCGGCTGGGCCGCCGCGATACCAGGCCTGGCGGGGCGGCGCCAGCAGCCGCTCCACGTGCAGCGTGGCGAGGCCGAGCACCGGCACGTCGCGGTGCCGTTCGAAGCACATGTACCGGCGCCGCCACTGGGGGAAGAACTTGCGGTTGAAGCTGAACAACCGCTCCAGCTGAAACAGGCGATCGAGCCGCAGCAGCGACCAGCGCGTGGCCCGCAGCGGCCACGACGCGGTGCCGTCGGCGCGCAGCACG
>DATIOK010000129.1:0-2942 GCA_035473255.1 Gaiellales bacterium
GAGCCGCTGGAGCGTGCCCTGGCGCTGGGCAATGCCTGCGGAGCGCTCTCGACGCGGGCGCTGGGGGGCATCACCGCGCAGGCGACGATGGCCGAGGCGAGGGCGGCGGCGGCATGATCGTGTGCCTGGCGGCGAACCCGTCGATCGACCGGCTGTTCGGGGTCGACCGGCTGATGCCGGGCGGCATCCACCGTCCCGCCGAGTTCGCGCAGGTGGCGGGAGGGAAGGGCCTGAACGTGGCGCGGGCGGCGTCGGCGCTGGGCGCCGATGTGCGGGCGGTGGCGCTGCTGGGCGGGCACGCTGGGCGCTGGATCGCGGAGCAGTGCGAACGCGAGGGCATCGAGCTGGCGGCGGCCTGGGCGCAGGCGGAGACGCGCTCGTCGCTGTCGGTTTCTGGGGCCGACCAGGGGCTGACGGAGTTCTACGAGCACGGTGCAGCGGTCACGCTCGAGGAGTGGAGCGGCTTCGCGGAGCTGGCCGCGCAGCACCTGCCCCAGGCCGGATGGGCGACGATCTCGGGCTCGCTGCCGCCGGGGGCGCCGGCCGACGGCTACGTGCCGCTGATCCGGGTCGCCCGCAGCGCGTTCGACAGCCGAGAGGAGGGCATCGCCGCCCGGCCGGCGCTGGTGAAGGTGAATGCGGCCGAGGCCGCGCAGCTGACCGGCATGGCCGATGCGCTGGCAGCGGCGCGGACGCTGCACGAGGCCGGCGGCGGCGCAGCGATCGTCACCCGCGGCCGCGACGGCGCGGTCATGGTCGCCCCGGACGGAAGGGCGCTGGCCGGCAGCGCCGACGCCGAGGGCCGCTACCCGGTGGGAAGCGGCGACTCCTTCCTGGCGGGGCTGGTGGTGGCGCTCGACGGCGGAGCAGGCTGGGGCGATGCGCTGCGCGCGGCGATCGGCGCCGGCGCGGCCAACGCCGAGCAGCCCGGCGCGGGTCGACTCGACCCCGAGCGCGCACGTGTGATCGCGGACTCGGTGCGCCTCGCGCCTGCCGGCTGACCTGTCACGCAACCGTCACGGGCCTGAAACGTCACAGAGCCCCCGGCCGACCCCCTGATCGCAACGATTCGGTCACGAACGATCACGGCCGGCGCCGCGAGCGTTCACGGCGGCCGAGTCGGGCTCTGACCCCTTTACAATTCGATCGGCTCAACCATGCGAGCGCCCTGTAACGGCCCATCACGGAGCTGTCACGGCCCATCAACGCCGGCCGATGCGGTGTTTGACACCCCCAAGGCGCGCGGGGGCGTCACGGCAGCGTCACGGCGGTCGTGCGCATTGCCGCCCGCCGGGCTACTTCAGTCCGGTCGAGGCCAGCGACTGCACGAACCAGCGCTGGCCGATGATGAACACCAGCAGCATCGGCGCCAGCGCCATCACGTTGCCCGCCATCAACAGCGTCCAGTTCGTCTGGTGCGCACCCTGGAACTGCGCCAGGCCCAGCTGCACCGTGCTCTGGTTGGTCGAGGTGATCACGATCAGCGGCCACAGGAAATCGTTCCACGTCCACAGGAAGGTCACAATCGCAAGCGTTGCCAAGGCAGGCATCGACAGCGGCAGCACCACCCGCACCAGCACCCCCAGGCGCGAGCATCCGTCCATCCGTGCCGCCTCCTCGAGCTCGATCGGCAGCGTCCTGAAGAACTGCCGCAGCAGGAAGATCCCGAACGGCGTGACCAGGTTGGGCACGATCAGCGCCGGCAGCGAGTTCACCAGTCCCATCTTCTGGACGATCAGGAAGGTCGGGATCATCGTCACCTGGAACGGCACCATCAGCGTCGCCAGTAGCGCCACGAACAGCACGTCGCGGCCGAAGAACCGCATCCGCGCGAACGCGTAGCCGGCCAGGCTGCAGAACACCAGGTTGCCCGCCACCGCCGAAAGCGTCACGATCATGCTGTTCGCGAAGAAGCGCCCGAACGGCGCGGCGTTCCAGGCGTCCGGGTAGTTCTCCCAGTGGATGCCGGACGGGATCAGCACCGGCGGGAAGTGCCGCGACTCGGGCAGCGTCTGGATCGAGGTCAGCAGCATCCAGCCCAGCGGCACCAGCATCAGCGCGGCGATCGGCATCAGCGCCAGATGGCGGGGGCTGAACGGCAGCGGCCACCTCATGAGCCGTAGTGCACCCGGCGGTTGCCCAGCCACAGCTGCAGCAGCGAGAACACCAGCGTGATCGCGAACAGCACCTCGGCGATGGCGGCGGCGTACCCGGCGTGGAACAGCTCGAAGGCCTGGCTGTACAGGTAGTAGACCATCACGGTCGTGGCGTGCAGCGGCCCGCCGCGCGTGGTCACGTAGATCTCGTCGAACACCTGCAGCGCGTTGATCGTCGACCACACGATCAAAAACAGCGTGGCCGGCGACACCAGCGGGAACACCACGTGGCGGAACGTCGCCCAGCGCCCGGCACCGTCCAGCCGGGCCGCCTCGACCAGGCTCTCGGGCACCCCCTGCAGCGCGGCCAGGTACACGATCACGTCGAACCCGAGCCAGCCCCAGACCGTCATCGCCACGATCGAGTACAGCGCCTGGTCGGGATCCTGGAAGAACCCGTACGGGCCCAGGTGCACCTTTCCCAGCATGTAGTTGGCGACGCCGTAGGTCGGCTCCAGCAGCCAGTTGAAGATCAGCCCGGTTGCCACCGTGGACGTCGCCACCGGGATGAACACCGCCGTGCGGTAGAACCGCGAGAACCGGATCCGTGCGTTCAGCAGCATCGCCAGCGCCAGCGATCCGCCCACCGACAGCGGTACGAACAGCAGCGTGTATACGATCGTGTGGTTGACCGACTCCCGAAACACCGGGTCGTTCACGAGCGTGTGGTAGTTCTGCGTGCCGACCCAGGTGGGCGTCGTCAGCAGGTCGTTGTTCTGGAACGACAGCAGCGCCGCCCACCCGATCGGCAGGATCCCGAAGATGCCGATCAGCAGGGCGGCCGGC
>DATIOK010000130.1:0-77703 GCA_035473255.1 Gaiellales bacterium
CTACGAGGAGGCGACCGGCACCATGGTGCTGTCGGTGCCCAAGGGCGTCGACGATCCCAACCGGGTGTCGGTCGACTCGATCGAGCACTGGATGATCTACCGCGAGCACCCCGAGGTGAACGCGATCGTCCACGTGCACGCCTGGATCCCCGGGATCCGCGCGACCGAGTTCAATTATCCGTGCGGCACGGCGGAGCTGGCCACGGCGGTGGCCGACATCATCCGCACCGAGCCCGACCCCGCGCACTCGGTGGTCGGGCTCAAGAACCATGGCATCACCGTCACCGGCACGAGCCTGGAGGACATCTTTCAGCGCATCGAGCCGGTGATCGAGGTGCAGGTTCCGATGATCGCCTGACCCCGCGGCAAGGCGGGGACGCGCAGGTGAGCTGGGATACTGGGACATGGCCGCAACGCTGAGAGCGCGTGCCGGCGGCTGGCGGCGGCTGGTGATGGACGAGGCGACGCGGGGGCCGCAGGGCCGCCGCCGGGTGGTGCTGTTCCTGTACCTGCTGCTGTCGCCGATCGGCATCGCCGCGTCGCTGGCGCTGGGCGCACGCGGCGGATACGGGCCGGTGATCGCAAAGACGCTGGTGTTGCTGGCCGCGATCGCCTGGCTGCTGGTGCGCCGCACGCTGACGCGGGTAGAGTGGATCATCCTGATCGCGCTGGTGCCGGCCTTCGTCATGGCCGCATCGGCGTGGATGGCGGGGCCGCATGCCGACGATGCGTTCATCGTCTCGATGGTCGCGCTGACCTGCATCATCGCCGCCATCGCCGACTGGCCGGTGGTGGTGGCCACCGTCGTTCTGCAGCTTTGCGGGTTCGCGATCGTCCAGTTCCATCAGGAGACCACCGTGCACGCGATCGCCACCACACTGGTGGCGGCGGCCGGCCTGTCGCTGGCCAGCGGCCTGATCGTGGCCATCGCCACCGACCTGCGCTCCAGCCGAGCGCAGCTGCGGGCCACGCTGCACGACGCTGAGACGGTGCGCGAGGAGTACCGGACGCTGGTCGAGCAGATGCCGGCCGTGATCTGCCGGTTCGACGTGAACCGGCGCGTGATGCTCTACACCAGCCCTCAGATCGAGTGGCTGACCGGCGAGCCCGCCTCCAGCTGGGTGGGGGCCGAGGGGTACGCGCGCTGGTCGAGCTCCATGATCGGCGCCACGCGGCCCGACTGGGAGCAGCTGGGCCGCGAGAACGTCGCGTGGCAGAACCGCTATCAATGGCGCCGGGCCGACGGCGAGCTGCGCTGGTTCCGGTCGATCACGCGGGTCGTGGCGCCGGGGGTGGTGCAATCGATCGTGTTCGACGCCACCGAGGACGTGGAGCGGGATCAGGAGCTCGCCCTCGAGCAGCGCCGCTACAAGACGCTGGTCGAGCAGATGCCGATGGTGACCCTGCGTGCCGACAGCAGCGGCGTGGTCGAGTACGTCAGCCCGCAGGTCGAGGAACTGTTCGGCACGTCGCCGGAGGAGTTCATCCGCGAGGTCAACTCCGAGAACTGGCTGGAGATGATCCACCCGGCAGACCGAAGGCGGGTGGCGGAGTTCGTCGACCTCGGCCAGGACTGTGGCGACGAGGTGCACGAGCTGGAGCTGCGCGTGCAGACGCGCCCCGGCGAGTACCGCGACATACTGCTGCGCCGCGCCCAGATCGACGCCCCGGAGACGGAGTCCGGCCACTACTTCCACAGCGTCGTGATCGACATCTCGGCGCTCCGTCAGGCCGAGGCACGCAGCCGCGCGGCCGTCGATCAGCTGGTGCGCGCCAGCGAGGAGGAGCAGGCGCGGCTGGCCGTGGAGCTGCACGACGACACGCTCCAGGTGATGATCGCGGTGCTGCTGCAGCTGCAGCGCGTGCGGCCCGAGCAGCCCACCCTGGTGTCTGCTGCCGAGATGCTGGAGGGGGCGATCGACCGCACCCGCCGGCTGATGTTCGAGATCCGCCCGGCGGCGCTGGAGCGGGAGGGGCTGGCGGCGATGATCTCACGGGTGGCACGCGAGGGTCCCTGGCTGTCGGCCGAGGTCGACATCGCGATCGAGCGCCAGTCCCGGACGGTGGAGGCGCTCTGCTACCGGTCGTTACGCGAGCTGATCGTGAATGCCCGCAAGCACTCCCAGGCCAGAACGCTGCGGGTGACAGGCCAGGAGTCCGGCGGCCAGCTGGCGTTCACCGTGGCGGACGACGGCGTCGGATTCGACACCGCTCAGGCGATGGACGGCGCCGACTTCCACGTCGGGCTGGCCACGATGGTCGAGCGGCTGCGCCTGGCCGGCGGCGAGGTCGAGATCGTCAGCAGCACCGGCGCCGGCACCGAGATCCGGATGACGCTGCCGGCCGAGCCGCGCGTGCAGACGGGTGCGAACACCGCGGCGTGACAACCTCAGTGTCTGTGGTACCCGTCGCTCTTGAACCAGGCGATCGTGTCGGCCAGCGTCTCGTCCAGCGGGCGCGTGCCGTAACCGAGCTCGGTGCGCGCCTTCTGCGACGTGTAGAACCACCAGTACGCGCTGGAGCGCAGCTCGTTGTCGTCGAGCGGCACCAGCGGCAGCCGCAGCGCCCGCGATACACGCAGGAACGGGGTGAGTGCGCCCACCGGCAGCTTGTAGGTCGCCCGCCGGCGGCCGGAGACGGTGCCGACGCGCTCGAAGAACTCGGGGTAGGGGAGGTTCCCTTCGTCGCTGGAGAGGATGTAGCGCTCGCCGGATGCGCCCCGCTGCTCTGCCAGCAGCATGCCGGACACCACATCGCGCACGTCCACGTAGGACAGCCCGCCCCGCACGGTGAACCGCAGCACGCCGCGCAGGTACTCCTCGATCGGCCAGGAGGAGACGCGGTGCACGTCGCCCGGCCCGATCAGGAACCCCGGGTTGACGACCACGACGTCGAGGCCGTCCGCGGCGGCCTGCAGCGCGTGCTGCTCGCCCAGCGCCTTGGCGCGCGCATAGCGGAAGTCGGGGCGCCCGTCGTCCCCGTCCAGCAGCCAATGGGCCTCGCTGCGGGGGTGCTCGGGCGTCGAAGCAGGGCCCATCGCACCCACGCTGGACGCGAACACGACGCGCTCGACGGCGGCCGTCGCCGCCGCGTCCAGCAGGTTCTTGGCGCCCACCACATTGACCTGCTCCAGGCGCAGGTCGTCGGAGGCGCGGTGCCCGACCACGCCGGCCAGGTGGAACACGTGGCTGACACCTTCCAACGCCGGCCCCAGGGTCTCGGGGTGGGTGACGTCGCCGAGCACCGTCATGGCGCCGGTGCCGGACAGCCGCTGCTCGGAGTCCCACGTCCGCACCATCGCCCGCACGTCGCGGCCCTGGGCGCGCAGCTGCCGCACCATCTCCACGCCGATGTAGCCGGCGGCACCGGTGACGAGGGTCAGCATCCCGGAAAGCCTACCGGCGGGATAGGTTTCCCGAATGGGTGAACGCCGCACGGTGGTGGCGCTGGGCCTGATCGTCGGTTTGGTGCTGGCCGATTCGTCGGTCGTGATCCTGGCGCTTCCCGACATCCTCGATCACTTCAACGTCTCGATCGACCACGTGGCGTGGGTGCTGACGCTCTTCAACCTGGTGCTGGCCGTGGTCGCAGTGCCGGCCGCCTACCTGTCGCGGCGGTTCGCGCCGGGCGTCGTCTGCACGGCCGGGCTGCTGCTGTTCGCAGCGGCCTCGCTGGGCTGCGCGCTTGCCCCCGACTTCACCTGGCTGCTGGTCTCGCGCGCCGGCCAGGCCGTGGGCGGTGCCGCCGCCGTGTGCGCGGCGCTGGAGCTGCTCTCGACCGTGGCCGGCTCCGAGAGGCGCGCGGTGGGCGTGTGGGCGGCCGCCGGCGGGCTCGGTGCCGCGGCCGGACCGGCCGTCGGCGGGGTGCTGACCGACGCGATCAGCTGGCAGGCGATCTTCTTCGTGCAGGTGCCGCTGGCGCTGGCGGCACTGGCGCTGATCCCGCATCGCTCCACGCGGCCGGCCCCGGTAGCAGCTCCGGCCGGCCGACCCGCGCTGGCGGCGAACGTGTCGCTGGCGCTGCTTTCGGCGGCGCTGACGGCGGCGCTGTTCCTGGTGGTGCTGCTGCTGATCAACGGCTGGGGCCACAGCCCGCTGGCCGCGGCGGCGGTGGTGACGGTGATGCCGCTGGCGGCGTTTGCCACCTACCGGCTGGTCCCGGCAAACGCGCCCTCGGCCCGGATCCGGGCGATCTGCGGGGCGATCCTGATCGCCGGTGGGCTGGCCGCGCTGGCGCTGCTGCCGGCGGCGGCATGGGGCTGGCTGGTGCCGCCGCAGGTGGCGATCGGCGTCGGCTTCGCGTTGTCGCTGGGCGCGCTCACGCAGGACGCGCTGGCCGGCCGCTCGCCGCTCGCCATCCACGGCGGCTGGACGCTGGCCGCCCGCCACGCCGGGGTCTGCCTGGGCCTGTTGATCCTGACGCCGATCTTCACCGGCGACCTGGTCGACCAGCAGAACGCCGCCGAGCTGGCCGGCACCCGTCTGATCCTCGACTCATCGCTCAGCCTCTCCCAGAAGGTGTCGCTGGGCTCGGCCATCGTCGCCCAGGTCAGCTCGGCCTCGGTCACGCGGCCGCCCAACCTGCATCCCGCGTTCCAGCAGGCGGGTGACTCGCCGGAGGTGCATCGGCTGGAGGCTTCGATCCGGGATCAGATCGAGCGCGCGGTCACGCATGCGTTCAGCAACAGCTTCCTGGTGGCCTCGCTGCTGGCGCTGCTGGCGGCGCTGCCGCTGATCCGCGGGAACGTCGAGCTGTGACCCGGCAGTCCAAGTGGCTGCTGGCTGCCGTCGCGATCGCGCTCGCCCTGGTGGGCGTCTACGCGCTGGCCGGCGGCACCGACTACAAGCCGGACGCCGCGCCCGACCCCTGCGCTGCGTACCGGTGGCCGCAGGGCGTCAGTGGCGCCACGGCGATCACCGCGCAGGTGGGGCTGTCGGCGCTGGGCGGTGCCGCCTGCGACCTCGGCGTCTCCCGCGAGGAGCTGACGCTGGCCTTCGCCGACCAGGGACGGCTGGATGCGTTCGAGAAGAAGCACGGCTTCAGCAGTGGCCGCGTCAACGAGGCCGCCCGCGCCGGCCTCAACCGTGCCGTCGACGAGGGCGAGCAGGCCGGCGCGTTCAACTCGGTGGAGGCGTTCCTGTTGCACGCGGCGATCGGACTGGCGCCGATCGACAAGCTGATCTCCTACGTGCGGCAGTACCTGTCGTAGCGCCTACTGCTGCCTCACGCGACAGACTGCGACCGCGCTCGGCGGTCTGTGCGATCCTCGAGGCATGCGTCGCACCGCGGTCCTGATCTACCTCGCAATCTTCATCGGCGAGGTGGTGTGGTCGTCACTCGTGCCGCTGGTGCCCACGTACAGCGACCGGTTCGACCTGTCCAAGCTGGAGGCGGGGGTGCTGCTGGCGGCGGCCAGCCTCACGATCCTGCTGGCGTCGATCCCGGCGACGCTGCTGAGCGACCGCTACGGCGCGCGAGCGGTGACGCTGGTGGCCGTGGGCGGGATGGCGGTGGCCGATGTCGGGCAGGCGCTGGCCGATCGCTACTGGATGCTGCTGGTGGCGCGTGCGCTGTTCGGGATCGCGTTCGGGGCGCTGTGGGTGGCCGGAGTGGCGTGGCTGGCCGAGGCTGCCGGCGCGCTGCAGGCGCGGGCGCTGTCGTTGACGATCACGACGGCGGGGCTGGCCGGGATCGTGGGACCGGCGTTCGCGGGCGTGCTGGTGCAGCGGTTCGGGCTGGCGGCGCCGTTCCTGAGCTGTGCGATCGGAACGGCGGCGGTGGTGTCGATGATGGTGCTCTCGGAATCGGATGCGGGGCAGCGGCTGGACGGCGTGCCGCCGCTGCTGCAGACGCTGGGGGCGGCGATGGGCAGCAGGCTGATCCTGTCCAGCCTGCTCCTGATGACGCTGGGCGGGTTCGTGGGCGGCGCCACCAACCTGCTGGCGCCGCTACAGCTGCACCAGAACGGGCTCAGCAGCGCGGCGATCGGGATCGCGTTCTCGGCGGCGGCGGTGGCGTTCATCGCGTCGAGCGGTGTGGTGGCACGGTTCGGGGAGCGGGCGGCGAAGGTGGGGGTGGGTGTCATCGCGACCGTGCTGATGTCGACGACGCTGCTGATCGTGGTGGTCAGCACGACGACGCCGGCGGTGCTCAGCTTCCTGCTGCTGCGGGGCCCGGTCGCGGCGGTGATGTTCACGATCACGTTCCCGCTGGGCGTCGTCGGAGCGCGCGCCGCGGGGGTCAGCCTGAGCGCGGTGGCGGCGTTGCTGAACATGGTCTGGGCGGGGTCGGCGCTGGTCGGTCCGATCCTGGCAGGCGCGATCTCGCAAGCCGCGTCGCCCGAGGCCAGCTACCTGGTCGTGATCGTGATGGCGCTGGCCGGCAGCGCCTGGATGGCGACGGCAGGACGCGCTCCGCGCGTGGCGCGGGAGCCGGACTGCACGCGCACGGTCACCGGACGCTAGCAGGGGGCGGGACGGCGCGGGTTAGAATCCGGCGCGGAGCGGCCGCCCGGCGGCCGCGCCGGTTGCCGACGTAGCTCAGCTGGTAGAGCACATCACTCGTAATGATGGGGTCGGGAGTTCGAGTCTCCCCGTCGGCTCTCGACAGACCTCCCGCGGGACGACGACCTGTGGCGGCTCCCGGCGCGCAAGCCGATAGCGTGTGAGCATGCAGCCCTACCGCCGTATCACCATCGCCGTCGGCGTCTCGATGTTCGTCGACGCCTCGCTGTACCTGGCGGTGCTGCCGCTGCTGCCCCGCTACGCCGACCAGTTCAACCTGAACACGTTCCAGGCCGGCCTGGTGCTGGCCGCCTACCCGGTCTCTGTGCCGTTCGTCTCGCTCGGCTGCATCGTGCTGGTGCCGCGCATCGGCGCCCGCCGCATCTCGCTTGCCTCCGCGCTACTGATGACCATCGCCACGGTCATCTTCGCCTGGGCGCCGAACGTCGAAGTCCTGATCCTGGCCCGGTTCGTCCAGGGCTTCGCCAGCGGCTCGATCTGGACGGCCTCCATGTCCTGGGTCACCGACAACGCCCCGGCCGGCCACCGCGGCCGCGAGTCCGGCATCGTCATGGGCCTGCTCTCGGCCGGGTCGATCGCCGGCCCCGGCATCGGCGCCCTCGCCGCCACCGCCGGTTCCGGCCTCGCATTCGGGCTGGTCGCCGCCGTCAGCTTCGTGGGCGTGGTGCTCGCCCTGCTCGCCCCAACCGGCCGGGCGGTCACCGCCGGCGAGTCGCGTCTCTGGGCCTCGATCGCGCGCGGCGCGCGACAGCCGGCCACGATTGCGGCCATGGCCATGAGCCTGATCGACCTCTGCGCCTTTGGCGCCGTCGATCTGCTGGTGCCGCTTGGCCTCGGCAGGAGCGGCACCTCGGTCGACGTGATCGCGATCTGCTTCGCCGCCGGCGCCGTGCTTGGCGCCGCGGTCGGTCCCATCGCCGGTCGCGTGGTCGACCGCATCGGCCCCGCGCCCGTGGGACTGGTGGTCGGCATCGGCGTGATGGTGATCCCCGTCGTGCTTGCGTTCGGGCCCTCGGACGTCGTCCAGCTGGCGCTGCTGGTAACCGCCGGCCCCCTGTTCGCGGTGATCGGCGCCGCGATGTTCCCGCTCTCCTCACTCGGCGCCGACGCTGCCCGCGTGTCACACGTGACCGTGATGGGCCTGCTCGGCGTTGTCTGGGCGGCCGGCTTCGCCGTCGTGCCGCTGGTGCTCGGGGCGGTGGCTACCGCCACCTCCACCGCCACCGCGTTCACGCTGGCGTCGTTGCTCTGCCTGCCGGCCCTGGTGCTGCTGGTGACCAGCGTGCGCCGGCTGGGTGCCGCCCCCGCCGTTGCGCCCGCCGCGTGACGGCTACCCGGTGGCCACCCACACAACCAGGATCGTGGTCGTGCCGTCGTGGCCGTCCATGCCGTAGTGGTGGAACAGCTGCTCCTCCTCGCTCGGCGAGAGGCTCTCGTCGGCGCTGATGTTGGGCGCGTTGTTGACCTGATCGGCAGTGAACGCAACCCGGATCTTCTCGCCCTCGATCTCCGCACCCTCGACCGGCACGAAGTGCAGCTTGGTGCCGAAGCGCCCGCCGCTGACCAGCAGGAATGCCGCCTCGCTCGTGCGCTCGTCGGCGTAGAGGTCCTCGGCTCGTCCCAGATGCGTGCCGCCGACGTCGATCACCTCGCGCTCGCGCATGATGTGCAGATCAGCTGTACCCGGCATGTGAACCCCCTTCGTGAGCAGATGGTGGTGGCGCCAGCCTAGATCAATCATCAGCGCTCTGCGAGACTGCGTGGCCGTGAACGACGCCGCGATCAGCATCCGCGATCTGGTGGTCGACCGCGGCGGGCACCGTGTGCTCGACGGTGTGTCGGTGGAGGTGGCCGCCGGCCGCATCACCGGGCTGCTAGGTCCCAGCGGATGCGGCAAGTCCACGCTGATGCGCTCGATCGTCGGCGTGCAGATCGTCGCCTCCGGCCGGGTCGACGTGCTGGGCCTGCCGGCCGGGGCGCCCGGCCTGCGCTCGGACGTCGGCTACGTCACTCAGGCGCCGTCGGTCTACCTCGACCTGACCGCCCGCCAGAACCTCGACTACTTCGCGCGCGTGCTCGACGCACCCGCCCAGCGCGTGGCCGAGGCGATCGCGTCCGTCGACCTGGCCTCCAGCGCCGACCGGCCGGTCGGCAGCCTCTCCGGCGGCCAGCGGGCGCGCGTGTCGCTGGCCACCGCGCTGCTCAGCCGGCCTCGGCTGCTGGTGCTGGACGAGCCCACCGTCGGCCTCGATCCGGTGCTGCGCGGCGAGCTCTGGGCCGGCTTCCGCGACCTGGCCGACGCCGGCACCACGCTGCTCGTGAGCAGCCACGTGATGGACGAGGCCGACCGCTGCGACGACATCGTGCTGATGCGCGACGGCGCCATCCTGGCGGCGACTGCGCGCGAGCAGCTCTTGACCGAGACCGGCGCCGACGGTGTCGAGCAGGCCTTCCTGCGCCTGGTCGGTGCGGGCTCGTGAGCCCGCGGGTGGTGCTGTCAACCGGCCGGCGGGTGCTGCTGCAGCTGCGCGGCGATCCGCGCACGCTGGCGCTGTTGCTGCTGGTGCCGTGCGTGCTCGAGGCGCTGATCAAGTGGGTGTTCGAGGGCACGCCGGAGGTGTTCCAGCGCGTGGGTGTGCCTCTCGTCGGCATCTTCCCGCTGGTCTCGATGTTCCTGGTCACGTCGATCGCGATGCTGCGTGAGCGCACCACCGGCACGCTCGAGCGGCTCATGACAATGCCGCTGGCGAAGCTCGATTTGCTGGCCGGCTACGGCCTGGCGTTCGCGGCGATGGCCACACTGCAGGCCGGGCTCGTGTCCTTCGTCGCCGTCGGCCTGCTCGGTCTCGAGGTGGCCGGATCGACACCGTTGGTGGTCGTGTTCGCCGTGCTGAACGCACTGCTGGGCATGGCCCTCGGCCTGTTCCTCTCCGCCTTTGCGCGCACCGAGTTCCAGGCGGTCCAGTTCATGCCGGCGTTCCTGCTGCCGCAGATCCTGCTGTGTGGGCTGCTGGTGCCGCGGGACCGGATGGCGCGGCCGCTGGAGCTGATCTCCTACCTGCTGCCGATGACCTACGCCTACGACGCGCTGTCGCGGGTGGCGGCCTCGTCGACGGTCAGCGCCGAGGTCTGGCGAGACGCTGTGATCCTGATCGGCGCGACGGCGCTCGCGCTCGGGCTGGGCGCCGCCACCCTGCGGCGCCGCACGGCCTAGCTGGATGTGGTCACCCGTCGATCGGGATGTGCCGGGGCTGCGACGCTACCCGTGCCAGCCAGGTCTCGACCGCCGGGAACCGGCCCAGCTCGAACCCGCCCTCCTCGGCCACGTTCGTGTAGCCGTAGAGCGCGATGTCGGCCACCGTGTAGCGCTCGCCGACCAGGAACGCGTGCTCTGCCAGGTGCCGCTCCATCGCGGCCAGCGTGCCGTATCCCGCCTCCTGCTTGGCCGGCAGCTCCGCCGCCCAGCGCTCGGGAGTGCCCGACACGGCCAGCCAGAACCGCGCCACCGCGATGTTCGGCTCCAGGTCGTACTGCTCGAAGAACAGCCACTGCAGCACCTGCGCCCGCTCGTAGCGGTCGTCGGGCAGGAACGGCGTGCCCTCGGCCAGGTAGCAGAGGATCGCGCCCGACTCGCCCAGCGCGCGGCCGTCGTCGAACACCAGCGTCGGCACCCGCAGCGCCGGGTTGAGGCCGCCCAGCACGTTCGGGCGGTCGGAGCGGTCGAGCACGTCCATCTCCACCAGCTCCAGCGACAGTCCCAGCTGCGCCGCCAGCAGCCGCACCTTGTAGCAGTTACCCGAGACCGCGCTGTTGTAGAGCAGCAACGGCTCGCCCTAGAACCACTTGGTGTAGATCGGGTCCGGCACCGGCACCGCGTGGTCGGCCGGCGTGCCGTGAAACAGCGACGTGATGCCCTTCGACCAGGCCTTCGCGCGGTCGGTCAGCTGCCGGTCGTCGGTCTGCATGCGCCCGCGGGTCACGATCACACCCAGATCGCCGCCCTTGTAGCGGTACTCGTCGGTGCCGTAGACGCGCAGGTAGAAGGCCTCGTCGTCATGTCCGACCGTGTGCCACGTGGTCACCAGCCGCACGAACTCGATGCTGCCGTCCTCGCGCATCTGCCAGAGCCCGCTGGACGGGGCGCGGGTGATCCTCTCGACCGCGTCGTCGGTCTGCTTCAGCACCAGCTGGCTCCATTCGTCGTAGGTCTCCCACCGCTTCTGCAGCTTCTTCAGGTCGACCTCCCAGTCCACGTCCAGGAACTCGAGCAGGTGGAACAGGAACAGCGGCGCCCCGCCGTACTTCGACGTGAGCAGGTTGGTGAGCGGGCTGGCGCCGGAGATGCGCGGGTTGATCTCGCCCAGGTAGACCTCGCCGCTGCCGTTCTCGACCAGGAAGTCGACGCAGAAGACGCCGCTGTAGCCGTGCGCGTAGAGCGTGTCGCCGAGCTTGCGCGCCATCGCCCGGATCGAATCGCGCGTCGCCTTGTCGAACACGCCGGGAAACACGTCGTTGCCGCACCAGCCACCGCGGTAGGGGGTCAGCTCCTCGAAGCCGGTGATGTCGGTCTGGATCGGCCCCACCAGCGTGCCGTGCCTGGTGGCGCAGGCCTCCACCGTGCCCGGCAGGTGCTCGATCCGGCGCATGATCTTGAGCTCCTCGCCCTCGAGCTTCTCGGAGTGCTCGTCCCACTGCTCCTCGTTCGTGATGAAGAACGTGGTGCGGCCGGAGTCGCCGTAGGGCGTCTGCACGACCAGGTCGGAGCCGAGCTTTGCCTTGCGGGCGCGCTCCATCAGCTGCTTGAAGCTCTTGGCCCGGGCCAGCACGTTGGGCGCGCACTCGATGCCGGCCTCGCCGGCCAGCTGCGTGGTCGTGATCTTGGAATCGACGTGCTCGCGCAGCGCCCGCGGCGGCAGCGCGATGTCGAGCCCCAGCTCGCCGGCCAGCTCCTCGGTGTCGGAGTCGAACATGACGAACAGCACCTTGCCCCCGCCCCGTGCGTGCACGCGGTCGGCCACCTGCTTGTGGCCAAGCAGGTAGGTGTTCACGTCCTCGAACGAGCCGAAGTCGCGGGCCCCCTCGCTGTGCGGCACGAACACGTGCGGGTGGTGGCCGTCGAACGAGTCGAAGTAGGTGATGTACTCGAACGCCCCCACCCACTGGTCGATGCCGAGCACGTTGTAGGCGGTCGGGGAGACGAAGTAGATGGGCGTGCGGCTGGAGCGGGCGAACTGGTAGACGTCGTTGAGGCCGCGCAGCTTCGGCCGTGCCGAGCGCTTCGCCACAATCCCCTTGCCAGGTGTCACCGGCGGTGTCCCCCTGTTGACGCCATCCGGCAACGCTACAGGTGCGCGCCACGGCCATCAAGGCCGGCGCGGTGGCTCAGGCGAAGATCACCTGAGGCGTGTGCGGGATCTCCCGCTCGCGCTGCAAGAGCGGCGGCATCAGCACCCGCGTGTCGCGCAGCCGCTGGCCGTTCTCGGCGTCGGCCATGCGCACCGTCCAGACGTCGTCGGGCCACAGCAGCCGCACGCTGCGCTCGCGTGTGTCGTAACGGGCCGTGTACACCGTGCCCCACGTGTGTTCCGCCGAGTTGCGCTGCACCGGCTCGCTCAGGAACACCTGCTCCAGCCGGTCGAGGGTCATCGCCGGGTCGGCCAGGGCGTCGGCCAGCACCGCCTCCCGCCGCTCCGTCTCTGTCAGCGCCGCGTGCTCGGGCCACTCGGTGGCTCCCTGCCGGTTGCCGGCACAGAGGCCGCCGTGCTCGATCACCGGCGCCCGATCCGGCGCCACCCGCACCAGCGCCGCCTGGCCAGAGGCGTCCACCAGGGCGATGTTGTAGGACAGGTTGACCGGCACCGCCGCCACAGCCTCGAGCGCCTGCGGCACGTCCGCGCACTGCTCCAGGATGTAGCGCAGCAGCAGCGTCACCGCGAAGCCGCGGCCGACCGCGCGGCGCCCGCCGAAGGCCAGCGCCACCGCCAGGCCGTCCTCGTTGACGCCGTCCAGCGCGCCCCACAGGCAATCGCTCATCGCCATCGTGCGCCGGGTCGAGATGGTCGTGGTCAGCAGCGTCGTTTCGCACAGGGCCGGGGCGTAGTCGTAGCTGCGCAGGAGCGACGGGTTGCCGTCGCGCGTCCAGGCCGCCAGCGAGCAGGCCGCCAGGAACGGCGGCGGGTCCCACAGCGATAGGAACCGTGCCTCCAGGTCGCCGCCGCCGACCAGGTCGACCAGGCCCTCGTAGGCGGGCACCAGCTCGGGGACGTGCGTGCGCACGGCCCGCAGGCAGCCGGCGTACGACGATCGCTCCTGTTCGCCGTCGCGCAGGAACCAGCGCCGGTAGGCGGGCCACCACAGGTCGAACAGCTCGCGCAGCCTCTGGCCCGGTCGCTCCTCGACGACCGAGCGGAAGGTGACGGCCGTGGCGCGCGGCCCGTCGTCCTCCCCGCGGCGGGGCACATCGGCGCTCATCCCCATATTGTACTTGTGCACCCGGCCGATCACGCCCTCGACGCGGTGACCGAAAGGCTCACTAGCATGCGTCGATGCGACTGGAGGAGTACGCGGCGCACGACGCTCTGGCGCTGGCAGAGCTGGTGCGGGAGGGGCAGGTGACGCCGGCCGAGCTGGCCCATCTGGCCGTGCGCGGGGCGGAGCGGACCGAGCCTCGCCTGGGCGCGATTGCGGGGCTGTATGACGATGCGGTGGAGTCGGCAGAGGCCGCGGAGCCGGGGCCGTTTCACGGCGTCCCGGTGCTGCTGAAGGATCTGTTCCACGGCGACGCCGGGCGGGCCACCGAGGCCGGCAGCCGCCTGGCCGAGGGATGGGTGGCGCAGGTGCAGTCGGAGCTGGTGCGACGGGTGCGGGCTTGCGGCATGGTGCCGGTCGGCCGCGCCACCACCTCCGAGTTCGGGGTGATGGGCACCACCGAGACGGTCGCCTGCGGCCCCACCAGCACGCCCTGGAGCGGTGACCACATGGCCGGCGGCTCCAGCGGCGGATCCGGCGCCGCGGTGGGCGCGGGAATCGTGCCGATCGCGACCGGCTCGGACGGCGGCGGCTCGATCAGGATCCCGGCATCGGCCTGCGGCGTGGTCGGCCTGAAGACCTCGCGGGGTCGTGTCACCTGGGCTCCGGCCGCGGGCGAGCCGCTGCTGGGCTGGGCGGTGCACCACGTGCTGACCCGGTCGCTGCGCGACACCGCCGCCTGCCTGGACGAGCTGGCCACGCCGTACCCCGGCGAGTCCTTCACACTGACGGGTCCGCCCGACGGCGGCTGGCTCGACCAGCTGCAGCTGCAGCCCGGCCCGCTGCGCATCGCCTTCTGCTGGCAGCCGTGGTCCGGCGCCGAGGTGGTGGCCGAGATCCGGGCCGCCTGCGAGGCGACGGCGACGCTGCTGTCCGGTCTCGGGCACGAGCTGATCGAGGCCTCGCCGCAGTTCTCCTGGGAGCAGTTCCTGGACGCGATGACCGTGATCTGGTCGTCCACCACCGCCCAGACCGTCGACGGGTTCGCCCAGGCGGTGGGCCGCGAGCCGAGCCCCGACAACCTCGAGCTCCCCACCTTCCGGATGGTCGAGTTCGGCCGCGCGGTGAAGGTCGGCGAGCTGCTGAACGCGATCGACTCGGCGGGATATGTGAGCCGGCAGGTGCGCGGCTTCTTCGAGGACTACGACGTGCTGCTGACCCCTACGCTGGGAGCGCTGCCCGCCAGGCTCGGCACCTACCGGCCGGACGAGGAGCTCGAGCCCAAGCAGCTGTTCGGCTCGTGGGCGCACCTGGAGTCGTTCCTGCCGGTGTTCAACGCCTCCGGCCAGCCGGCCATCAGCCTGCCGCTGCACATGAGCGAGCAGGGGCTGCCGATCGGGATGCAGCTGGTCGGCCGGGTCGGGGCCGAAGCCACGCTGCTGCGCGTTTCCGCCCAGTTGGAGCAGGCGCTGCCGTGGGCGGCGCGGGTGCCGCCCCTCCACGTTTCCGATGGCTAGCGGCGATCACAGCCGTCCGGTGGTTGTCGACCGTCGGGACACGCCGCGCGGCGAGCTGGTGCTGCGCCGTGCCGGCTCTCACCACGAAGTGATCGCGAACGGCACCTTCATGATGGACACGCGCGACGGCCGCTCGGAGCGGGCTCTGGTGCGCGAGGCGCTGGCCGGCCTGGCGGACGCCCGGCTGCTGCTGGGCGGCCTCGGCGTCGGCTTCTCGCTGGACGAGGCGCTGCGCGGCGACCGCGTCTCGGACGTGGTCGTGATCGAGCTCGAGCCGGCCGTGGTCGAGTGGGCCGGCACACATCTGCGCCGCCTCAACCGCCACGGCGTGAACGACCACCGCGTGCGGCTGGTGGTGGGCGACCTGCGCAGGCAGCTCGGCCGGCTGGGCTGTGAGTTCGACGCCATCTGCCTGGACGTCGACAACGGGCCGGGCTGGCTCGTGCACGAGGCCAACGCGGAGCTCTACAGTGACGACGGCCTCGAGTCGCTGGCGGGGCTGCTGCGGCCGGGTGGCCGCCTTGCGGTGTGGGCCTCGGCGCCCGACCTCGAGTTCGAGCGCCGGCTGCGCGCGCGGTTCGCGGTGGTGCGCACCGTCACGGTCGACGTCGCCCGCGGCCCGGCGGACGTGATGTACATAGCTTCTCTACCCAAAGCCGACGGCGGTTGACGCCGGCAGCGGGCTGCGCGGCAGGTCGTCGCGCGGCGTGCCCAGGTTGTAGTCCGACGGCGCCACGTCGTTGGGCGTGTCCGCGTAAAAGACGCTGGCCAGCGTCTGGATCTGCGAGCGTCCGCGGTCGAGTTCGAACTGGCCGCCGCCGTACATGCGGATGCCGCGCTGCTCGCAGGCATCGATGCACTCCAGCAGACGCCGCACGCTCCCGAAGCGGGACGGCTTGATGTTCATCCAGCGCGGATCCACCGGTAACGCGTCGACGTCGGCCAGCGAGTGGATGGGCGCGTCGAAGCTGAGGCGGTCGAGCGCTCCCGACAGCGCCTCGCGGCATTCGCCGTCCAGGGCGGCGTCCTCGATCACGGCGTCGGGGAAGCGCTCGGCCAGCATCCGATAGAGCACCGGATCGGGAGCCACGTCCACGGGGGTGCCCGTGTAGTAGGCCTTGAAGTCGAGCACGCGCACGCGGCCGGAGGCGGCCAGCGTCGCGATCAGCGGCTCGTCCCACGTCGGCTCGGGGTCGAGCTTGAACTCGAGCTGCGGGTCGAACTCGAGCCAGGGACCGATCTCACCCCGCGTCGAGAGCACGAAGCGCACCGGCCGCGCCTCGCGCCCGGCCGCGTCGGCCAGCGACCGCCCCGCCTGCTGCAGGCCCAGGTCGAGCGCCGCGCTCTCGAACGCCCAGCGGCGGTAGTCGCGCGACGCGTCCATCTCCGGCGGGGTGCCGGGGAACAGGTCGTGGGGGTCGATCAGCTGCGACAGCTCGTCCAGGCTGTGCCGTCCGGCCAGCTGCAGGTCGGCCGGGAAGCCGTCGTGATCGCCGGCGGTGTAGGTGACATCCTCGCCCACGCCCGTGTGGCCGGCGCCCTCCATCACCACCAGCGTTGTCACGCGGGTAAACTCGGTCGAGACCTGTGTCTCACGCCGCTCAAGCCGGTAGTGCTCGAGGTCGATCGGCAGATCGGCAAGGCGGTCGTAGAGCACGCCGCCAGCATAGCCGCCGGCTCAGGCTGCGTTGGAGCTCTGGCGTCGGCGCGAGAGCCAGTCCGTTGCCTGAGCGGACGGCATCGGCTGCGCCAGAACGAAACCCTGTACCTCGTCGCAGCCTGCCAGCCGCAGGCGCTCCCACACGGCCATATCCTCGGCGCCCTCCGCCACGACCCGCAGGCCGAGGTTGTGGGCGAGATCGACCACGGCGTGCACGATGGTGGCGTCGTGTTCGTTGTCGGTCATCCCCAGCACGAACGAGCGGTCGATCTTGAGCGCATGCACGGGCAGGTTCTTCAGGTAGGCGAGGCTCGAGTAGCCGGCGCCGAAGTCGTCGATGGTGGTGGTGGGGCCGAGCTCGCCGATGCGCGTGACGATGGCGCGCGCCCGGGCCGGGTCGGCGGTCAGCACGCTCTCGGTGATCTCCACCTCCAGCAACTCGGACGCCACCTTGGCCTCGTGCAGGGCCCTCTCGATCTCGTCGGGCAGCCGCACGTCGATCAGGTCGCGGGCCGAGAGGTTGACCGATACCGGCATCACGAGGCCCATCCGCTTCCAGTCGGCGACCTGGCGCAGTGCGGTCTTCAGCACCCACATCGAGAGCAGGTTGATCAACCCGCTGCGCTCGGCCAGCGGGATGAACTGGTCGGGGCTGATCATGCCGCGGTCGGGATGCTTCCAGCGCACCAGCGCCTCGACACCGGAGATGTCCCCGGTGCGGAGGGTTGCCTTGGGCTGGTAGTAGAGGCTCAGCTGGCCGCCCTCGATGGCCCGGCGCAGGTCGGAGGCGAGCGCCAGCTTCTGCGAGTTGTCGGCCTCCTGCTCCCGGGTGTGCATCGCGATGCCGGTGTGGTTTCGCTTGGCCGCGTACATGGCGCTGTCGGCCCGCTGCAGCAGTCCGTCGTAGTCGGCCGCGTGCAACGGCGCCAGCGCGATGCCCATGCTGGCGTCGATCTCGAGCGTCATGCCGGAGACGAGGAAGGGGCGGCGCAGCGACTCGCCTACGCGCATCGCCAGCTGCTCGGCGGTGACGGCGTCGGCCTGGCTGCGCAGGATTGCGAACTCGTCGCCCCCCAGCCGGGTCACGAGCGTGCTCTCGGTGGTGAACCCGGCCAGGCGCTCGCCGACCTGGCGCAGCAGCTGGTCGCCGGCGAAGTGCCCGAGCGTGTCGTTCACCTCCTTGAACTCGTTCAGGTCCATCAGGATCAGCGCCATCGCGTCGCCGTTCAGTCGCATGATCCGGCGCTGGGCCTCTTCGCGCAGCAGCACCCGGTTGGGCAGCCCGGTGAGCGCGTCATGGCGGGCCAGGTACTCGGTGTCGAGCGCGGGCGTGGCCGGCAGGCGCTGTGGCTTCCGGGCCTTTCGGGCCGGCAGCTGCGGGCGGCGCAGGTGCGGCAGCAGGCGCGCGATCGCGATCGCCGTGGCCGCTGCGGCCGCCACCGCAAGCAGCAGGCCGGCGATCACCATCTCGAGGTGCGCGAGGCCCGACAGCGGCGGCTTCGTGCTCAGGCGCAGGCTGGCGCCGCGGGGAAGCGGCATGGAACCGGCCGAGCTGGAGACTTTGCCGACGGTCGTCGGATGCCCGTTGCGTAGCCGCAGCTCGGCGCCGGTGATCGCGCCGGAGCCGAACGCCTGCGCAAGCACGAGCCGTGCCCCGGCCGTGTCCTTGTTGTGAAGACGGCGGCCGACCTGCCGCAGGATCGACGCCCGCTGGGCCGCCGCCTGCCCGTTTCCGCCCGCGTAGTAGCCGGCCGCCGAGGCACCCGCGAGCAGGCCGCCGATCACCAACATGATGAGGAAGCGCCGTAACAGCATCGTGAGCGTGATCTATCGGCGCTGCGGAATGGTGCCTGTAGGGTTGATGGATGCCGCCCGATGAGCTGCAAACACCGTGTCTGGTGGTCGACCTCGACCGTCTCGAGCGGAATCTGCGCAGCTGGCAGGACGCGGTGGCAGCGCACGGGGTCCGCTTTCGGCCGCACATCAAGACCCACAAGACGCTCGAGATCGCCCGGATGCAGCTCGCGGCCGGCGCCGCGGGCATCACCACGGCCAAGGTCTCGGAGGCCGAGCTGTACGTCGATGCCGGCTTCGACGACGTGGTCGTCGCCTACCCGGTGGTGGCGGAGCTGGCCTGTGCGCGGCTGGCGCGGCTGGCTGCGCAGGCGCGCATCGGGGTGAACGTCGAGAACCACGAGGCCGCCCAGCGGCTGTCGAGCGCGGCTGTGGCCGAGGGCGCCGAGCTGGGCGTCTTCGTCGACCTCGACACCGGCCTCGGCCGCTGCGGCGTGCCCGCGGGCGAGCCTGCGCTGGTCGACGCGCTGGCCGACCGGGTGCGCGAGCTGCCGGGGCTGCGCCTGCGCGGCATCACCAGCTACCGGAGCATCGGCTACGCCGGCGGGGGCGGCGACGCGGCCGCTTCCGGCCGGGAGGAGGGCGAGACGGTGGTCGCGGCCGCGCGGCGGCTGGGCCTGGACGAGGCGGCGGCCGGCAGCACGCCCACCGGCCGCGCGGTTGCCGCGGTGCCGGGGGTGACCGAGGTGCGGGCCGGCACCTACGTGTTCAACGACCTGATGCAGCTGGGGAACGGCTCCGCCCGGCCGCAGGATGTGGCGCTCTCGATCCTGACCACGGTCGTCAGCAGCAACCGCGAGGGGCGGGTGACGGTGGACGGCGGGTCGAAGACGTTCTCAGGCGACGTCGTGCTCGACGACGGCGGGCGCATGGTCGCTCGCAGCGTGGACGGCTCGATCGTGCTTGACGGGCTGACCGAGGAGCACGGCGTCGGGCGCACGTCACGGCCGGTGGCGGTGGGCGAGCGGATCGCGTTTCATCCCGCCCACGTCTGCACCACGGTCAACCTCAGCGGCCAGCTGTTCGCGGTGCGCGACGGCCGGGTCGAGGCGGTCTGGCCGGTGGCCGCGCGCGGCCTGCGAACGTAGCATCAGCGCTGCGTAGCTGCCGCCTGCACCGCGCGGACGATGCCCGAGTAGCCGGTGCAGCGGCAGAGGTTGCCGGACAGCGCCAGGCGGATCTCGTCCTCGTCGGGCGAGGGGTTGCGGTCGAGCAGCGCCTTCGCCGAGATCAGCATGCCGGGCGTGCAGAATCCGCACTGGACGCCGCCCTGGTCGAGGAAGGCCTGTTGCAGCGGGTGCAGCTGACCGTCCTCGCCGGCAAGGCCCTCGATGGTGACGATCTCGCGGCCGTCGGCCTGCAGCGCCAGGTACGAGCAGGAGTTGACCGGCTGGCCGTCCAGCAACACCATGCAGGCACCGCACTCGGAGTCGTCGCATCCCTCCTTGGCGCCGGTCAGCCCGACCTCGCCGCGCAGCACCGACAGCAGGTTTCGGCCCGGCTCGATCGCGACCGGGTAGGCGCGGCCGTTCACGTTCAGGGTGGCGTCGTACCTCATGGTGCTCCTCCGTTGACCGCACCGTGGAGGGCGGGGCTGGCTGGGATCGGGAACCGCCCGCCGCGGGCGCGGGCGATCGCGGTGCTGATCGCGCGCCGGGTCAGCACGGCGGCCATCGCCCGCCGGTAGTCGGCCGAACCGCGCACGTCGGAGATCGGCCGCGAGGCGCCCGCCGCGGCATCCGCCGCCGCCTGCACGGCGGCGTCCGAGGCGTCGCTGCCGTTGAGGGCCTGCTCGGCCTCGGCCACGCGGTGGATGGTGGGCGCCAGAGCGGTGATGGCGATGCGCGCATCGCGCACGGTGCCGCCGTCGAGCGTGACCACCGCGGTCGCGCCCACGATCGCGATCTCCATCTGGCGGCGGTACTCGAGCCGCGCGTAGCAGCTGCCGGTTCCGTCCTTCGGGGCGGGGATGGCCAGCTCGGTCAGCAGCTCGCCGGGCTCGGCCACGGTGCGACCGGGGCCGGTCAGCAGGTCGGCCAGCGCCACCCGGCGGGTGCCCGACGCCGAGCGCAGCGTGGCGATCGCGTCGAAGCAGATCAGCGGGCCGCCGGTCTCCATGGCCGGCGAGGCGTTCATGACGTTGCCGCCGATGGTGCCGGCGTTGCGGGTGGCGTGGCTGCCCACGATCGCGGATGCGTCCGCCAGGGCGGTGAACAGCTCGCATACGGTGCTCGAGGCGACGAGGTCGGCGTGGGTGGCGAGCGCGCCCAGCACCAGCCCGCCGTCCTGTTCCCGGATCCCGCGCAGCTCGGACACGCGGTGGATCGCGACCAGGGCGTCCGGCAGCGGCGCCTTGCCGCCGCGCGCGCCGACCACCAGGTCGGTGCCGCCGGCGATCGGCCGCGCGCCGGCGGCCATCGCCTCCAGCGCCTCGTCGACCGAGGTGGCGGCCGTGTAGCTCTGCGCGCTCATCGCTGCATCGCCTCCCACACCCGCGCCGGGGTCATGGGCAGCTGGTGCACGCGCGCGCCGGTGACCTGAGCGATCGCGTTGGCGATCGCGCCCGGAGTCGGCACGCAGGGCGGCTCACCGATGCCCTTGGAGCCATTCGGGCCGCCGGCGCCGGGCTTGGTCGGAGAGTCCACCCAGCCGATGTGGATCGGCGGCGAGTCGCTCGCCGTCTGCAGCTTGTAGTCGAGCAGGTGCGGGTTCAGCTGGCGCGCGTCCTCGCCGATCAGCGACCCCTCCAGGGTGGCCATGCCGATGCCCATGACGACGCCGCCCTCGACCTGGCCGTTGGCGCCGATCGGGTTCAGCACGCGTCCCGACTCGTGCACCGCGGCCACCTCCAGCACCCGCACGACGCCGGTCTCGCGATCGACCTTGCAGCGCACCGCATGCGTGATGAAAGTGGGGGCGAGGAACGATTCCATTCCCAGCCGGCCGGTGCACCCAGCCGCGTCTGAGGCGGGCATCTCCGGCACCGCGTCGGCGCCGCGGCCGAGCAGCAGGGTGCTGCCGTGGGCGGCCTCGGCCAGCTCCGGGATGGTGACCGACTTGGTGGGCGACCCCTTCACCGAGACCGCGCCGTCCTTCAGCTCCAGGTCGTCGCGGTTGGCTTCCAGCTGCTCGGCGGCCAGGTCGAGCAGCTGCTCACGCACGTCGTTCGCGGCGGCCATCACCGCGCGGCCGTTGTTGAAGGTGGTCTGTGAGCCGGACGCGCCGGAGTCGAACGGGCCGGCGTCGGTGTCCTGATACAACAGCGAGAAGCTCTCCGGCTCCATGCCCAGGATCTCCGCGGCCAGCAGCGGCAACGCCATCACGGCGCCGGTGCCGCACTCCTGTGCGCCGGTGATGATGGTGGCCGACCCGTCGCCGTTGATCTTCACGTAGGCGCCGGAAGCGATGCCGAACGACGGCCACCAGCCGACGGCGACGCCGATCGCCTCGTCCTCGGTCAGTTCCTTGCCGTAGCCAATCAGCTCCACCGCCCGCTCCAGCGTCTCCGCGGCGCCGATGTCCTCGAACACCTGCCGGGTGGGCCCCTCGTCGCCGTTCTTGACGATGTTGCGGCGGCGGAACTCGACGGGGTCCATGCCCAGCTGCCCGGCCACCGAGTCCATGTGCTGCTCGAGCGCCCAGCAGGCCTGCGGGGCGGTCGGGGCGCGCACCGAGCCGGAGGGTGTGGTGTTCGTGTAGGCCAGGCTGGCATCGACGAAGACGTTCTCGATCTTGTACGGGCCGGCCGCCATCATCGCGGCCAGCTGCGGGAAGAATGGCGCATCGGCGCTGTAGGCGCCGTTGTCCAGGATCAGGCGGCCGCGGCGGGCAACGATGCTGCCGTCCCTGCGCACGCCGGTCTCCAGCTCCAGCACCTGTCCCTCGCGGCGGTGATCGGGGGCGAGGAACTCCTCGCGGCGCGAGAACACCAGGCGCACGGGGCGCTGAGCGACGCGGGCCAGCGCTGCCACCTGAGCCTCGTAGTGGAACTCGCACTTGCCGCCGAACCCTCCGCCCAGGTGCGGCACCACGATGCGAACGTGCGCCTCGGGCAGCTCCAGGGTGGTGGCCACGCCGCTGCGGGCGATGAACGGCACCTGGGTCGACGACCAGATCGTGACCCGGTCTCCCTGCCACTGCGCGACCACGGCATGGGGCTCGATCGGCACCGCGTGGGACATGTCGGCGACGTAGCGCTCCTTGACGACGATGTCCGCCTCGGCCATGCCCTTGTCAGGATCACCCTTGAGGATCGTCGAGCGCGAGCAGTCGTTGCCCTCGCGGACGACATCCTCAGAGGCTCCGTACGACGCCCAGTCCTCGTGCAGCAGCGGTGCCCCGGGCTCGAGGGCTGCCTCGACATCGCTGACGATCTCGAGCGGCTCGTAGTCGACCTCGATCAGCTCGACGGCGCGCTGGGCGATCTCATCCGTGAGTGCGGCCACCGCCGCGACCAGCTCGCCCTCGTAGCGCACCTTGTGCTTGGCGAACAGCCGCCGGTCCTGGACAAACGGCCCGTAGCGGACGTCGGGCACGTCCTCGTGCGTGATCACGGCGAACACCCCCGGCAGCGCCTTGGCATTGGAGGTGTCGATGCGCGTGATGCGGGCGTGGGCGTGGTCGGAGTAGCGGAACTTCGCCTGGAGCATGCCGGTCATGTCCAGGTCGGCGGTGTAGCGCCCAAGGCCGGTCACCTTGTCCTTGCCGTCCTGCCGGATGAACGGCTTCTCTGCTGTGGCCAACGCGAGCTCCTTCAATCGAGGCGGGGGTTGATACTACGTGAGACGGGGCGACCGGAAAAGCCGGAGCCGGGCTGATGCCGTCTGTTACGAGCCGGGCGTGGCCAGGTCGATGCGGGTGAAGGAGGCGCGGCCGGCGGCCTCCCGTACCGACCACAGCTGGTCTGGGCGGATCGAGAGCAGCGCGTTCTGGTCGGGCAGCGTGATCGCGGCGCCGGCCAGGCGGTTCACCGATGGGTCGAGCTCGCGGACGCCCTGGCCCGCGATCGCCAGCCAGATCGCGCCTGCGGCGGCGGCCATGGCGGAGGCCGGTGCCGGCAGGGCGATTATCTGCGGGGCGCGGCCGGGCGGGCCGTCGAAGCGGAGCAGCTGTGGACGTCCGTCGCGGGTGCCCGCGACCCACACGGCGCCGGCTCCCGCTGCGATCACGCTGGGGACGAGCCCGGACAGCCGGGTCGCTCCCAGCACGTGGCCGTCCGCGGCGCTGAGCGCAATGATCGAGGACGCGGTCAGCGCCCACACCCGCCGGCTGCTGCCGGCGATCGCCAGCACGCCGGTCACCGGGGTGAGGGTGGCCCGACCATTGTCGATGCGGGCAACGCCGCCGGCCAGCGCCACCCAGATCTGGCCATTCGCGACCAGCGGCGCGCAGGACGTGGCTGGAGTCGAGCAGCCGGCGACGCCGGGCAGCGGCAGGCGCGACTGAACCTTGCCGGAGCCGCGGTCGCGGAAGACCAGCTCGGCGCCCGCGGGGCCGTTCACCAGCAACATCAGTGAGCCGCCGGACACGGCCACCCCCAGCGCGGGGCGGACGGAGGCGAAGGTGTAGTTGACCGAGCCGTCGGTCGCCGCCAGCCGCGTGACGGAGCCGCCGGCGGCCTGGTACCAGAGGCCACCGTTGCCGGCGGCGGCGACGGCGATGCCGTGAGCAGCCGGGGCGGTGGCGGCGACGGTGGTCGAGACGGTGAAGGCGGGCGGACGCCGGCTGACGGCGGGGGCCGGTGCGGAGCCGCCCGAATCGCCCTGCAGCCACATCACCAGGCCGATCACGGCGGCGACCACGATCGGGAGCATCAGCGCGGCGATCGCCAGCCGGCCGGCCCGGCGGCGGTCGCGGGCGACGCGGTCGCGGGCGGGCGCGCGCACGACCGCGGGGGCCTGTTGCGGGACGGGTGGTGAGGGCGGCACCTGGCCGGTCGTGGGATCGATGCGGAGCCCGTGCTCGGAGGTCTCACGGGCGGTCAGCAGCGCGAAGCGAGGGTCGTCGACGTGTTCGACCACCAGATCGCCTCCCGGCTCGGGTGCCCGCGCCGCGGGCGGTTCACGCGGATCCGTCACGAGCATCCACTGTACAAACCACCTCGGCTAGCGCGGCCGCAGCGGACCGGTAGGATCTGCCGCATGCATTCCTCTTACGCCCTTGACGCAAGCGATTTTGCCGTCGAACGGGACGGCAAGCAGCAGCCGCTGTCCGAACTGTGGCCGGGCGGATACCAGCCCGGCGACCGGCTCGGCGTCGTGCTCGCCCAGCCGATGGACGCCGTCGGCTGCTCCAACCTGATCTGCGCGACCATCACGCTGTTCTACGACTACATGCGGGCCACCCTCGGCACCGGCAACTTCTTCCGCTACTGCGATACCTACTTGTTCGGCGTTGGCTGCGAGGCCGGCGACTTCAACCAGCTGGACATCTGGCCGCTGCACAAGTGGGTGACGATTCTGAACCCGACCACCGAGGCGCTACTGGAGGCGGTCAACGACCGCAAGGTCAACCTGCTGGCGATCCCCGAGACGGGCGCGCGCTGCCGCGGCGAGGTGGTGCTCTCGACGTGGAACGCCTATCTGTCGCACGTGAAGTCGGTCGTGACGTACTCGCCGCGCACCGGCGTGGCGCGTGACTCCGACGTGCACCTGGTCGGAAACCGCGTGGTCGAGAGCTACGTGGAGCAGGCGATCTTCACGACGCCGGGGCTGGACGCCGGGTTCCAGGCCAAGCTGCGGCGGCTGCGGCGCAACATCGACCGGGAGGAGAAGCAGCCGGTCGAGGGCTACCGCACGCTGGCCGGGCCGGCGCAGGCGCGGGCGCTGCTGGGCGTGACCCAGGTGCTGCCGCCCGGCCACCAGGAGCTGACGCGGCGCGCGACCCCGACGACGATCATGCCCGTGGAGGTGCCGATGCCGGCCCTCGACGGCGACGCGGCCCCTTTTGACATCGCCGCCGCCGCGGCGCTGCAGGTCGATCGGCCGGCACCGTCCGGCGCCTACCCGGACGGGCTCCTGCGAACGGGGTTCGACGGTATCCAGCGGCGGCTGGGCGGCAACTTCGCGGAGTGGGAGGGCTGGGACTGGATCTCGGACTTCGGCGACCCGATCGCCGAGCACCACACGGTGCGCGAGGCGGTCGGCATCTGGGACGAGTCGCCGCTTCGCAAGTGGTTCTTCAGGGGCACGAAGGCGATGGCGGCGGTCGACTACTGCTTCACGGCCGACATGGCCGGCCTCGAGGCGGGGCAGGCGCGCTACGCGCCCTTCGTGGACGCACAGGGCAGGATGCTGGGCGACGGCGTCGTCTTCCGCGGCGACGACCCCGAGAACGTGCTGGTGGTGACGGCGCTCGACACCGACGCCGACCACTTCCGCCGGATAACCGGCGACTTCGGGATCGAGATCACGGAGCACACGATGGAGATGCCGCACCTGCAGGTGCAGGGGCCGCGCTCGCGCGAGCTGCTGTCCGCCGTGACCGACGCCGACGTCGCCGGACTGCGGTACTTCCGGTTCCTGACGGAGCCGGTCTCGGTCTGCGGTGCGCCCTGCTACGTGGCCCGCACCGGCTACTCGGGTGAGCTCGGCTACGAGGTGTTCTGCGAGCCGGGCGATGCGGAGCAGGTCTGGCAGGGGCTGCTCGACCAGGGCGCCGCGATGGGCATCCGGCCCTACGGGCTGGCGGCGGTCGAGAGCCTGCGGATCGAGGCCGGGCTGATCTTCATCGGCTTCGACTACTTCCCGGGCGTGACATCGCCCTTCCACGTCAACCTCGACCGCATGATCAAGCTGGACAAGGGCGACTTCCATGGCAAGCAGGCGTTGCAGGCGGAGCTCGACGCGGGCATCACGCACCGCATGGTGACGCTCGTGATCGCCGGTGAGGACGCGCCCGACTACAACACGCCGGTGCTCTCGAACGGGCGCGGCGTGGGCAAGCTGACATCACCCAGCGCGGGACGCTCGCCGACGGTGGACAAGCTGATCGCGATGGCCTGCATCGAGGCGGACCTGGCCGAGGTGGGCAGGCAGGTCGAGGTGACGCTGCCCGACGGCCGGCTGGTGCCGGCGCTGGTCGACCAGTTCCCGATCTACGACCCCGAGAAGTCGCGACCGCGCTCCTAGCCGGCCGTAAGCCGCCTTCGGCGATCTGTCAAGCCCGGGCCGAGGCGGGTGTCAAACACCGCTCCATACCCCGTGAAGCGTTCGGCCCGGATTCGCCACATCCGCGGGGATCGGGGTGACAGGCGTTCGTGGCAGCTCCGGGGTTTCGGGCCGACCCGGGCTCAGAGCCCGACTCGGCGGGCGCGGCACCCTGTTGCCGAATTGGCACCGGTCGGGTCGTGAAAGAATCAGGCCGGATGGGCTCGTCTGACTCACCGATCGTCGTGATTGCATCCGGATTCGGCGGCGTGGCCGTGTGCGATGCGATCGTGCGGCTGTTGCCCAAAGAGGACACGGTGCTCCTGGCCGACCACGCCTACGCGCCCTACGCGCGTCGCCGGTCCGCCGTCGTGGTCGACCGGCTCACACGCCTAGCCTGCGACGTCGTCGCCGAGCGCCGGCCCAAGCTGGTGGTGCTGGCCTCCGCCCAGGGCTGCGCCGACGCCCTCGAGCCGATCCGCACCCGGTTGGCGCCGGTGCCCGCGATCGGCATCGACGGCATCGTCCCGCAGGCCGCCGCCCGCTCGGCCTCGGGCCGCATCGCCTTCATGACCGGCGCGGGCTGCCTGCGCGGTGGCCAGCTGGCCCGCGCGCTCAAGCGCGAGCGCGGCGGCGGCCGGGTGACGTGGTCGGCCGTGCCCGGTCTGCGCGAGCTGGTCGAGTCCGGCCGTGACCCAGGCTCTGCCGTCGCCGCCGAGGTGGCCACGCTGCGGGCCGCCGGGGTCGACGCGATCGCGCTCGGCTGCCCACACGCGAGCGCCGTCGCCGCGCAGGTGAAGCTGGCCGCCGGCGAGCAGGTGGCGGTGGTCGACTCGGCCGCGCTGGCGGCGGAGCGGGTGCGCCGGCTGCTGATGCGCGGGGGTCTCACGACGCGGCGCCGGCGCCCCGGTCGGCGGGAGCTGATCAGCACCGATCCTGCGGCCGGTCAGGCCGGGCTCGCCATCCGCTGAGGTCAGGCCACTCCGGTGTCGCCGGCCGGGCCCCACACGTCGCGGGCGCGCGCTCCCACGCCCAGCTCCAGCAGCAGGTCGTCGTCCAGCGTGTCCGCGTATGCGGCCACGATCTGCAGCGCCCGGATGAACTCCTGGGTCTGCAGGTTGCTGGCCAGGATCGCGTACTCGAGGGCGATCACGCCGTCCTCCTCGTAGTACGACAGCCTGCCCACCAGCAGGCTGCAGTTGCGCAGGTTGATGGCGGCCAGCGCCCTCGCGCCCGCCTCCTCGAACCGCACGCCCTGCAGCACCGGCGATTGGAACAGCACCAGCGGCTCGTCGCCGAACGAGCCCGGCCGCACCATCACGGCGGCCGTGCCGTCGCGGATCGGGACGAAGAACTCGAGCCCGTCCTGCGACGGTGTGAAGCCGATCTTGGCCCGGACCAAAATCCCGTGGATTCGCTCGGCAAGTGCGGGCAGATCTGTCATGGGGTGACTATCTCATGCACGTCAAGGCGGTGACGGGCGGTGCGTTAGAGTGGCCCGGTGCCTCGCCCACTGCGTGTCGGAGTGCAGCTCCCAGAGACCGAGCGGGTCGTCCGCTGGCCCGAGTATCTGGCCATGGCGACGGCCGCCGAGCAGGTCGGATTCGACTCGATCTGGCTCGGCGATCACCTGCTCTACGCCCCCGAGCACGGCCGCCCCGAGCGCGGACCCTGGGAGGTCTGGACGATGCTTGGGGCGCTTGCCGCGGCGACCGAACGGGTCTCGCTCGGCCCGCTGGTGGCGTGCACGGCATTCCACAGCCCCGGCCTGCTGGCGAAGATGGCGGCCACCGTCGATGACGTCAGCGGCGGCCGCCTCGTGCTGGGCCTCGGTGCCGGCTGGAACGAGCGCGAGTTCAGCGCGTTCGGCCTGCCCTACGACCGCCGCGTGTCGCGCTTCGCCGAGTCGTTCGAGATCGTGCACGGGCTGCTGGCCGGCGAGCGCGTCAGCATGGACGGCAACTTCTCCCAGGTCGACGACCTGGTGCTGCTGCCACCGCCGGCGCGGCGGATCCCGATCATGATCGGCTCGAACGGGCCGCGCATGCTCAGCCTGACCCTGCCCCACGCCGACTCCTGGAACACCTGGTTCGACGACTACGGCAACTCGCCCGACGGCTTCGCGGCCCTCAACCGGCGGATCAGCGAGGCGGCCGAGCAGGCCGGCCGTGACCCTGCGCAGATCGAGCGCAGCGCCTGCGTCGCCGTCGCGTTGGACGACTCCGGCGAGCGGTCGGCCCACCCCGACGCGCCGCCCGTGGCCGGCGGCGCCGACCTGGCAGCGCACCTGCGCGACCTCGCGGCGGCAGGGGCGGACGAGGCGATTCTGGTGGTCAGCCCGATCACCGAGGGCTCGATCCGCGAGCTGGCCGGTGCGCTGGCTGCGCTCGACGTCGGCTAGGCCGTCGCGCGCTCGCCGAAGCGGGCGATCGACCGTTCGCGGGCGCGCTCGATCTCGCGGGCGCGGTCACGCGGCGGCGCGGTCGCGACCAGCTCGCCCAGCAGCGTCGACGTGGCCTCCGCGACCGCCTCGACGGCGCGCTGGAAGGCCTCCTCGTTGACCCGGGCGGGCTTGGTCATCCCGCTCACCTTGCGCACGTATTGCAGGGCCGCGTTGTGCGCGTCCTGCTCGGTGCTGGCCGGCTCGTAGTTGTGAAGTGGTCGGATGTTTCTGCACATGCGCCCACTCTAGCCCGACCTGTGGCCCGACGTTGCTAGGCTCGGCAAAGCATGCTTGCGCCCGGCGATCTGATCCCCGATCTGAGCCTGTTCGGCGTCGACGCCGAGCGGGTGCGTCTGCGCGATCTGGGCGCCGCGGTGATCGCCTTCTACCTGTACGACTGGACAAGCACCTGACGGAGTGAGCTGAGGCTCCTGCGTGACAGGAGCGCGGAGTTCGCGGAGCTGGGCGTGGCGGTGGTGGGCATCTCACGCGACAGCCCCTACTCGCACATCGAGTGGTCGCGGCGGCTCAGCCTCGGCTACCCGCTGCTCTCGGACTGGAACGCCGAGGCGGTGCGGGCGTTCGGCGTCTCGCAGGACCTGGACGGCCTCGCCGACACCCCTGTGCGGTCGGCCTTCGTGGTCGACGGCGAGGGCGCCGTGCGTGCCGCTCACCGCTACGGCGACGGCGAGCTGCCCGACGTCGAGCAGCTGCTGGACGAGGCGGCGGCACTGAACCGCGCGTCCTGATGTGCGCGGGATTGGAACCGAATCGCCACACCGGTAACGAATCGCTTGCTCGCGGGTCCATAATTCCGATATCTACGTAAAGGGAGCTGATCACCACATGACCGAGAAGGCCACCTTCGCAGCCGGCTGTTTCTGGGGCGTCGAGCATGCGTTCATGCAGATCGACGGCGTCACCGCCACCCAGGTCGGATACATCGGCGGAACCGTCGACGACCCGGACTACCGCACCGTTTGCAGCGGACGCACCGGCCACGCCGAGGCCGTCGAGGTCGAGTACGACCCCGAGCAGGTCAGCTACGAGCAGCTGCTGGCCGTGTTCTGGGGCGAGCACGATCCCACCCAGAAGAACCGCCAGGGGCCGGACGTCGGCACCCAGTACCGGTCGGAGATCTTCGTGCACTCGCCCGAGCAGCGGCGGATCGCCGAGCAGTCGCTGGCCGCCATGCAGACGCACCTGGGCAAGCCGATCGCGACCCAGATCACCGAGGCGCCGACGTTCTGGCGCGCCGAGGAGTACCACCAGCGCTACTTCGAGAAGCACGGCCAGGTCGCCTGCAAGCTGCAGGCGCCAGCGCCCGTGACCGCTCGCAGCGAGCCGGTCGAGCAGCGCTCCGGTCTTCTGTCCGGACTGTTCAGCCGCTCGTAGACGAACGGGCCGCGCGGGTGGCGACATGGTCGCCCTCGCGCGGCCGGTATCGTGAGCGGCATGCTCAGCACGGGCAGCTTCGCCGTTCATATCGCCGACCTCGACCTCGATCTCGACCCGCTCGATCCCGGGAGCATCGTCGAGGGCTCGCCCCAGACCTGGAACCGGGTGGTCTGGGGGAGCGAGGACGGCCGCATCATCCGCGGCGTCTGGCAGATCTCGCCAGGGGTCGTGGTCGATACTGAGGCCCACGAGATGTTCGTCGTGATCGCCGGCCGCGCCACGATCGCCATCGACGGCGGCACCACGTTCGACGTCGGCCCGGGCGACATGGGTGTGCTCGAGGAGGGCGCCCGCTCCACCTGGACCGTGCACGAGACGCTGCGCAAGGCGTATCAGATCCTGCTGCCCGCGTCGTGAGCAGCGCCGCCTGGGTTGAGGCCGAGCCACGCCCCTTCTGGCTGGACTCGCCGCTTGCTCCAGCCCCGGCCGACCCGTTCGCGGGCGAGGACAGCTGCTCGCTGGCCGTGGTCGGCGGCGGCTTCACCGGCCTGTGGGCGGCGCTGCAGGCCAAGCAGGACGACCCCGCCCGCGACGTCGTGGTGCTGGAGGGAGCGACGGTGGCCGCGGGCGCCAGCGGACGCAACGGCGGGTTTGCCGACGCGTCCATCACCCATGGCCTGCCCAACGGCCTCAGCCGGTTCCCCGACGAGATCGACCAGCTGGAGCGGCTGGGGCGTGAGAACCTGAACGGCATCGAGCGGGCGATCGAGCGCCACGGCATCGACTGCGGCTGGGAGCGGACGGGATCGATCCTGGTCGCCCGCAGCAGGCACGAGGTCGCGGAGCTGAGCGAGTTCGTGCCGGTGATGCGGGACCACGGGTACGACTGCGACTGGCTCGGCGCCGAGGCGGTGCGCGCGCAGGTCGACTCGCCCACCTACCTGGGTGGCATCTGGGAGCGGAGCGGCTCCGCCATGGTCGACCCGGCCCGCCTGGCATGGGGCCTTCGCCGCGTCTGCATCGAGCTGGGCGTGCGGCTGCACGAGCGTTCACCGGTGACGGCGCTTCACGAGCTGGCCGACGGCGTGATGCTGTCGATGCCGGATGGCCGGCTGCGGGCCGAGCGCGTGGTGCTCGCCACCAACGGCTTCCCGCCGTTGATCGGCGACATCCGCCGCTACATCGCACCCGTGTACGACTACGTGCTGGTGACCGAGCCGCTGTCGGCGCAGCGGATGTCGGCGCTCGGCTGGAGCGGCCGGCAGGGCCTGTTCGACGCCGCAAACCAGTTTCACTACTACCGGCTGACCGACGACAACCGGATCCTGTGGGGCGGCTATGACGCCGTATACCACTACGGCAACGCCGTCGCAGCCGAGCTGGAACAGCGGCCAGCCACCTTCTCGCTGTTGTCGCGCCACTTCTTCGAGACCTTCCCGCAGCTGGAGGGCGTTCGCTTCACCCACCGCTGGGGCGGGGTGATCGACACCTGCAGCCGGTTCAGCGTGATGTTCGGCCGGGCGATGGGCGGTCGCGTCAGCTACGCCGTCGGATACACCGGCCTCGGCGTCGGCGCCAGCCGCTTCGGAGCCCGCGTCGCGCTCGACCTGGTTGACGGTCGCGACACCGAGCTGACCCGGCTGCGCCTGGTGCGCAGCAAACCCTTGCCGTTCCCGCCCGAGCCGCTGCGCTGGGCCGGGATCAAGCTGACCACGCGCGCCCTTGCGCTGGCCGATCGCAGGGACGGCAAGCGCGGGCTCTACCTGCGCGCGCTCGACCGGGTCGGCCTCGGCTTCGACTCCTGAGGTCTACGCCGGGGCCGGGCGCCAGCGCCGCGGGCTCGGCTCCCGTGCCCGCCCGGTCTCGGCCAGCCGCTCCAGGTGCGAGATCGCCTCGACCAGCGCGAACCGCTGCTCGTGGAACCCCAGCAGCTCGTCCCGCCAGATCAGCTGCGCCGCGTCGTAGGCGGTCTCGGCGCCCTCGTCGAGGGCGGCCGCCGCGGCATCGAGGCGGTCATCATGGTGCGCCGCGATCTCGCGGGCGCGCGACGGCGCGTCGTCGATCACGGGTCCGTGGCCGGGGAGGACGCGCCGCGGCGCCAGCTCCGACAGCCGCTGCAGCGTGGCCAGGTAGCGACCCAGCGGGTCGCGCGCGGTGTCCGGCCAGCGGCCCACGTTGGGGGTGATCTCGTCGAGCAGCACGTCGCCGCCCAGCAGGCGGCCGCTGGTCTCGCCGAGCAGAGCGATGTGCCCGTCCGCATGACCGGGCACGTGCAGTACGCGGAACGCCTCGTCGCCCAGCACCACCCGGTCGCCCTCGTCCACGAGCCGCGTGGGCGTCGCCAGCCGTACGCCGGTGCGGCTCTCGGCCCGGGTCGAGGCGGCCGCCAGCTCGGCCGGCATGCCGTGGTCGCGCAGGTAGCCCTCGAACTCGTCGTCCGAGCCCTGTTCCCAGGCGGCCACCGCCATCGCCCGGTCGAGCCGGCCCTGCACCACCTCCGGGGCGCCGCTCAGCTCCGCCAGGCCGGCGCTGGCCCCGACGTGGTCGGGGTGGTAGTGCGTCAGCACCAGGCGCGCCACCGGCGACGGCCCTAGCTGCGCGAGCGCCTGCGCCCACCATCGCAACGTCGCCTCGCTGCCGAGCCCGGCGTCGACCAGCGTCCAGCCGTCGAGGCCCGCCAGCGCGTAGCAGTGCACGTGGTCGAGCGCCCACGGCAGCGGCATCGTGATCTGCACGAGCCCGGGCTCGAGCTCGGTCAGCGTCGGTTCCCGCATTTAGATGGTTGATTCCACGAGCTGCGCGGCTCTGGAGCTGGTCCGAGTCGCGCCAGACGCCACGATCGCCCTTGAACAGGCCTCATCCAGCCTGCCCTGCGGTCGATCCCGTCGTCTGGAACGACTCGTCCTGCGCCCAGAGGCCACGAATCCCGTGGAATCAACCATCAGGGAGAGCAGCCCGTCAGCTGCTCCAGCGCGACCATCCAGCTGTCGTAGTAGGGCCGGTCGGGATCCTCGGCGATCGCGGCCTTGAGTCGCTCGCGGAAGGCGTCCCAGGGCTGGTCCATGCTGCGGCAGGCGACCTGCGCCATCGCGAACAGCCGCGCCTGCCAGGGCTCGGTGAAGGCCTCGTCCGGCAGGTCGGTGATCACGCCGAGACGCCCTCGGTCACGCCTGGCACCGCCACGCCGACCATGCAGTCGCGCGTAACAAGGTCGGCCAGGCCCTGTTCGTCCAGGTGCTCGGTGCCGTCGGGCCGCATCGGCAGCACGATGTAGCGCACCTCGGCGCTCGAGTCCCAGATCCTGATCGCGGTCGTCTCCGGCAGCTCCAGCCCGAACTCGCGCAGCACCGCCCGCGGCTCGCGCACCATGCGGGCGCGGTAGGGCGGGCTCTTGTACCAGACCGGCGGCACGCCCAGCACCGGCCAGGGATAGCACGAGCAGAGCGTGCACACGATCGCATTGTGGGTGACGGGCGTGTTCTCGACGCAGACCAGACGCTCGCCCTCGGCGCCGCCGTACCCCATCTCGGCGGCTGCGGCGGTGCCGTCGGCCAGCAACCGCTTGCGGTAGGCCGGATCGACCCACGCTCGTGCCACCATGCGCGCGCCCCGCCGCGGCCCGATCTCGTTCTGGAACTGCTCGACGACGGCGTCCACAGCGTCGGTCGAGATGAGGCCGCGCTCGACCAGCAGCGCCTCGAGTGCCATGGTGCGCAGTTCCGACCGTGACTTCTCGCGGGCGTGGTGGTGCCCCTCGCTCATGCCGCCTCCTCCAGGTAGGTCTCCCACAGATCGACCAGCACCGTGTGGTCGGCGCCGTCGTCGGGCCACAGGTCGGCGGCCGCGAAGGAGACCGTGTAGCACGGTGCGCGGCGCTGCTCGCCCAGGTCCTCGTTCTCAGGCAGCCAGTCCGGCGCAAGCCGCCGCTCGACGACCCCCGCGACGCCGCGCACGTAGCGTGGACAGCGGTTGTGCACCGTCGTCGAGATGCGGCGCACGCGCACCGGTTGTCCGACCGCGAAGCGATGGCCGCCCTCCGGTCGCGCGGGCGGTCGTGGCTGCATGTCGGCCCGCACCGCCTCCACCATCGCCGGATCCGACCGTTCCGGCACCTGCCCGCCGGCCCGCAGCGCCTCGACCCGACGATCGACGTCGGCGGGGGCCAGGACACCGCGTTCGGCCAGCATCACCTCGAGCGCGTGCTCCCATCGCTCATAGTACGACGACGCCAGGTAACGCCCGGTCTCGATCCGCTCCACCTGTGGCCGCATGACGCCGATCGGGCCGCCGGTGGCCCACAGCGTCAGCGACATGCCGAACACGCGGCCTTCCCAGCGCTCGTGGAATGGGGGCTCGCCCGGCTCGGACACGACCGCGTCGAACCCCTGCATGCCGCCCATGTCATGGATGCCGTCCACGGCTGCCAGACTACATCGAATGAGCGATGCCGACGATCTCGCCGACCTGCTGGCGGAGCTGACCGTCAGCCTGGTGGTGGAGCTGCACCCGGCGATCGCCGACCTGGCCATGCCGGGCCACTTCAGGCCCGCCGGCGCGCCCGCAGCCGCCGTGTTCCTGCGCCCGCTCGAAGGCGAACCAACCCACCGCAGCGGCCCGCCGTCCCTGGCCGTGGCCGAGCTGGCCGCGGACGCCGCCGAGGCCGCGCATGCCCGGCTGGGCTACGGCCGCCGCGAGGGCAATCCGTTCCTGCCGGGTCTGGCTCTGGCCGCGTTCTACCTGGTCGAGGCCCGGCGCAGCGGCGCGTTCGGGCTGGGCGCGCTGACCGGCGGCCGCGTGCGCGCCTATCCGCTGGCGGCGGATGAGGCCCACCACGACCCGCCGCTGCTGCCGGGCACGGCAGCGATACGCGCCTGGTACCCGGTCGAGGGCGCGCCGGATGCCTGCATCGAGCTGCGGCTCAGCCCGTCGCCTGCGTGACCGGCTCGGCCTCGCGCGATCCCGCGTCGTAGCGCCAGAAGGCCGGCAGCAGCGCGGCCGTGACGGCGACCCCGATCACGCACAGCACGCCGCCCGAGACGATCGATCCGCGCACGCCGATCAGCGAGGCCGCGGCGCCCGCCTCGACGTTCCCGGCCAGCGGGCCGGTCGAGTAGCCGACCTGCTCGATGCCGGCCAGGCGACCGCGCAGCTCGGTGGGGATGGTCTGGTTCCACACGGTCGACCGGAAGATGCCAGACACCGTGTCGGCCGCTCCCGCCACCGCCAGGCCGGCCAGCACCAGCGCCAGCCCGGGCGCCAGCCCCACCACCGTGATCGCGAGCCCCCAGCCGGCGGCCGCGAAGCAGATGGCCGCGCCGTGCCTGCGCGTCCCGCCCGTCCAGCCGCTGGTGAGCGTGGCCGCGAGGGCGCCCACCGCCGGCGCCGCGTACATCAGGCCGAGCACGCCGGCGCCGCCGAACTCGTGCGCGAAGGCCGGGAAGATCGCGTTCGGCATGCCGAAGAACATGGCCACGATGTCGACCGCGTAGGTTCCGAGCAGCACGGGCCGGGCCGCCGCATAGCGCAGGCCCTCGAGGATGCCGTGCAGGCTGACCTCGGCGCCCGCGACCGGCGGCGGCGCCGCGCGCATCATCCCCAGCAGCAGTAGCGACGCGGCGAAGGTGGCCACGTCGAAGGCGTAGGTGAGCGGTAGCCCCACCACCGCGATCAGCACGCCCCCCAGCGCGGGGCCGCCGATCTCCCCGATATTGAAACGGAGCGTGCCGATCGCCGCCGCGGCCGGCATCTCGTCGCGGTCGACCAGGCGCTGGGTGAGGGCCTCCAGCGACGGGCGCTGGAGACCGTCCAGCGCCGCCATCACGGCCGCGACCACGAACAGCAGCCACAGCTGGGGGCTGGCCAGCGTCGCGTTCAGCAGCAGCACGATCGAGGCGCCGGCGAATGACAGCTCGGTCAGGAGCAGCATCCGCCGCCGGTCGCGAGCGTCGGCCAGCGCGCCGCCCAGAAACGCGGTCACCAGCAGCGGGCACAGTTCGGCCAGGCCCAGCAGGCCCACCACCAGCGAGGAGCCGGACAGCTGGTAGGCCTGGTAGGGCAGGGCCACGTAGGTCACCATCGAGCCCAGGAACGTGATCGCCTGGCCGGCCGTCAGCAGCCGAAAGTCGCGGTGTCGCCGGAGCGGGCCGAGGTCGATGGTGAGCTTGCGGACCACGCCGCGCGGCTGGTCGGGCTCCGTCGCCGTCTGCGGCAGCGGCGGCATGGGCGAGAGCCGCTCCGCCTCATGCTGGCCGTGGCCGTGCTCGTCTTTGGGAGGCTCCTCGGGCACGACCGGGGAGGATAGTTACCATGCGGCGATGCTGACCGACCGCTTCCAGCAGGCGCTGATCTACGCCGCTCAGGTGCACGACGGCCAGTCCCGCAAGGGCGGCGAGTCGATCCCGTACCTGGCCCACCTGATGTCGGTGGCGGCGCTGGTGCTGGAGAACGGCGGCGGCGAGGACGAGGCGATCGCGGCGCTGCTCCACGACGCGATCGAGGATCGCGGCGATCGCACCAACCTCGAGGAGCTGCGCCGGCGCTTCGGCGATCAGGTCGCGTTCATCGTCGATGCCTGCAGCGACACCGACCAGCGCCCGAAACCGCCCTGGCAGGGGCGCAAGCAGGCGTACATCGATCGCATGCAGACCGCGCCGGTGGCCGTGCTGCGGGTGGCCTGCGCAGACAAGGTGCACAACGCCCGCTCGACGCTCAGCGACCTGCACGTGTACGGCGCCGCCACCTGGAGCAAGTTCGGCAGCACGGTCGAGCAGCAGCTCTGGTATTACCAGACCCTGTCCGAGCTGTTCTCACGGCGGCTGCCGGGGCCGCTGTCGGACGAGCTGGCGCGGCTGGTGGCGGAGATCACGGAGCGGTCGGCGACGACCATCTAGGCATGGCCTGGGAAGTGGCGGTGGGTGGCGACCCGCCGGTCCGCGTGCACGAGGTCGGCCAGCGTGCCGTGGCCGAGGCGCTCCAGCCTGGTAGCGAGGGCGAGGAACACCTGCGCGGTCGTGAGCGCGTCGCCCATCGCCTGGTGGGGGTGGTGGCTGGGCAGGCCCAGCTGATCCGTCAGCGTCTGAAGCGGCTTGTAGCCGGGATCGGCGCCGTCGGCGACGACGCCGTGCAGCCGCCACAGCATCGCGGTGTCGATGATGCCGCGGGGCAACCGGCCGCCCGCCTGCCGCAGAGCCGGTCCCAGGAAGGCGCGCTCGACCCAGGCCGCGTGGGCGATCGGCGTTCGGCCCCTGATCGCCTCGGCCAGCGGCGCCAGCGCCTCTCCTAGCGGAGGCGCGGAGTCGAGATCGTGGGGCAGGATCCCGTGGATCTCGACAGGCCCGGTATGGCGGCCCGCGGTCGGCTTGACCATGCCCTGGATGGCACCGCCGGCCCGGATCCGGCCGCCGTCAAGCGGCACCGCGCCGAACGCGATCACCTCGTCGGTCTTTGGGTCGAGACCGGTCAGCTCCACGTCAACGCACAGCAGCGCGGCGTCGCGCCAGGAACGCCGCCTCATAGCGCGGTCAGGCCGAGCTCGTTGCTGAGGCCGCGCTGCACCTCTGCCACCGCGCGGAAGGCGTCCTTCAGGTAGCGGCGGGTGAGCGGGGCCAGCTCGCGCGGGTCGATCGCGTCGTTCGGCTTCGCTCCCCGGCGCAGCGCGTCGATCTGGCTCTCCATGCGCAGGTCGGTGAACAGCTCGAACGCGACCCGCAGCGTCGAGGCCCAGCGGCCGTCGAGCGTGCCGGCCCGTTCCGCCGCGTCCAGGCGCGCGGCGGTGGAGGTCTCCGACGATCCCGCGGACATCGCCGCCCAGCGGGCGATGTCGACGACCGGCAGCAGCCCGCCGGACTTGATGTCGAGGGTGCCGCGCCGCTCGCCGTCGTGCTCGACCACGAAGTCGCGGAAGAAGCCCGTGGGCGGCCGGTCGCTGAGCGCGAACAGGCCCAGCCGCCGCAGCAGCTGGGGGTGGCGCCGGGCGCCCGCGAACACGTCCCCGACGGCGCGCCAGCCTGACTCGGTCGTCCACACCGGCCGGCCGTCGATCATCAGCGACACCAGGATCAGCGCCTTCTCCTCGGTGGGATCGTCCAGCCACGACCGCGCCGCCGCCAGCCAGGCCCCCTGCGATCGCAGGAACAGCGGCTTGCAGGCGACGGCGCCGTTGGGGCATCGCGGTATGCCGCAGCGCTCGAGGCCGGCCACAACCTCGGCGGCCACACGCGCGAGCGGCTCCCGCACCGCCGGGTCGTCGCCCTCGCCTTGCCAGGCGATCGCGCTGTCCTGGTCGGAGCTGGGGAAGGCCTCGCGCCGGGCCACGCTGCCGAGCGACAGCCAGGTGAACGGCGCCAATTCCGGGTGCCCGTCGATGACCAGCTCGATCATGCGGCGCGTGAGCGCGTCGTGGACGGTGGCGATCACCCGTGAGATGGAAGCGGCGGCGATCTTGGCGTCGTGCAGGCCGATGATCGTGTCCGAGAGCGGCTCCACGGCGGCCGCCAGCTCGTCGACGGTGGTCGCCGCCGTGATCGCTCTGCGCAGGAGGAAGGGGGTGCGCGTCTCCACCGCCATCAGATCGGTGTCGGAGATGACGCCGATCACGCGGCCGGATGCGTCCACCACCGGCAGGTGGCGGACGCCGCGGTCGAGCATGTCCAGCAGCGCGTCGGCGCCGGTGACGTCGTCGGCGATGGTGGTGGCCGGGGCGGTCATCACCTCCGACACGGGGGTGTCGGCGGGCACCCCCGCGGCCACCACGCGCTCGCGCAGGTCGCGGTCGGTGACGATGCCGAATCCGTCGCCGAGATCGACCAGCACGGCCGACGAGCTGGCCTCGACCATGCGCCGGGCGGCCTCCTGCACCGTCGCGGCGGGAGCGGCGATCACCGGGTCGCCGCGGAGCAGGCGGCTGACGGGCCGGCGGGCCGGGTCGACCACGGCGATCGCCAGCGGATCCAGCTCGCGCTGCAGCATCTCGTAGCGGCCCGCCAGCGAGCGGGCCGCGAACCGCAGGGCGGCCGGCCGTGCCAGCACCGGCCGGATCGCCTCGGCCGGCAGGCGGTAGAGCAGCGAGTCCTCGGCGGCCCGCACCGCCAGCGCCGTCGGCCACTCCGACAGCAGCGAGGCGTGACCGAACATCTCACCCTCCGACAGCATGTCCACGACCCGGTCGCCGTCCAGCAGCTCGACGGCGCCGCGCCGCACCACCCAGGCCACGCCGGGCGTCGTCACCGCCTGCTCGAGCACCATGGTTCCGGCCTCCGCGTACTCGATCTCGCAGGCCGCGGCCACCTCGTCCAGCTCCTCCTCGCTGAGCGTGTCGAAGGGCGGGTTGTCTCGCAGGAACTCCGCGATCTCGTGCATATGCAGGACGATCCTAAGGTTCGGGAACCGTAAATGTTTTTCGCGGGTGATTGACGCGGCACGCACCCTTCGCTACCCCGAGCCTACGGAGTTCATCGGGTGAAGGGGGTCAAACGATGATGAAGTCCCAGACAGTGTCGACGACCGTGGCGATCGCGCCACCCGCCGGCATGCGAAAGTTGAGCGGCACGATGACGGTTCGCCGCATCGTTCCGCGTTGAGCGCGGGGGCGTGATCTTGGGTCGCGCACGGGCGACGTGCTAGCGTCAACCCGTGCGCGACTCCAGATATCACGGCAGTTTCGACCATCCCGTCCGAGCATTCCTGATTGGCGTCACGTTGCTGGTGCTGCTGTTCGGAGGGTTCGTGGTCGGAATCGAGGCGGGTAAGAACCCGATCGAGCAGACGAGCGCGGCTGTTCGGATAGTGACCACGAAGGGCCACGTTCACCCCGTCACAGTCGGCCTGCCGGTCGTGAGCACCGTGATCGACGGCCGCACTAGCGTGGTCACGCTGCCGGGTTCGGTGCGCCGGCAGGTGGTCGTGATCCACCGCCATGGCAAGACCCTCTACGGATACGCCACGATCCAGCCGCCGCTCGCCGGGGACACCAGCTTCACCAACAGCGCCGCGACCGTCTACGAGCCGGCACCGGTGACGGTGACGACGCCGCCCGAGACGGTGACCGCGCCGCCGGTGACGGTGACCGTGACCGTGACCGCGCCACCGCCCTCGTCGACCGACTCCTCCGGCACCGCCCAGACCGGTCCCTGACCCGCCCGCGGGTACGTGCCAACTTTGCCACGACCTGTTGCGGGTTTCCCCGCGACCTGCGTCGAGGGCCGAAGCGGTGTTTGACTCCAATAGTTGGGCTTTTCGCTTAGCTGAGCCAATCGCCAGTCACAGCGGGCGTGACACCCGTCAAGAATGGGTGCCTGAATGCCGCGGCGGCCAGGTCGGTGTTTGACACCAGCTCCGCGCCCGTGGGGAGCCTTCGCAGCGCCTACGGGCGGTAAGCGTGGAGCTCGGGGCCGTGGCGCTTTAGCCAGGCCTGCGCCGCCCGGCGGAACGGGTAGGCCTCGTCCACCAGCTGCCAGAAGCGGCGCGAATGGTTCATCTGACGCAGGTGGCACAGCTCGTGGACGACCACGTAGTCGGCGACCCAGGCCGGCGCCATCACCAGCCGCCACGAGAACGACAGCGTGCCGCGAGTCGAGCATGAGCCCCAGCGTGAGCGCGGGTCGCCGACCCGGATCCGCGACCAGCCGCTGACCTCGAGCCGGGCCGCCTCGCGCTCGACCGTCTCGGTCAGCATCCCCCGCGCCTGCCGCCGGTACCAGGCCCCCAGGTCGCCCGCAGGAGCCGGCCGAGGCTCGCCGTCCAGCCAGGCGACGCCCTCGCGCTGGAGGCCCAGCGATGGCTCTGGCTCAGCCGCGCGCCGCCGCTCGATCCACTCGCGGTGCTCCGCCACGAAACCGTCGATCCAGGCCGCCGAGGTGCCCGGCGGCACCACCACCTCGACCGGCCGGTGCGGCGCCACCACGATCCGCGCCCGGCGCACGCGGCTGGACTCGCGGATCAGGAGAGGCGGCGTCATCGCTCGAGACTACCCATAGACTCGGCCGATGCGACGGCTCCTGATCCTGCTCTACGCGCTGATCTTCGTGGACGAGGTGGTGCTGGTGTCGCTGGTGCCGCTGCTGCCGTCCTACCGCGACGCCTTCTCCCTATCCGGGTTCGAGTCGGGAGTCGCCTTGTCGGCGGCGAGCCTCGCGATCGTCGCCGGGGCCATCCCCGGCGGAGTCGCCGGCGACCGGCTCGGCCACCGCCGCGTTACGCTCGCGGCCGGCCTGCTACTGGCCGCCTCCTGCCTGGGCCAGGGGCTCGCCGTCGGCCTCTGGACGCTGGTCGCCGCCCGGCTCGCCTTCGGCGTCGCCTCGGCCGTGATCTGGTCGGCCGGCCTGTCGTGGCTGTCCGACTCCGCCGGCGAGGATCGGCCCGGCGCCGTCGGCGCCGTGATCGCCGTGGCCGGGCTGGGTGGGATGGTCGGCCCGGTCTTCGCCGGCGTCCTGGCCGACCGGGTCAGCCGCGGTGCGCCGTTCCTGATCCTGGCCGCCGTTTCGCTGGGACTGGTGGTCGCGCTCGCCTTCGCCGACCACGGCAGCGAAGGCCGCCATGAGCAGCAGCTGCGGCTGAGCGCCGCGCTCGGCCTGGCCCGCCGCAACCCGCTGATCGCGGGTGCCGTCACGCTGATGCTGCTGGGCGGCTTCTCGGACGGCGTCGTGTTCCTGGTCGCCCCCGCGCAGCTCAGCGATGCCGGCCGCTCGACCGCCACCATCGGCCTGATCCTCTCGATCGGCTCGGGCGTGTTCATCGCATGCAGCGCGCTGGCCGCGCGCACCGGCAAGTGGACCGTGACCCTGGTCGCAGGCGCCATCTGCACCGCCCTCTCGGCGCTGGTGCTGCTGCCGGTGCTCGGCACCAGCACGTCGGCGGTCGTGGCCGGCATGCTGATCGTGCGCGCCGCCCCGCTCGGCTTCATGTACGCGGTGGCGCTGCCGCTGGGCGTGCGCGGCGCGCGCAACGCCGGGATCGGGGTGGGCGCCGTCAACGGCATGACCGCGTTCGCCTGGGGCGCGGCCAGTTTCGGCGGCGCGATCGTCGCCGGCGCCGGCCTCGACCAGCCCGGCCCGAGCGCCGTCTACGGCTTCCTGACGGCCTGCTGCCTCGCCGCCACCGCCTACCTGCTGGCGCTGGGCCGGCGCTAGCCCCCGGTAGCGGTGCAGACGGCGGCCGGGCCTTCGTGCGCGTGGCCCCCGGGGGATAACCGCACCAACCCTTCAGGCAAACCGTATCGATCGGAGACGCCGCTGGTGACACGCTGCGGGCATGATCCTCGTCGCCCCAACCCAGCGCCCGATCAGCTCGATCGTCACCCGCATCGGTGCCTGGCTGCCCCGTGGTTGGGGCGACCTGGCCCGCCAGCTGGCCATCTTCGCGCTGTTCGACCTGCTCTACGAGGCGACCCGCACACTGGCCGTCGGTGACCGCGCGGTCGCCCTTCGCCACGCCAACGACATCGTCTCGGCCGAGCGCTCGCTGGGGATGTTCCATGAGCTCGACGTCCAGCACTTCGCGGCCACGTCGCCGCATTTCGTGCAGGCTGTCGCCAACTGGACGTACTTCAACTGCCAGTTCACGATCAGCTTCGGGTTCCTGTTCTGGGTCTACCTGCGCCGCAACCATGCGTTCCCGCTGGTGCGCAACGTGTTCATCGTTGCCAACACGATCGGCCTGGCCTGCTACACGCTCTACCCGGCGGCACCGCCGCGGATGCTGGGCTCGCTCGGCTTCGTGGACACGCTCAACGAGACGTCCGTCAATCACCACTCCGGCCTGATCGCATCGCTGTCCAACCCGTACGCGGCGATGCCCAGCCTGCACACCGCCTACGCCCTGATCGTCGGCATTTCCGCCGTCATGCTCGTCCGCACCCGCGTGCTGCGCGTGCTGTGGGCCGTCTACCCGGCACTGGTCGTGTTCTCGATCGTGGCCACCGCCAACCACTTCTTCCTCGACGCGGCCGGCGGCGCCGCCGTGGCGATGCTCGCCGCGCTCGCCGTCTATGCGGCCCACACGCGCAGCCGGCGACTCGCGGCTGTGCTGGTGGCGGCGCCGGTCGCGTCGTTCCTGGTCTACGGCTTCGCCGGCCGCGCCGGCCAGGCCGCCGATACGCTTGCGGCCGTGGCCCTGGGAACGCTGGCGCTGGCGATGGCCGCCAACCTGGTGTCCGTCTGGCTGAAGGCTGCCGTCTGGCGCCGCACCCTGGACGCCGTCGACGACGCCCCGCGGCTGACGACGCGCGACCTGCTGCCCAGCGTCTTCATCGGCTTCCTGTTCAACACGGTGCTGGTCGCCCGGCTGGGCGAGCTGGTGCGGGTCGCGGTGCTGACCCGCCGCATCCGCCGCTCCGGATCGCAGCTGCCTGTGACCGCGGTCGCCGGCACGCTGGTCGCCGAACAGCTCGTGCTCGGCGCGGCGCTGGCCGTGATCGGCGCGGGTCTGGCGCTGACGATCGTCGACCTGCCCGCGTGGGCCGACTCGACGCTGATGGTTCTCGGTGCCCTGACCGGTGGCGCCGTGATCGCCGGGATCCTCGCCAGGCGCACACAGCCGACCCTTCCCTCTCGGCTCACGCGCCTGGCGGGCCCGGCACGAGAGCTGCGCCGCAGCCTGCGGATCATGCGCGATCCCCGGCGCCTGGCCGTGGCGCTGGCTCTGGGTGTCGCCTCGTGGGCGGCCCAGATCGCCGGCATCTACTGGACGCTCGACGCGTTCGGCCTGCCCCATACGATCACCTCGGCCTCGGCCGTGTTCATGGTCTCGACGCTGGTCGGCGTGGTGCCGCTGATGCCCGGGAACGTGGGCGTCTTCCAGATTGCGGTGGCTGGCGTGCTGGCCTCGTCATTCGGGATCTCGGCCGCATCCGGCGCCGCGTTTGCGATCGGCCTGCAGGCCACCGAGGTGCTGCTCGGTGCCGGAATCGGGGCACTGTTCCTGCTGGCCGAGAGCGCCTCCTTCACCGAGCTGCGCCGAGCCGCTCCGGCGGCAGCGACCGTCACGCCGTGCGAGGCGTACGACCGGCAGCTGGCCTACGCTGCCTAGATGATTCGGGCAATCGGCTGGTGTGTGGCGGCCGTGTTAAGCGCGGTGATCCTGACGGTCGCGGGCTGCGCCGCCGCGGGCGGGGCAAGCAGCATGACGTCGTCATCGCCGCCGCCGTCGGTCGCGGCCACCAGGCCGCCCCCGACCACCACCACGATCACCGACCCGGTGCCGCCCACCACCACGACGCCGCCGCCGGCGCCGCCCACGCCGTCGGCGGCGAAGCCGCCCATCACCCGGGACCGCATCAGGTACGGCGCGAAGCGACGCGCCGAGATGGCCGGCTACGCGTACCGCCACTACGGCGTGCGCAGCTTCCGGCTGCACCCGAAGCTGATCGTGCTGCACTTCACCGACAGCGGGCCTGGCTCGTACCCCGGCGTGCACGCGCTGTTCAACGCCAACGCGCCCAACGGCGGCGAGCTTCCCGGCGTCTGCGCGCACTACGTGGTCGACCAGGACGGCACCATCTACCAGCAGGTACCGCTCGGTATCATGTGCCGGCATGCGATCGGCGTCAACGACCACGCGATCGGCATCGAGATGATCCAGCAGCAGGGCATCTCGTCGCACTGGGCCGACCAGCAGATCCTGCATCGCCGCCCCCAGATCCGGAGCGTGCTGGCGCTGGTGCGCTGGCTGCAGGGCCGCTTCCACATCGCCCAGAGGAACGTCATCGGCCACTCGATGGCCAACCACTCGCCCTTCTTCCACGACCGCGAGGGCTGGCGCAACGACCACACCGACTGGCAGGCGCAGGACGTGCGGGAGCTGAGGCGGCGCCTGTAGCCTGAGCGGCGTGATCCTCGCAATCGACCAGGGCACCACCGGCACAACGTGCCTCGTCGTCGACGACGACGGCCTGGTGCGCGGTCGCGGGTCACGTCCGATCGAGCAGCGCTACCCCCGGCCGGGCTGGGTCGAGCACGACCCCGAGCAGCTGTGGAGCAGCGTCACCGAGTCGGCAGCGGATGCGCTGGCGGCGGCCGGCGTATCGGCCGCCGACATACGCGCGATCGGCATCACCAACCAGCGTGAGACCACGGTCCTGTGGGACCGGTCGAGTGGCCGCGCGGTGGCCGACGCGATCGTGTGGCAGGACCGCCGCACGGCCGCCGCCTGCGCCGATCTGCCTGCCGGCCTGATCCGCGAGCTGACCGGCCTCACTCCCGACCCGTACTTCTCGGCCACCAAGCTGGCCTGGCTGCTCGAGCACGCGGTCGATTCGCCTGAGGGCCTGGCGTTCGGCACCGTGGACAGCTGGCTGATCTGGAAGCTGACCGGCGGCCAGGTGCACGCCACCGATCCCACCAACGCCTCGCGCACCATGCTCTGCTCGCTGCGGACGCTTGACTGGGACGACCGCCTGCTCGAGCTGTTCGGCGTGCCGGCCAACCTGCTGCCGGAGATCCGGCCGTCCAGCGGCCTGTTCGGGGAAGCCCGGCTGCTGGGAGCGCAGCTGCCGGTGATGGGCGTGGCCGGCGACCAGCAGGCGGCGCTGTTCGGCCAGGCCTGCCTCGAGCCCGGACAGGCCAAGGTCACGTACGGCACCGGTAGCTTCCTGCTGGTGAACGACGGCGAGCGGCGCGACCCGCCGCCGCACGGCCTGGTGCGGACGGCCGCGGCGCAGCCCGGGGTGACGGCACTCGAGGGCTCGGTGTTCGTGTCGGGGGCAGCCGTCCAGTGGCTGCGGGACGGGCTCGGGATCCTGGCGGACGCCGGCGACAGCGCCCGGCTGGCCGCCTCGCTGGACGGAAACGACGGCGTCTACTTCGTGCCCGCCCTGGCCGGGTTGGGGTCGCCCTGGTGGGACGCCGATGCGCGCGGGCTGATCACGGGCCTCACCCGCGGCAGCACCCGCGCTCACCTGGCGCGAGCGGCGCTCGAGGCGATCGCCTACCAGGTGCGGGATGTGGTGGAGGCGATCCCGGGCGGGGTGGTCGCCCTGCGGGCCGACGGCGGAGCGGCCGCCAACGACTGGCTGATGCAGTTCCAGGCCGACCTGCTGGGCGTGGCCGTGGAGGTTGCCGTCGAGCGGGAGATGACGGCGCTGGGCGCCGCTGCGCTGGCGTCCGGCCGGCCCCCGGCTGTCGCCGCCGGGAAGGTCTACGAGCCGCGCATGTCACGCGACCAGTCCGACGCGCTGCACCACGACTGGTTGGTCGCAGTGCAGCGCGCCAGGAGCGCCGGTCCCGCTAGCTGAGATCGATTGCCGGCTCGCCGGCGGGGACAGGCTGCTCGGTCTTGACGTCCCTGGGGATGAACAGGAGCGTCGCCACCAACCCGATCAGCGCCATCCCGGCCCCGACCAGGAAGGCCACGTGAAAGCCGTCCACGAGCGCGTTGGGGATCAACGCCAGGTTGTTCCCGTGATCGCCCAGATACGAGTCGTATCGGGTGAACGTGATCGTCGACAGCACCGCGACGCCGAGCGCGCCGCCGACCTGCTGCGAGGTGTTGATCAGGCCGGAAGCGATGCCGGCTTCGTCGTGGGTGACCCCGATCAGCGAGGCGATCTGCACGGGCACGAACGAGAAGCCGAGCCCGATCCCGGCCAGGATGAAGCCTGGCGCCAGGTCGGTCGCGTAGGAGCCGTGCACCGACACCTGCGAGAACCAGACCAGGCCCGCCACCAGCAGCACCATGCCGGTGATCAGCACCGAGCGCACGCCGATCCTCGTCACCAACGCCTGCGAGGCGCCGGCGGCGACGATGATCACCGAGGCCACCAGCAGGTAGGCCACGCCCGCCTTCAGGGCCGAGTAGCCGAGCACCTGCTGCATGTACAGCGACAGCAGGAAGAACATCGAGAAGATGGCCGCTCCCAGCAGCAATCCGACGATATTGGCACCGGTCAGCGACTTCAGGCGGAAGATCGAGAACGGCAGGATCGGGGCCTTCGCGCGCAGCTCGACGGCGATGAAGCCGGCCAGCAGCACGGCGGCGCCGACCAGCGAGCCGACCACCCTGGACGACGTCCAGCTGTACGTATCGGTCGTGACCAGCCCATAGACCAGCAGCGTCAGCCCGGCGGTGACCAGAATGGCGCCTGCGATGTCGAGGCTGCGGTTGCCCAGCTCGACACGGCTCTCGTGCAGCACCCGCTGACCGGCCAGGATCACGATCAGGCCGATCGGCACGTTCAGGAAGAAGATCCACTCCCAGCCGACCTGGTCGGTGAGGATGCCGCCCAGCAGCACGCCCACGGCACCGCCCGTGCCGGCGATGGCGCCCCAGATGGCGAGCGCCTTGTTACGCTCCTCGCCCTCGGCGAAGGTGGTGGTGAGGATGGCCAGCGCGGCCGGTGAGATCACCGCGGCGCCGAGGCCCTGGATGGCGCGGAACACGATCAGCTGCGTGTCCGACTGAGACAGGCCGCAGGCCAGCGACGCGGCCGAGAACAGCACCAGGCCGGAAATGAACATTCGTTTTCTGCCGAGCAGGTCGGCGACGCGGCTGCCCAGCATCAGGAAGCCGCCGAAGGTCAGGGTGTACGCGCTTACCACCCACTGCAGGTTGGCGTCAGAGAAGTTGAGCGCGTTCTTGATGGTGGGAAGCGCGACGTTGACGATGGCCACGTCGAGCACCACCATAAACTGGACTGCACACAGCAGGACCAGCGCGAGCCATTTGCGATCAGTGTCAGGACTCATCGAACCATCTCCAAACGTTGGAGTCGTGTTAGGATAGGATACAATACAGTGGTGTATCAAAACCTCCCGGCCGTGTCAAACTTCTAGCGATGGATGCGATGTCTGATCTGACAACTGCTGAACAGCGACGCCCCCCGGGGCGGCCGCGGAACGAGGAGGCGGACCGCGAGATCATCGCCGCCACCCTGCGGCTGCTGCCCTTGCAGGGCTACGATCGGCTCTCGGTGGAGGCCGTGGCAGCCGAGGCAGACGTCACCCGCGCCACCATCTATCGGCGCTATCCCAGCAAGGCGGAGCTGGTGTGCGCCGCTCTCAGCGCATACCCGGACGACGCGAGCGTGGGCGATCTCGCCGACGTGCGGGCCTACCTGGTCACGCTGATGGCGGTGTTCCGAGCCGGGATCCAGGCCTGCGACGGGGTGGCCATCTGCAGCTCGCTGTACCTGAACCGTGAGCAGCACCCGGAGATGCTGGAGGAGTTCCGACGCGCGGTGGTGGAGCCGCGCATGGAGCGGATGCGCTCCGTGCTCGAAGCGGCCGCGGCCGCCGGCCACGTTCGCAAGGGCATCGACGTCGAGATGGTCGTGACGATGCTGTTCGGGGCCGGCATCCAGCGGGTGCTGACGGGCGGCACGCTGGACGACGCCTGGCCCGAGCGGGTGGTAGCGGCGGCGTGGCCGCTGCTCGACCCCGCCGGCTGTTAGCTGTCCGCCGCCGTCCTGCTGATGGTTGATTCCGCGGTCTCCGTGGCTATTCGCCGCCGTGGCGCTGCCCTACCAGGTCTACCGCCAGACCGGACGTCGGTGCGGTTCTCGGTTGTGTCCGGCGGGCTGATCTGCATCGCCGGCGCCGGGCTGATGCAGCTGCTGCTGCCGGCGCTGTTCCGCTACCAGCGGCCGGCCGCGCTCACGGCTTCCACTTGATGCTGCAGCCGACCGGCGTCGTCTCCGGCCGTCGCAGCTCGACGCCCGACAGCACGTCGTCGAGCGCCTCACGTAGCCACAGCGCGTTGGCCGCCGGGTCCTCGTAGTCCTGGTCGGGCGCGCCCCGGTAGCGGATGCGCATCTCGCCGTCGATCACGAACACGTCGGGCGTGGTGCGCGCGCCGTAGGCGCGTGCCACCTCCTGCGCCTCGTCGTGAAGGTACGGTACCGACCAGCCCTCCTCGGCCACCCGCTCGCGCATCGCGTCGAGCGAGTCGGACGGGTAGCGCTCACCATCGTTGGGGTTCACGAACAACGTGCGGACGCCGCGGAACCCGTAGTCGTGCGCGACATCGGCCAGCCGCTCGTGCCAGGCCAGCGCGTAGGGGCAGTGGTTGCAGGTGAACACGACCACCACCGGCCCGGTGGCGGTCAGCTCCGAGAGCCGGTGCACGCGGCCGTCGGTGTCGGGCAGCGCGAAGTCGTGAGCGGTGGCGATCACGCGGCCACCGCCTGTGCCAGCGCCTCGCGCAGCCGCGCGGGATCGGGAGTGGGCGACGGGCGGCCGTCGGCGCGGCGGTAGATGCGGCAGGTGAGGCCGGGCATGTCGTCGGCCGGGAAGGGGTCGACGCCCCCGATGCGGATCGTGGGCGATCCCGGGAAGCGCTCCTCCACAGCCTGCTGCTCGGTCGCCATCTCGCGCATCTCGACCGCGTCGGGATCGAGGCCAAGGTCGGTCAGCGCGGCGCGCAGGTCGGCCAGCGTGCGCTCGGTGGACGGGCAGCCCTGCCACCAGAGAAGCTCGATGCGAGGTCGCATGGCCGTCAGCATAGCCGGGCCGTGCCGACTAGGATCGCTCGCTCAGATGGGCTGCGATCCCCGACACGAGGTCCTGTTCGAGCCGGTCCGGATCGGGCCCAAGACGCTCCGAAACCGCTTCTACCAGGTGCCCCACTGCACCGGGTTCGGCGTTGAGAAGCCGTGGTCGCAGGCCCGGCACCGGGCGGTCAAGGCCCAGGGCGGCTGGGCCGCCGTCTGCACCGAGTACTGCACCATCAGCGCCGAGTCCGACGAGACGCCGTACGTGGCCGCGCGGATGTGGGACGACCACGACCTGCAGATGCTGGCCGTGACCGCCGAGCAGGCGCACGAGCTGGGCGCGCTGGCCGGGATCGAGCTGTCGCACACGGGCGCGCACGGCGAGAACAGCGAGTCGCGGCTGCCCGCGGCGGCGCCGTCGCAGATCGCCGGCGACTTCGCGGTGGGGGTGGTGCCGCGGGCGATGACCAGGCGCGACATCCGCCGCGTGCAGGGCGACTGGGTGACGGCGGCGCGGCGCTCGCGCACCGCCGGCTTCGACATCGTCTACGTGTACGGCGCGCACACGTACCTGCCCGGCCAGTTCCTATCGCCTCACTACAACCGCCGCACAGACGAGTACGGCGGATCGCTGGTGAACCGGGCCCGGTTCTGGCTGGAGACGCTGGAGATGGTGCGCGAGGCGGTCGGCGACGACTGCGCGGTGGCGTGCCGGGTGGCGGTCGACCGCCGCGGCGCGCTGGGCGTCGATCTCGACGAGGGCCTCGAGTTCGTGTCGCTGGCCGACCACCTGGTCGACCTCTGGGACGTGACGGTCGGATCGATCGGCGAGTGGTCGCTGGACTCCGGGCCGTCCCGCTTCTACCGCGAGGGTTGGCAGCTGGAGAGCACCGCCCGTGTGCGCGAGGCGACGCGCAAGCCGATCGTGGGCGTGGCCCGGATGACGGATCCCGACCTGATGGCGAACGTGATCCGAAGCGGCGTCTGGGACCTGATCGGCGCCGCCCGCCCATCGATCTCCGACCCGTATCTGCCCGAGAAGATCCGCCAGGGCAGGGTGGACGAGATCCGCGAGTGCATCGGCTGTAACGTCTGCATCTCGAAGGCCGACAGCCGCCGACATATCGGCTGCACCCAGAATCCGACCGCCGGCGAGGAGCACCGGCGGGGATGGCATCCGGAGCACGTGCCGCCGCTGGCGGAGCCCCTGCACGCGCTGGTGGTCGGGGCCGGGCCGAGCGGCCTGGAGTGCGCCATCACGCTGGCGCGGCGCGGCGCGCGGGTCGATCTGGTCGACCGGGGCGCGATGGTGGGCGGCTCGATGGGCTGGATCACGCGCCTGCCGGGGATGGGGGAGTGGGGCCGGCTGGTCGCGTACCGGGCGGTGCAGCTGAAGCGGCTGCCTTTGATCGAGCTGACCACCGGCCGCGAGCTGGACGCGGACGAGATCCGCGGCTGGGGTGCCGACGTGGTGGTGCTTGCCACCGGCTCGAGCTGGTCCGGCGACGGGCTCAACGGCTTCACGCGTGAGCCGATCCCGGGCGCCGACGACGCCCTGCCGCACGTGCTGACGCCGGAGCAGGTGCTGCTGGAGGGCAAGCGGCCGCCGGGCCCGCGCGTCGTGGTGTACGACGGCGACGCGTACTTCGCGGCAGCCGGGCTGGCCGAGCTGCTGGCCGGGGAGGGGCACGAGGTGGAGCTGGTGACCGGCTACGACACGATCGCGCCGTTCGCGGCCGAGACGCTGGAGGACGTGCTCACCCGCAGCCGGCTGCACGAGGCGGGGGTGGCAATGCGGGGCGCCACCACGCTGGCCGGGATCGAGCCGGGGCGCGTGGTCGCCGAGAACGAGTTCGGCGAGCCGTTCACGATCGCAGCCGACGCTGTGGTGCTGGTCACCCAGAGGGTCTCCCGCGACCGGCTCTACCACGAGCTGGACGGCACGCTGCCGCGGGTGCACCGGATCGGAGACTGCGTCGCGCCGCGGATCCTGGCCGAGGTCGTGTTCGACGGCCACCGCATGGCGCGGGAGATCGACCAGCCGGATCCGGACGTGGCGCTGCCCTACCTGCGAGAGCGGCCGATGCAGGATCCGCCGCCGGCACCGGCCGCACCGCCGCCGACGCTGACGCTGCCGGAACGGCTGCAGCCGCGTCCGCGACGGGTGGAGCTGCTCGAGGGAGCGGCCGGCGAGGTGGCGGCCCGCATCGACCAGCTGGTGCGGGGGCAAGGCGAGGTGGTGGTGGCAGCAGGGGGTGGTGCGGGCGATGACCTGGATCCCTACCGGCGGCTGGCGGAGCGCTACGGCGGGCGGTTTGCCGTGTCGCGGCCGCAGGTGGAGGCGGGGCGCGCAACCCGGGCCGACCTGGTCGGCGCAAGCTCGCACGCGGTCGCGCCGGACGTATATCTGGCCTTCGGCATCTCGGGTGCAATCCCGCATCTGGTGGGGATGGCCGACAGCGGAACGGTGGTTGCGATCAACACCGACAGATCCGCGCGGATCTTCGATTACGCCGATTTCGGCGCGCTCGTGGACGCCGAGCAGGTCGCGCGGCGGATCTGCGACGGGCCCCCTTTAGGGTGACGCACTAGACTCGATGGTGCGCTGAAATCTGGGGTGGCGCACCGAAAGGGTGCGCGGCAGCCACGTTGCGCGGGCGAAACTGGGGTCTACTCCTGGCTTTGTTGCAGCGCTTCGCGTGACTGTTGCCGAGGTCCTCGGGTTGGAGCCCCCGGGGGCCTCGGCCCGCTTCTCCGCCCTACTGACAACAGGAGGAGCGGAAATGGCCGGCGGCGACGTGGTGATTCTGGGAGGCGGGAGCACGGGCGAGGCCTGTGTCTCCGCCCTCCGCGAGCTCGAGCCCGACACGCGCATCACGCTGGTGGAGCGGGAGCTGGTCGGCGGCGAATGCTCGTACTACGCGTGCATGCCGACCAAGGGGATGCTGCGGCCGCTGGAGGCCGTCGCGGCGGCGCACAACGTGCCGGGTGCGAGGGAGGCGGTGACGGGGCCGGTCAGCGCCGATGGCGTGTTCGGGCACCGCGAGTCGATCACCAACGGCTGGGACGACTCCTCGCAGGCGAAATGGCTGACGTCCAAGCATGCGGAGCTGGTGCGGGGCGAGGCTCGCGTGCTGCGGCCGGGGGTGATCGCGGTGGGCGAGCGGGAGGTCGAGTACGGGCGGCTGGTGATTGCAACCGGGTCGCGGCCCCTGATCCCGCCGATCCCCGGCCTGGACAGCGTCGAGTACTGGACGAACCGGGAGGCCACCAGCCGGCGCGAGGTCCCGTCCAGCCTGGTCGTGCTGGGCGCCGGCCCGGTGGGATGCGAGCTGGCCCAGTTCTTCAGCCGCATGGGCGCGCGGGTGGCGATCGTGGACGCGGCCGACCGGCTGCTGCCACGCGATCACCCCGAGGCGGGTGACCTGCTGGGCGAGTTCCTCGCGGGCGAGGGCATCACCCTGCACCTGGGGAAGGGGGTGGATCGGATCGATCCGGGGGTGAAGCTGCGGCTGAAGGACGGCACGGTGGTCGAGGGTGAGCGATTGCTGGTCGCCACCGGACGGCGGCCGAACTCGGATGGCTTCGGGCTCGAGCAGCTGGGGGTGACGCTCGGCACGGGCGGAGCCGTGGAGGTGGACGAGCGCATGCGCGCGGCCGATGGAGTGTGGGCGATCGGAGATGTGAACGCGATCGCGATGTTCACGCACGTCGGCAAGTACCAGGCTCGTGTGGCGGCGGCGGACATGGCCGGGAAGCCGGCCAAGGCCGACCACAGCGCCGTGCCGGCGGTGACGTTCACGGACCCGCAGGTGGCGTCGGTGGGTCGCACGAGCGGCGATGGGCTGGTGACCGGCGAGCGGAGGATCGACAGCGTGTCGCGCACGTCGACCTACGAGCGGCCGAAACGACCGGGGTTCCTGAAGGTGATGGCAGACCCCGAGCGAGGGGTGCTGGTGGGCGCGGTGGCCGTGGGTCCCGAGGCGGGCGAATGGCTGGGCCAGCTGACGCTGGCGGTACGCGCGCAGGTGCCGGTGGAGCTGCTGCGCGAGACGATCCAGCCCTACCCGACGTTTAGCGAAGCGGTGCAGTTCGCGGTGCGCGACCTGCCCATGTAGCCAGCGCCGACTTCGCAACGATCGGTCACGGGGTTCGCACGAACCGCCGGCGAGGGCCGAAGCGGTGTTTGACTCCAATAATTGGAACTTTGGCTCAACTACGCCAAACGCGTGTCACGGCCGGCGTGACCTCGGTCAGGATCGCGTGCCGAAGTGCCACGGTCGCCGTGTCGGTGTTTGACACCGGGTTTCGCCCTGCGCACAGCGTTTCAGGCGCTTCCGATCAGCTGGCGGGCAGCGCGTTCGCCGCTTCGCAGCGCGCCCTCCATGGTCGAGTACCAGTGCCGCTCGGTGTGCTCGCCGGCGAAGGCGATCCGCCCGACCGTGGCCTCCAGCCGATCGTCGAGATCCGTCGGCCGGTCCGGCTGGCGCGCGCTGTAGGCCCCGTCCGGCCAGGTCGAGAGCACCGCCGCCGCGCCGTCGAGCTCGAGGTCGGGTCGCAGCGCTGCGACCCGCTCGAGGTACCGCTCCGGCCCGGCGTCCACCCGCAGCGCATCTACGGCCGGCTCCGACCCCGCAAACGCCGTGACCAGCGGCGCCACGGCTCCGTCGCCGTCCTTCGCCGTCCACGTCCAGAAGTGCTCCGGCACCGATAGCACCGAGCTGGCCTGCGCCTCAGCCACCAGCGGCACCGCCAGCTTGGCCGCCTGCCCGTAGACGACCCGCGCCAGCGCGTCGCCCTTCCAGGCGGGCAGCGGCGGGTCGAAGGCGATCCCGTCCGTGGCCGGCGCCGGAACCGAGACCACCACCGCGTCCACGTCGAGGTCGTCGTTGATCCGAAAGCCGTCCCCGACCTGCGCCACCCGCACCGCCGGCGTCCCCAGCTGCACCCGCAGCCCCGTCGCCAGCCGTTTCGCCACCTGATCGTTCCCGCCCGCCACCCGCCGCGCCTCCACGTCGTCGAACAGCTCACCGACGTGGCGCACTGCGCCCGCCGCCAGCAGCGACACGGGATGGGCGTAGGAGACCTGGATCCTGCACGCGATCAGCTCGCGCGCCCCCGCATCCATCGGCACCCGCTCCAGCAGCTCCGCGACCGTCAGACCCTCGCCGGCACCGGACTCCACGGCAGCGACCAGCGCCGCCAGCCCCGCCCCCAGAGCGGCCGCACCGATGCCGATGCCTCCGCGCGGGTCGCGCTGGGTGAAGCTCATGCCCATCGGCGCCAGCTCGAGACCGAGCCGGCTCACCAGTGCCGGCAGCACCGTGTAGCCCTCCGTCACGAACTCCGCGCCCATCTCGACGATCGCACCGCCCGGCAGCCTCTGCGACCAGACCCGGCCGCCCACCCGCGGCTCTCGCTCCAGCACCGTGACCGCGACGCCCTCCCCCCGAAGCGCCGCGGCCGCTGCCAGGCCCGCGAGTCCCGCTCCGATCACGGCCACGCTGGCCACGCCGCTGTCGCCGCCGGCTGTCCTCATCAGTCCCGCGAGGGCCGCGACGCGTTTCGCATCTGCTTGCTCAGCGTCTTCCACTGCTGCCGCTGTTCCGAGCGCGCGCGCTTGTCCTGCTTCAGCTCCTGGAAGCGCAGCTCCCGCAGCAGCTTGTTGTAGCTCTCCAATCGGTCCGGGGCGAGCGTGCCGGCTGTGATCGCCGCGGTCACGGCGCAGCCGGGTTCGCCCTCGTGCTTGCAGTCGCTGAACCGGCAGCCGGCCGCCAGCTCGTGCACGTCTGCGAAGGTCTGCTCGAGGCCGTCCCCGTCGCCGTCCCACATGCTCACCGACCGCATGCCCGGCGTGTCGATCAGCACCCCGCCCGACGGCAGCGGGATCAGCTCGCGGTGCGAGGTCGTATGCCGGCCGCGGCCGTCCGGCCGCACGTCCTGCGTCCGCAGCCGCTCCTCGCCCACCAGCCTGTTGATCAGCGTGGACTTGCCCGCACCCGACAGCCCCAGCAGCGCCACCGTGCGATTCCCCCTGATGTGCGCGTCGAGCGCCTCGAGGCCATCGCCGGTGGCGGCGCTGATCGCGAGCACATCGGTGCCGAACGCGATCGACTCCGCCTCCAGCACGAACCGCTCCGTGTCCTCGCAGAGGTCGGTCTTGGTCAGCAGGATCACCGGCTGCGCGCCGCTCTGCCAGCCCAGCGTCAGGTACCGCTCCAGCCGGCGCAGGCTGAACCGCTGGTCGAGCGAGTTGACGAGGAACACGACGTCGATGTTGGCCGCCACCACCTGCCCGATCGTCTCCTCGCCGGAGGCCTGCCGCGTGAATGCGGTTCGCCGTTCCATCAGCGCCCGCAGGACGGCGTCGTCGCCGCCCGGGACGGCCGGGGTCACCGCCGCCCAGTCGCCCACGGCCGGCGTCTCGAACCGTGGCGGCACCACCGCCCGGTGCACGGCCGTCGCGGCGAACACCGTGCAGATGCCGCGGTCGACGCGTGCGATGCGCCCGGGCACGCTGCCCGGTTCGCCCAGCTGTGCGAACTCCTCGTCCCGGGCTTGATCCCAGCCCAGCTGCTGCAAACGCTCAGATTCGGGCGGCCCGTCCTCGGGCCACCAGGAAATGTCACTCACGTGGATATCTCTCCAGGGGTTGATGGGTTCCCCGGAGGCCGCGGCGCGCGGTCGATCAGCGCTGTCGGGGCAGGCGGGGACGTGCAAGCTGGATTACCGATTTCATCCTCATGGTCCGCACCTCCCTGCCGATTGCACTACAGCGACTCCAATACCATAGCAATCAACGGCACGAGGTATTGCGCGCGGGGGCAAGGGGGTCGCTACCATGCCCGGCGTGCTCCAACACCGGGGTCGGTGGGTCCGTACCCCGAATGCGCTCGATCTGCTCGCGTAGGTGACAGCTTCGCGTGGGCGCAGCTCTGTCCCCGAGTAGGAGGTCCCGATCCTGAGGAAACACCTGTTTGTTGCCGTTTTGATGCTGGCGGCCATCACCCTGACAGTATCTGCACACCGCGCCAGCGCCGCCGTGACGGCGAGCGCGGCTTATCAGAAGGCCGTTCACAGCTGGCGCCACGAGGCCCGCTTCCGTCGCAACCAGGCCTCCCACCTGGCCCGCCGCCTGGGCGTTCACTACCGCCCCCGCCGGGCCGAGATCCACATGAACAGGATCGTCCGCCTGCAGCACCTGACGCGACACTACCGGCTCCGCGGCAACCACTTCCGCAGGATCATCCGCCAGCGGTTCCCCCACCTGATGTGCATCCACCACTACGAGGGCAGCTGGTCCGCCTACAACCCCGCCGGCTACTACGGCGGCTTCCAGATGGACGCCTCGTTCATGCAGCACTGGGGCGCGGACAAGCTGCGCAAGTACCGGGGCCGCGATGCTCGGTACTGGTCGGCCGCCGACCAGCTCGCTGTCGCCAGCCGTGCGGTCGCACACATCGGCTACAGCCCGTGGCCGAACACCGGGGCCATGTGCGGGCTGTAACCTCCGCATAATCGCCGCCGCGCTCGCGGGAACGGCTCAAGCGCGGGGCATGCCCGGCCGATGTCCTAGCGATGGCTTCTGCCGATCGTCTCCGTGCGCTTGTCGACCTGTCCCGGGCGCTCTCCTCCAGCCTGGATCTGGAGGACGTGCTGCGGTGTTTCACGGCCCACGCGACGGCCGTGAACGGCGCGGCGGCGACCGCAGTCTCGCTGTGGGAGCGGGACCGCGATGTGCTGATCACCCTCACCGATTACGAGAACCACATCGTTGGCCAGATCGCCGAGGCCGATGTCGAGTACGCCCTGGGCGACTTCCCGCTCTCGCGCCGCGTGATGGAGGAGCGGAGCGCGGTCGTGGTGCGCGCCTCCGACCCCGAGTGCGACCCTCACGAGCGCAGCGTCCTGCTCAAGGAGGGCTACGAGACGATGCTGATGCTGCCGCTGGTGTCGCGCGGCGAGACGATCGGGCTGATGGAGTTCGCCGACGTCACCGATCGCTCGTGGGACCCGGAGATGGAGTTCTTCGGCGCGCTCACCGACGTGGTTGCGGCCGCTGTCCACAACGCGGTGCTGCACGATGAGTTCCGCGAGGCCCAGGAGCGCTACCGGGTGCTGGTCGAGAACCTGCCCGCGATCACCTACGTCGATCTGGCCGGCAGCGGCGATCCCCTCTACGTCAGCCCTCAGATCGAGGAGCTGATGGGCATCCCCGCCGACGAGTGGCTGGACGGCTTCAACGGCTGGGAGCGGAGGATGCATCCCGACGACCGCCACACCATCGCCGAGTACAGGCGCACGGTCGAGACCGGCGAGCCCTACTCCGCGTCCTACCGGATGCAGGGACTGGACGGCCGCATGCGCTGGTTCCGCGACGACGCGGCCGCCGTGCGCGACGAGACCGGCACCCCCCGGTTCATCCAGGGCGTGATCTTCGATGTGACCAAGCAGAAGGAGGCCGAGGGCGCGCTGCAGGCCTCCGAGGCGCGCTTCCGCGAGATGCTCGAGAACGTGCGCCTGGCCGCGGTCGTCACCGACCTCGAGGGCCGCATCACGTTCTGCAACGAGTACCTGGCCGAACTTTCGGGCTGGTGGGAGGACGAGCTGCTGGGCCGCATCTGGTCGGAGACCTTCACTCCACCCGACGAGCTGGAGATGGAACAGCGCGCCCAGCGCGGGATCGAGCGCGGCAGCGTGATCGCCCACTACGAGAGCTCGATCCTGACCCGCTCCGGCGAGCGGCGGCTGTTCTCCTGGAACAACACCCTGCTCCGCGACGCCAACGGCGACGTGGTCGGCCAGGCGTCGGTGGGCGAGGACATCACCGATCGCCGGCGCGCCGAGCACGAGCTGGAGCGGCTTGCCTTCCACGACCCGCTGACCGGCCTGCCGAACCGGATCCTGTTCCACGAGCACCTCGATGTGGCGCTGGCGCGCGCACAGCGGGCGGGCTGCGGCGTCGCCGTGCTGTACGTCGACCTGGACGACTTCAAGCTGGTGAATGACAGCTTCGGGCACAACGCCGGTGACGAGCTGCTGTGCGAGGTGGCGGCGCGGCTGACGGGATCGACCCGCGCCGCCGACGTGGTTGCCCGCCAGGGCGGCGACGAGTTCCTGATCCTGATCGCCGACGTCGAGACCAACGAGGGCGGTGACGTCGTCGACGTGGGGGACGTCGCCCGCCGCGTCGCCGAGCAGGTGCGCGCGGAGCTACAGCGGCCGCTGATGCTGGCTGACACCGAGATCTACACCAGCGCCAGCCTCGGGATCAGCCTCTACCCGGCCGACGCACCCGACGCGGAGAGCCTGCTCAAGCACGCTGACATCGCGATGTATAAGGCCAAGGAGTCCGGCCGCGACGGCTACCAGCTGTTCTCCTCCACCGGCCACGATCCGCGCGCCCAGCTGTCGATGGCCGGCCGTCTGCGGCGGGCGGTCGAGCGCGATCAGCTGATGCTGCACTACCAGCCGCTGGTGTCGCTGGCGACCGGCGAGTACGTCGGAGCGGAGGCGCTGCTGCGCTGGCAGGACGATCAGAACGGCCTGGTGATGCCGGGCGACTTCATCCCGCTGGCCGAGCGCACCGGGCTGATCGGCCCGATCTCGGAGTGGGTGATCGAGGAGGCCTGCCGCCAGAGCGCCGAGTGGCGCTCGATGGGGCTCGACCTGTACGTGTCGGTGAACCTGCCGGCGGTGTTCTGGCAGCCGACCGCCATGCGGCAGGTGCTGGCCACGATCGAGCGGTTCGGCCTGTCCGCCGACCGCATGATGGTCGAGATCACCGAGTCGACCGTGATGGCCGACGCGCTGCGCTCGGAGCCGATCATCGCCGAGCTCCACGAGCGCGGCCTGCGGCTGGCGATCGACGACTTCGGCACCGGGCACTCCTCGCTGGCGCGGCTGAACCAGATGCTGGTGACCACCCTCAAGATCGACCGGTCGTTCATCGCCGACCTGCCGGGCGACCCCAGCGCGGCCGTGCTCGTGGCGACCATCATCCAGCTCGCCCACAACCTCGGTCTGCATCCGCTGGCGGAGGGCATCGAGACCGAGGAGCAGCGCACGTTCCTGGTCGAGAACGGCTGCCAGCTGGGCCAGGGCTTCCTCTTCTCCAAGGCCGTGCCTGCAGACCGGATCGTGGCGCTGCACAACGCCATGCGCGACGCCGCCTGACTATCCTTCGGGGTATGCCGATCACGATCACCGATGCTGCGCTTCGGCGCGTGCTCGAGGTGCGCGCCCGCGAGCACGAGCCCGAGGGGCTGGCGCTGTGGGTCGAGATCGTGGGCGTGGCGGGTGCCGCCTACCAGTACGACATGTCGTTCCTGCGCCACGACGAGATCGACGAGACGGACGTGGTGGTGACCAGCGGCGGGCTGCAGGTCGTGGTGCCGCGGCTGGATGCGCCCGCCCTCGACGAGGCCACGATCGCGATCGACGAGCGGCTGGGCGGGGGGCTCGTGATCGAGAACCCCAAGCTGCCGGCACAGACCAGCCCGGCCCTGCGCCTGCCGGAGCTGCCCGAGCTGCAGGGCGATGCCGCGGCCCGCGTGCGCCAGGTGCTGGAGCTGCAGGTGAACCCGGCGATCGCGTCGCACGGCGGCCACGCCGAGCTGGTGGCGGTCGAGGGTGACAGCGCCTTCCTGCGCCTCGGCGGCGGCTGCGTCGGCTGCGGCATGGTGGCGGTGACGCTGAAGCAGGGCGTCGAGTCGGCGATCCGGGCCGGGGTGCCCGAGATCACCCGCGTGGTGGATGTGACCGACCACGCATCGGGCACCAACCCGTACTACGAGCCCACCGCGCACGGCTAGCTATCGGGGCGAAAGCCCCGTTGTCACCGTCGAATACTCGCAAAATGCGCGAATTATCCGCTTGCACACCATCCGGCGGTGCCATAGGTTTCCTTCTGCGCCGCTCAGGGCAGCCGAGTAGGTTGAACCCGGTCGGACGGATCGTAGAGGCGACTCGAAAGTTCGTTCGGTCGGTGGACGAAAGGCAAGCCGGGGCGGCGAATCTTTGGTCCCGTTCAGTCTTCCGCGGCCAGGCTCACCAGCCTGAACTGATCCACGTCCACCAGTCCCTGGTCGGTGATCTTGAGCGACGGGATCACCGACAGCGCCAGGAAGCTCATTGCGTGGAACGGCGCCTCGACGGTACAGCCGAGCGCCACGGCCGCATCTGACAGCGCCTCGCTCTGTGCCAGCACCACGTCCAGCGGCTGGTCGCTGAGCAGCCCAGCCACCGGCAGCGGCAGCTCCGCTCGCACGCCGCGGCCCTCGACGGCCACCATGCCTCCGCCCAGCTCGGCCAGGCGTCCGATCGCGCGCGCCATGTCGCCGTCGTCCACGCCCACGCAGACGATGTTGTGCGCGTCGTGGGCGACGGTGCTCGCGATCGCCCCGCGCTGCAGCCCGAAGCCCTGAACGAATCCGAGCCCGACCCGGCCGGTGCCCAGGTGCCGCTCCGCGACCGCGATCTTGGCCAGGTTTCGGGCCGGGTCGGCCACGGCCAGCCCGTCCCGGACGGTCGCCGGCATCACCAGAGCCTCCGTCACGATCTGGCCCGGCACCAGGCCGATCACGCGGATCGAACCGCCGTCGTCCGTCGTGTGCAGGTCGTTGGGCGAGATCGGCTGGATCCGCACGGTGCGCCGCGCCCACTCCGGCACCGGCGGCGCGACCGGCGGCGCCGGCACCAGCCCGTCCTTGAGCACCACGTCCGGCAGGAACCGCTCGAGGTCGGGCAGCACCAGCAGATCGGCTCGCCGCCCCGGCGCGATCGCGCCGCGGTCGCCCAATCCGTGCCAGGCGGCCGCGTTGCAGGAGGCCATCGCCAGCGCGTCGCGGGCATCCACCCCCGACTCCACCGCCCGGCGCACCATCGAGTTGACATGGCCCTCGCGGGCGATATGCCCGGGCTCGCGGTCATCGGTGCAGAACGCGATCCGCCCGGGGCCGAACTCGTGCACGAGCGGCAGCAGCGCGTCCAGGTTCCGGGCACCCGACGCCTCGCGGATCAGCAGCCACATCCCCGCCCGCAGCCGCTCGCGGCCCTCCTGCTGCGTCGTCGCCTCGTGATCCGATCCGATCCCGGCGGCGGCGTACGCCTGCAGCCGGCGGCCGAGCACACCGGGGGCGTGGCCGTCGACGTGCTTCGCTCCCCCCAGGCCCAGCTTTGCGAGCTCGTCGGGATCACCGGCGATCACGCCCGGGAAGTTCATCATCTCGGCCAGGCCCAGCACGCTTCGGCGGCGCAGCAGCCCCTCCAGGTCACCTGTGGTGAGCGCCCGCCGCGGCGACTCGAACCGCGATGCCGGCACGCACGACGGGGCCATGAAGAACACGTCCAGCGACAGGTCGGCGCAGGCGTCGGCCAGCCAGTGCACGCCGTCGGTGCCGAGCACGTTCGCGATCTCGTGCGGGTCGGCGACCACCGACGTGGTGCCGAACGGCAGCACCAGCTTGGCGAACTCGTCCACCAGCAGCATCGATGACTCGAGGTGCAGGTGCGCATCGATCAGGCCGGGGACGACGTATCGCCCGCCGGCGTCCAGCGTGTCGCGGCCGCGGTACTCTCCGACGCCGGCGATCCAGCCGTCGCACACGGCCACGTCGGCCTCGAGCCACTCGCGGGTGTACACCGACAGCACCCGGCCGCCGCGCACGACCAGGTCGGCGGGCTCGTCGCCGCGTGCCACCGCCAGCCGTCGCGCCAGGTCGGTCATGGCCGCGAAGTCTACGCGTTTTCTATTCTGAATACTCGCAAAGAGCGCGAATTATGCGGTTGCAGAGCGGGTCTCGGTGCCATAGGTTTGCTTCTGCGCCGCTGAGGGCAGCCGAGTAGGTTGAAGCCAGGCGGACGGGCCGTAGAGGCGACTCGAAAGTTCGTTCGACTGGGGGACCAAAGGCCAGCCGGAGCGGCGAATCTTTGGTCCCAAACGACCAACGGCCCCCGCCGCAGCCGGAGCTGCGACGAGGGCCGTCCTCGTCTCTGGCGTCAGTCGCCCGTCGCCGCGTCCGGCAGGTCGACCGTCCGGATCGGGCCCGTGAACCAGTTCTTGGCCCACAGGTGCCACGACAGGAACGAGTAGATCGCAACCGCCCCCACGATCAGCGGGCAGTAGTTGATCAGCCCGTTGTTCCAGGCAAAGTCCGCGTTGCCGGGGACGCCTCCGGGAGCGGTGGGCAGGAAGGCGATGATGCACACCACGAACACCTCGATCACCGCTATCGGGCACATCCACTTGTACTTGTTTCCGAGTGTCCACGGCCCGGTGACGAAGGAGTCCCCCATCCTCCATCTCAGGAAGATCGGGATGGCGTAGGCGATATAAAGGCCGACCACCGTGATCGATGCCAGCGCGTAGAATGCGATCGGCACCCTGGACGCGTTGCCGTACAGCGACGGCAGGGTCACGATCGCGCAGATCGCGGCCATGCCCAACGTTGCGTTCCGCGGCGCCCGGTTGGGAGCCACCTTCGACCAGATCTGGTGCCCGGGGACCGCGCGGTCGCGGCTGAACGCGTACATCATCCGCGAGGCGCTGGTGAGGCCGGAGCCGCCGCAGAAGAACTGGCCGATGGTCGAGATGATCATCACGGCTTTGAACCCGGCCAGGCCCAGCGCCGTCGCGAAGATGCCGATCGACGAGCCGGCGCCGTACGGGTTGCTGGTCGAGATCACGTCGGCGTTCTTGACCGCGAACAGGAAGCACAGCAGCAGGATCCAGCCGCCGATCGCCGAGTAGAACACCGACCGCCACATGCCCTGCGCGGCCGCCTTGGCCGCGCCCGTGGTCTCCTCGGAGAGGTGGGCGGAGGCGTCGAAGCCGGTGATCGTGTACTGGGTCAGGATCACGCCCAGCGGCACCACGTAGAGGAAGAACTTGAGGCTGCTGGTGCCTCCCGAGAAGCCGGAGTTGTTGATCCAGTGCGTGAACACGAACGAGGCGCTCTGGTGGGATGTGGGCCCGAAGATCAGGATCAGCACGATGATCGCCGCACCCACCACGTGCCAGTAGGCGGAGGTGTTGTTCCAGATCGACAGGACGTGCGCCGGGAACAGGTTGATGAACACGTGCACGGCCAGGACGCAGAGGAAGATCAGGAAGATGTACTTGAGGTTGAACGCGTCGTAGCTGGTGTCGAACAGGCCGATCGTGTAGGACAGGAACGAGGCGCAGGCGTAGTCGACCGATGCCACCACGCCGACCAGGCCGACCAGGTTGAACCAGCCGGTGAACCATCCCCAGCTGGGGCCGCCCAGCTTGGACGCCCAGTAGTAGATGCCGCCTGCCGTGGGCATCGCCGAGACGACCTCGGCCATGCACAGAGCGATGATCAGAATGAAGGCGGAGACAACCGGCCACCCGATCGAGACCATCACCGGTCCGCCGTTGTTCCAGGCCGCGAAGAAGTTCGTGAAGCAGCCTGCCAGGATCGAGATGATCGAGAAAGAGATCGCGAAGTTCGTGAAGCCGCCCCAGGAGCGTTCCAGCTCCTGCTTGTAGCCGAGCTCGGCGAGGAGCCGTTCGTCCTCGTTCAGCTGGGGGGCGCCCGGTGACGGGTCGCTCATGCGGATTCCTCCTGAATTGGTTGTGGCCTATACCACGAGGCCGACGAGTATACGACTCCACGCGGCCGAATTTGTGGCGCGCGCCGAAGTTTTGCGGGTGCGCAGGAGCCGACTTGCCGTCGTGGAAGTCCCCTCCTGTGCGGCACCAGCTCACCCCTGGCGTGCTTCGGCTGTGCGCGCTGGTCGCGCTGTTCGTGTGCTGGGGCAGCTACCTGGAGGCCCGCGGGGCCGACCTGGGGGCGCGCACGGCCGGCCTGGTCACGGTCGCCTTCTGCCTGCTGATGATCGCGGCCCACGTGGCCGGATCCCGGGCGGCGGCGCGCGACGACCCGCCGGCCGAGGTAGATCTGGCCGCCCTGCTCGGCGCGGCGCCGCTGGTGCCGGGACTGGTGCTGCTGCTGTGGCATCACGCCGGCGCCGGGGCCAGCGTGGTGTTCCTGTACAGCTTCTCCAACGACGTGGTGGCGAACGCGCTGCTGATCGGGGCCGGCGTCTACGCCGCCGCGTTCCTGCTGGCCCGCCAGCCGCGCTGGCTGCTGGCGGCCGCCCTGGCGCTGGTGCTCGGGATCGAGCTGCACCTGTCGGCGGGGTTCCAGGTGACGCTGGCCTCCCGTGGCGGCGGCGACTGGACGCGGTTCCTGGTGACGCTGGGCGCCGTCGCGCTGCTGGTGGCGGCCGGCCGGCTGCTGCGCGGTGAGGAGGAGCGAAACCTGCTGGTGGCGGCCGCCCTGCTGATGCCGCTGGCGTACTCGGCGATCCCGGTCGCGACCGGTCAGGACGGCGTACGCGCCGTTGTCGGCGCGGCGCTGCTGGTGGCGATGACCGTGGCGGTGCGGCGAGAGCTGACCGTCGGCATGGGCTTCGGGCTGCTGGTGCTGGGGGCGCTGGAGGTCAGGACGCTTGGGTCATACGGCTCGTCGCTGGCGCCGCCGGCGCTGTTCGGCGCGGCCGGCCTGGGGCTGGCCTGGCTGTCGGTGATCGCGGCCCGGCGCCGGCACCTGCGGTAACGCAGGTCAGTTGAGCCGGCAGGTCAGTTGAGCGCCTGCTCCAGGTCCTCGATCAGGTCGTCCGCCGACTCGATGCCGACCGACAGCCGCACCAGGTTGGGCGGTGTCGCAAACGGCGCGTCGGCAGTCGAGGAGTGGGTCATCTGCGCGGGCGTCTCGATCAGGCTCTCGACGCCGCCCAGGCTCTCGGCCAGCGACCACACGCGCGTGCGCGCAACCGCGTCACGCGCCTGCCGCTCGTCGTCGACCAGAAACGAGATCATGCCGCCGTAGTCCCGCATCTGGCGCGCGGCGATCCCGTGGCCCGGGTGATCCTCGAGGCCGGGATAGAGCACCCGCGTGACGGCCGGGTGGCCGCCCAGGAATCCGACCACCGCCCGCGCGTTCTCGCAGTGCTGGCGCATCCGCACGGGCAGCGTCTTCAGCCCGCGCAATACCAGCCAGGAGTCGAACGGCCCGGCCACGGCGCCCAGCGAGTTCTGGAGGAACGCCAGCCGCTGGCCCAGCGCGGCATCGGACGTGGCCGCGAAGCCGGACACCAGGTCGGAGTGCCCGCCCAGGTACTTGGTCGCCGAGTGTACGACGATGTCGGCGCCCAGCTCGATCGGCCGCTGCAGGTAGGGCGAGGCGAAGGTGTTGTCCACCACCAGCAGCGCGCCGGCCGCGTGCGCCGCCTCGGCCGCCGACGCGATGTCCACCACGTTCAGGAGCGGGTTGGTGGGCGACTCCAGCCACAGCATCTTCGCGCCGTCCAGGTGCGGCTCCAGCTCGGTGTTGCACTGGTCGGCGGAGAGGTAGGAGAAGCGCACGCCGCGCGGCTCGTAGACCTTCGAGAACAGCCGGTAGGTGCCGCCGTAGACGTCGTTCACCGACACCACCAGGTCGCCCGGCGAGACCAGGTGCATGACGGTGGTGGTCGCGGCCATGCCGCTGGCGAACGCGAAGCCGTGCTCCGCGCTCTCCAGCGAGGCCAGACAGGTCTCGAGCGCTCGGCGGGTGGGGTTCGCGGTGCGCGAGTAGTCGTAGCCGTCCTTCAGCTGCCCGACCGCCTCCTGCACGTAGGTCGAGGTCTGGTAGATCGGCACCGTCACCGCGCCGGTGGAGGGATCCGGAGGCTGGCCGTCGTGGATGGCGCGGGTGTCGAACTGCATCCGCTGCCAAGGATATCGGGTTAGATGGGTGATTCCACGGGATCCGCCACGCAGCTCGTGGAATCAACCATCCGCGCTGGGCGGAGCCACCAGGGGCGCCGCTTTCGCACCCAGGTCGGCGCGCTGCACCTGCTCGAGCCCGACGGTCGCCGCCAGCCGGTCCAGGGCGCGCTCGAGGCCGGCCTCGTGGCGGGCTCCCCATCGCACCCGAGGCTCGGGATAGTGGGCCAGCACGCGCAGCACGCCCGCCCGCCGGTCGCTGCGGATGTCCAGCCGGGCGACGATGCGGTCGCCCAGCAGGAACGGCAGCACGTAGTAGCCGTAGCGCCGCTGCGGCGGCGGCTTGTAGACCTCGATCAGGTGCTCGAAGCCGAGCACGCGGGCCGCGAACGGCCGGTCCCACAGCAGGTTGTCGAAGGGCGACAGCAGCACGGCGGCCGTCGCCGAGCCGGCCGGCTGCGGGCCGGTCGCGACCAGCACGGGCGCGCCGCCGTCGGCCACCTCGAGCCGCTCCAGCGCCCCGTCCGCCACCAGCGCGTCGACGTGCGGCCGGATCCGGGCGGTGCCACCGCGCAGGCGGTTGTGCTCGACCACGCCGTATTCGGTGAGCACGCCGCGGGCGCGCACCGCGCGCAGCACGAGTGCGCGCAGGAACTCGTCCTCGCTGGGTGTCGGCGCGCCCAGGATCTCGTCTGGGATCACCCGCTCGGGCAGGTCGTACAGCCGCTGGAAGCCGTTTCGGCCGGATACGACCAGGTCGCCCGCCGTCCACAGCGCGTCCAGCATCCGCCTGGCCGGCTTCCAGCCCCACATGCCGCCGCTGCGCGCTCCCTCGAAGTCCCGGGAGCCGAGCGGCCCGCGTTCGCGGATCTCCGACAGCACGTGGTCGGCCAGCTGCGGGTCGCGGTCGATCACCGGCCCGAACCAGTGATGAGAACGCCGCTCGTCCATCCGCCGCCGCCACACAGGCCAGTCGCCGATCGGAACCAGGCAGGCCTCATGCGCCCAGTACTCGAACACGCGGCCCTGCCCGAGCAGCTTCGAGACGGTGCCGCGCGGATAGCTGCCGACGCGGCCGGCCAGGGTGATCCGGTGGCTGCGCTCGACGGCGGAGATCGAGTCCAGCTGCACGCTGCCCAGCCGATCGATGGCCGCCGCCACCTCAACCGGCCGGCCCCGGCGGGTGCGTGATGCGTATCCCTGGGCTGTCACCGCGCGCCGTCGCAGCTCGGCCGTTGAGACCGTGCGGCTCACACGCCGTTTCGTCGGTCGGCGAGGTACTCGAGCAGGTCGGAACGGGTCAGCATGCCGGCGGGCCGTCCATCCTCGACGACGACCACGGCCGGGCTTCCGCCGGTCAGGTCGGCGAACACGCGATCCACCGACTCGGTCGCGTTGACCACGTGCAGCGGTGGCTGCATGGCTTGGGCGACGCCCTCGTTGAGGGCGTCCGGGCTCTTGAACACGCGGTCGAGCAGCCCCCGCTCCTGCAGCGATCCGACCACGTCGGCCAGCGATGCGACCGGGTCCGCGCGTACCACTGGCAGCTGCGAGATCGAGTAGCGCTGCATCAGCTCGATCGCCTCGCCCACCTTGTGGTCGGCCTCGATCGTGACCAGGGCCGGCAGCTCGGCGTGCTCGCGGCGGGTGTGGCGCAGCACCTCAGCGACGGTGGGCGACGGCGCCTCGCGCTCCAAGAAGCCGTACTGGAGCATGTAGTTGTCGTCGTAGAACTTCGACAGATAGGAGCGGCCGCCGTCGGGGATGATCGTGAGGATCGTGGCCTCGGGGCCGTAGTGGCGGGCCGTCTCCAGCGCCGCCCACACGGCGGTGCCTCCAGAGCCGCCCACCAGCAGCCCCTCCTGGCGAGCCATCCGCCGGGCGGTCAGGAACGAGTCGCGGTCGCTAACGGTGACGAAGTCGTCGATCAGCGTCAGGTCCATGGTCTGCGGGAAGAAGTCCTCGCCAATGCCCTCCACCATGTAGGGATGGACGTCGTTCGGTTGCGAGTAGATCGAGCCCTCCGGGTCGGCGCCGACCACGCGCAGCTCCGGGTTCTGCTCTTTCAGGTAGCGGGCCACGCCCGACACGGTGCCGCCGGTGCCCAGCGCGATCACGACCGCATCCAGCTCGCCGCCGGTCTGCTCCCAGATCTCCGGCCCGGTGGTCTCGTAGTGGGCCTGGGGGTTGGCCGCATTCGAGTACTGGTCGGGCTTGAACCCGCCCGGTATCTCCTCGGCCAGCCGGTCGGAGACCGAGTAGTAGCTCTCCGGCGACGCCGGCTCGACCGCGGTCGGGCAGATCACCACCTCTGCGCCGTAGGCGCGCAGCAGCGAGATCTTCTCCTGGCTCATCTTGTCGGGCATCACGAAGATGCAGCGGTATCCGCGGATGGCGGCGGCGATCGCGAGGCCGACGCCGGTGTTGCCGGAGGTCGGCTCGACGATGGTGCCGCCGGGGCGCAGCTTGCCCTCGCGCTCGGCGGCCTCGATCATGCGCAGCCCGATCCGGTCCTTGACCGACCCGCCCGGGTTCAGGTACTCGAGCTTGGCCAGCACCGTCGGCGCCAGCCCCTCGGTGATCCGCTGCAGGCGTACGACCGGCGTGTTTCCGACCAGGTCGAGCACGGTGGGATAGCTGCGCGGCATCGGCGGGACTGTAATCGGATCGGGCTCGTCGGTGTCGGCCCCGGGCAGTAGGCTGCCGCGGGATGAGTGACGCCGAGGAAGCTCCAGACCGCCGTCTGCACCCGGTCGTCTACTGGCTGATCGTGCTCGCCATCGCCGTCGCATTGGGAGTGTCCGCGCCGGCCTTCTTCCTGCTCGGCTTCTGGGAGATGGCGGCGCTGGTGCTGTTCGCGACCTGGCTCGCGCCCAAGCTGACCCGCGGCCATCTGTGAGCTGGGCGGCTCACGACCTCGAGCCATACCTGTTCCGCGCCAAGCTCGGTGCGCGCATCAGCATCGTCTGGTGCCTGATCGGCTCCTACTCGCCGGACGTGCTGACCAAGTGGGCGGTGTACGGCTTTGGGTTCTCCCACCACGACGCGATCCTGGACGACCCTGTGCAGTTCCACCGTGGCTGGCCGGGCGCGGGGTTCACCCACACGCCGTTCTGGGGGTTGGCGGTGACTGGGGTGATCCTGCTCCTCACCAAGAACCGCACCTGGGCGTTCTCGTACCTGATCGGCGCGATCGCCCACATCCTGTCTGACTCGCTGGACTCCGTGGGCGTGATGATGCTGTTTCCGTTTTCGACATGGCACATGTGCCTCGGACTCTGGGAGTACGTCGGCGAGGCCGGCCGTGCCAAGGATGCGGTTGCCTATTACACGTCGCTGGGCGGCGTCTGGGACGCGTTCTGGGCGCTCTGGCTGCTGCGCTACTGGCGCATGTTCACGATCACGTACTTCCGGGACGAGCTGTATCCCAGCGATCCGTTCTGGTCATGGATGCACCGCTTCACCGGTGAGATGGTGATGCTGACCGTCTATCGCACCAGCGCCTTCTTCGGCTACGCCTCGATCATCGGCTGGTACATCTGGGTGCTGGCCATCAACGACTTCCACCCGCACCTGGACTGGTCGTTCGGCGCGCCGCACTGGGCGCCGCGGCAGGGGCCGCGCTAGATGGTTGATCGTTATCTCCGTGATGTCCTGGAAGGCGAGAACCGAGTCTCGCAAGGATCGAGGGAGCGTCAATATCGGGAATATTGGCGCGACCGAGGACGCCGCGAGGCGACGGTTCGCAGCCGTAGCCACCCCTGCCCTGTCGTATCACCGACCTCTCGCAGCGGCCAGGCTCGCGGGAGATATCGATCAACCATCTAGGCGAGTCGCGCCAGCACCGCGCCCGAGCCGTCGACGGTCACGGCCGTGGGCACCACGCCGACGCCGTACTTGCGGGCCAGCTGGGGCTGGCTGCGCACGTCGACCGTGACCACGGTGCGGCCCTCGTCGCGCAGCTCGCGCTCCAGCCGGTGGCAGTCGGAGCAGAGCGGGTGGGTGAACTGCACGACCGTGTTGGGGGCGAGCGCGTTGCCGAAGTCGGATAGCTCGATCCGCTCGATGTGGCCGTGCCCGCGCCCGAGGCCGCGAACGCGCGCCGCCAGCTTGTAGATCTGGCAGCCGGTGCAGAACCCGGTGGCCGCCGACAGCAGCGCCAGCGCCGCCACCAGCAGGCCCAGCACGGCGCCCAGCAGCGGCAGCCCGGCCAGGTAGGCGATCGCGGCCGGGGTCAGCACGGCCACGCCCATCAGGTTCGCGAACCGCGGCGGACGCGAGTCCTCGAGCGGGCCCTCGCCGATCCGTGGCTGCAGCAGCTCGAAGTAGGCCACGCAGGCCAGGCACCAGCGGCGTCCCATCGTCAGCCCCAGCGCCAGCTGGACCGCCACCAGCGCCAGCAGCCACCACTCACCGGTGATCACGCCGGCCAGCGCGACCAGGCCGACGACGGTCTGGTTGGCCCGCGGCGCGCGGGCGTCGATCACGTCCAGGTCGCGGTAGGGGTCGGCGGTGCGGTACGAGCGGTCAGCCATAGTTTGGATCCAAAGTCTAGACGCCGACCACGGCGTCGCGCTCGACCAGCGCGGCGTAGCGGCCGCCCAGCGCGACCAGCTCCTCGTGGGTGCCGCGCTCGATCACGCGGCCCTCGTCCAGCATCAGGATCATGTCCGAGTCGCGGATGGTCGACAGCCGGTGTGCGATGGCGATGGTGGTGCGGCCCCGCGACAGGTGCTCCAGCGCCTCCTGCACGGCCCGCTCGGTCTCCACGTCCAGCGCGCTGGTGGCCTCGTCCAGCACCATCACCGGTGGGTCGCGCAGCACCGCCCGGGCGATCGCCAGGCGCTGCTTCTCCCCGCCCGAGAAGCGATAGCCGCGCTCGCCCACCACCGTGTCGTACCCCTCTGGCAGCGACGCCAGGTGGTCGTGGATCTGGGCCGCGCGCGCCGCCTGCTCGAGCTCCTCGTCGGTCGCGGACGGCTTCGCGAACCGCAGGTTGTCGCGCACCGTTCCGTGGAACAGGTAGGTCTCCTGCGACACCACCCCGACGGTGCCGCGCAGCGCGTCGAAGCAGAGATCGCGGACGTCGACGCCGTCGATCAGGACGGCGCCCTCGGTCACGTCGTAGAGGCGGGCGGTCAGATAGCCGAGCGTGGTCTTGCCGGCCCCCGTCTCGCCCACGATCGCCACCCGGCTGCCCGCGGGTGCGACGAAGTTGATGTCGCGCAGGGTGGTACCGCCGGCCTCGTCGTAGTGGAACCCGACGGCGCGGAACTCGACTTCACCGGCCGCTCGGGCCGGGTCGAACGGCACCGGGTCGGCCGGTTCCTCGATCTCGACCGGCAGGTCGAGGTACTCGAACACCCGGTCGAACAGCGCCGTCGAGGTCTGCAGGTCGGCCTGCACGTTCAGCAGCGAGCCGATCGGGAACAGCAGGCGCGTCTGCAGCGTCGTGAACGCCACCAGCGTGCCGATCGAGACGACGGCGCCGCCGCGCGCCATCCCGTAGCCGGCGATGCCGTACATCAGCGCAGGCATGATCGCGAAGGTGGCCTGGATCGTCGCCATCATCCAGCGCCCGGCCATGCGCTGGCGCAGCTCCAGGTCGGCCAGGCGCCGGCTCTCGTCGGAGAAGCGCCGGGTGAGGTCGCCGGTCTGGCCCATCGTCTTTGCCAGCAGCACGCCCGACACCGACAGCGACTCCTCGACCAGCGTCGAGATATCGGCCAGCGAGCCCTGCATGGTCGCGGCCAGCGCCTTGCGGACGCGGCCCACGCGCCGGGTCATCCAGACGAACAGCGGCAGGATCGCGAACGAGGCCAGCGTCAGCCGCCAGTCCAGCACCGCCATCGCGACGGTGGTGGCCAGCACCGTGGTCACGTTCGAGACGATCGAGGTGGCGGTGGTGGTGACGACCGTCTGCACGCCGCCGATGTCGTTGGCGATCCGCGACTGCACCTCGCCGGTGCGGGTGCGCGTGAAGAACGCCAGCGACAGGCGTTGCAGGTGCGTGTAGACGGATGCCCGCAGGTCGTGCATCACCTGCTGGCCGATCAGGTTGGACTGCCAGGTCTGGGCGACGCCGATCACGCCTGTCACGATCGGGATCGCCACCATCCCGCCCACCAGCAGCGTCAGCGTGCGGGTGTCAAGGTTGCTGCCCTGCGAGAGCACGTTGTCGAGCAGGTCGCGGAGCAGGAACGGCGAGATCAGGCTGATCCCGGCGGAGATCACGATCATGGCCAGCAGGCCGGACAGCCGTATCCGGTACGGATAGAACAGGCGCAGGATCCGGCGCGTCTGGGTTGGCTTTGCCGCCTCGGTCACAGGCCCGGCTCGAGCGCACGGTTCAGGATCTCGCGCAGCGCGCGCTGATCGGTGGCGGACAGCCGGGCGATCGGCTCGGGGGCCTCCGACAGGCGCCGCACGATCCGGCGACGCACCTCCAGGCCGTTGCTGGTCACCACCAGCATCTTGACGCGGCGGTCGCCGGGGGCGGCGTCGCGGCGCACCAGGCCGCGCTCCTCGAGCCGGTCGACGATGCCCGTCACGTTGGATGCATCGCAGCAGAGCTTGCGGGCCAGCGTGCGCATCGGCAGCGGCTGGTCAGGGTCGAGCAGGCGCAGCACGTGCGCCTGCATGGGGGACAGATCGAACTCGGCGGCCACCTGCGGAACGCGCCCTCGCTGTGACACGAACAGCCGGAACAGCAGGGTCCAGGCTTCGCTTGCGTCATTGCTCATACGCCTATAATAATCACAAACCAACATATTTGACAACCTCAACTATCGAGGTAGACTGCAGATTATGGATACCTATCTGTTGATCCCACTGGAAGACGCAGTCGTCTTCCCGAACATGAGCATCACCCTCCCCATCGACGTTGGTGACGAGCAGCGCGTGCTGCTGGTGCCCACGCACGAGGGCGAGTACGCGAAGGTGGGCGTCGTGGCCGAGGTGACCGAGCGGGCGAGGCTGCCGCGCGGCGTCACCGCCGTGTCGCTGAACGCCCTGCACCGCGCCGTGCTGGGCGCGGCCGAGGCCGATTCCTCCGGCCGTCTGCGGGTCGCCGCCGAGCAGCACGTGGACGACACGCCGGCTCCCGTCAAGACGCGCGAGCTGGAGCAGGAGTTCCGGGCCGTGGTCGAGGAGAAGCTGGAGCTGCGCGGCGACGACGGTCGTGTGGCGGCGTTCATGCGCTCCATCACCGACGCCGGAGCGCTGGCCGACAGCGCGGGCTACTCGCCCGACCTGTCGTTCGAGCAGAAGCTGTCGCTGCTGGAGGAGCTCGATGTGATCGAGCGCCTGCGGCTGGCCCTGGAGGCGCAGCGCGAGGCGCTGGCGCAGGCCCAGGTCCGGCAGCGCATCCGCGACGACGTCGAGACCGGTGCGCAGAAGCAGCAGCGCGAGTACTTCCTGCGCAAGCAGATGGACTCGATCCGCAAGGAGCTGGGCGAGGATGACGCGTCGGTGATCGACGAGTACCGTGCCAAGATCGAAGAGGCCGGCATGCCCGAAGAGGTGCATGAGCAGGCCGAGCGCGAGCTGTCGCGGATGGAGCGCATGGGCGACCAGTCCGGCGAGGCGTCGATGATCCGGTCCTACCTGGACTGGCTGATCGCCGTGCCGTGGAGCAAGCGCAGCGAGGAGCGGCCGGACCCGGTGCACGCACGTGAGGTGCTGGACGCCGATCACGCCGGCCTCGAGGACGTCAAGGACCGCATCACCGAGTACCTGGCCGTGCGCAAGCTGCGGCAGGATCGCGGCATCGCCGCCGACAAGCGCTCCGGTGCCATCCTCACGCTGATCGGGCCTCCCGGCACGGGCAAGACCTCGATCGGCGAGTCGATCGCACGGGCCACCGGCCGCGAGTTCGTGCGCATGTCGCTGGGCGGCGTGCGTGACGAGGCCGAGATCCGCGGCCATCGCCGCACCTACATCGGCGCCCTGCCGGGGCGGCTGGTGCGGGCGCTGCGAGACGCCGGCACGATGAATCCCGTGATCATGCTGGACGAGGTCGACAAGGTCGGCGCCGACTGGCGCGGCGATCCGTCGTCTGCGCTGCTGGAGGTGCTCGACCCGGCTCAGAACCACTCGTTCCGGGACCACTACCTGGACGTCGAGCTCGACCTGTCCGAGGTGCTGTTCATCGCCACCGCCAACGTGGCCGACTCGATCCCCGGGCCGCTGCTCGACCGCATGGAGGTGATCCGCTTCGACGGGTACACCACCGACGAGAAGGTCGCGATCGCCCGTGGCTACCTGTGGCCGCGCCAGCGTGAGCGAAACGGGCTGCTGGAGGACGAGGTGCAGGTGTCCGACGACGTGCTGAAGCTGATCGTGACCGAGTACACCCGCGAGGCGGGCGTGCGCCAGCTCGAGCGGGAGCTGGGGACGGTGCTGCGCAAGACCGCCACCCAGATCGCGTCCGGGAAGGCCAAGGCCCCACTCGAGGTGACGGTGGACGAGGCCCGCTCGGCGCTGGGCAAGCAGCGCTTCTACCAGGAGGCTGCGATCCGCACGGCGGTGCCCGGGGTCGCTACGGGCCTTGCGGTGACCGGTACCGGCGGCGACGTGCTGTTCGTCGAGGCCACATCGGTGGCGGGCGGCTCCGGGCTGGAGCTGACCGGCCAGCTGGGCGACGTAATGAAGGAGTCGGCGCGGATCGCGCTCTCCTACGTGCGTGGCCACACGGCCGAGCTGGGCATCGACCCACACGCGTTCGAGGACAAGGGCTTCCACGTCCACGTCCCCGCCGGGGCGATCCCCAAGGACGGCCCCAGCGCCGGCATCACGATGGTGACCGCGCTGGCGTCGCTGCTGACCGAGCGGAAGGTCAAGCACACTGTCGGCATGACCGGCGAGGTCACGCTGCAGGGCCGGGTGCTGCCGATCGGCGGGCTCAAGCAGAAGGTGCTGGCCGCGCACGCGGCGGGGCTCACCGACGTGATCATCCCGGAGCGTAACCGGGCCGATCTGGAGGACGTGCCCGACGACGTGCGGGAGAGCATGAACTTCCATCCCGTGATGACCGTGGACGAGGTGCTGGCGATCGCGCTCGAACCCGCCCCGGTCCGCGTCTAGGCAGACAACGCACCACAGCCGCTCGTTGGCCTCGCGCCACCGGGCGGCTGTTGCTATGCCAGCGTCAGCTCGGCGCTGCAGACGCCGGCGCGCGGGTGGCGCGCCGTCGCACGCACCACCGCCCCGGCGGGCGCCTCGACCACCCACTCGACACGCACCCGCTCGCTGCTCGGCTCGTGGCCCGCATCCCAGCCCAGCATGCTGATGGCGCCGCCGCGCCCGGTCAGCTGCTCCAGCTCCGTGTGCGCCAGGCCCGACACCAGCTGCGCGCCGTCGCCCAGCTCCAGATCCACCTCGACCGGTCGCACCGCCTTCTGCTCGATCGCCTTCTTCGACACGTTGGTCGGCAGCCAGCCGGTGTTCTGCACCACCAGCCGCAGGCGGTGGGTGCCGCCGGCCATCCGCTCCGACGTGAACGACCGCACCGCCAGCCGCGGCGACACCAGCGCCAGGTAGACGGCCCAGTCGCTGTGCGGCGCAACCTCCGCCTCGAGCCGGTCGAACGGCGCGTTGCTGAGCACGTTCACCTCGTCCCAGCCGCCCAGCTCGACCGGCCCCAGCTGGGGATGCTGGAACGGGTACCAGTCGATGAAGCCGCGTCCACCCATCTCGTTGTCTGACCAGGCAAGCATCTTCAGGTCGTCCTCGATCGGGTGGTCCTTCCACCAGTCGATGAAGCGCATCGCGACGTCGATGCCGGCGGCCCGCATCGGGCTCCAGAACTCGGTCGTCCACCCGAACACGCCCAGGTGCTCGTAGATCCAGTCGTCGAAGGCGCCCCGCATCCACGTCTTCGGCTCGTACTGGAAGTGGTGGTAGACGGACGCGCGCGGGTACCCGGTGAGGCGCACCGCCTCGTCGGCCATGCGGTCGTAGGCGCGCAGGTCGGCGGGCGGGAAGTCGTCGTCCGGCCGGGCGCCGTAGGGCCGCAGCACCACGCCGCCGAAGGTGTGGTAGCTGACGGCGCAGGTGATGTTCGGGCGGTCGACGACGGCCTGCACCGCGGCCCGGATCTCGGGCTCGGACGTCGGGTAGGCGCCGGCTCCCTCCTGGTCGGAGTGGGGGCGCCAGTCGTAGGGAAAGTTGCGGTTGAAGTCGAGGCCGGCCAGGCCGGCCGGCACCTTGATGATGTCGCCGTCGTAGTCGGTCAGGTGCCCCTCGGTCAGCAGCCGGTAGTACGGCCCGCCGCCCTCCTCGTCGGCACCGCGCGCCACCAACAGGCGCGGGTGCTCGGGGTGCGCCTTCCAGCTGCCGGTCTCATCCTGGATCCGCATCGACAGGATGCGGCCGTCGCCGTCCACGTCGGAGGAGTGCAGGCCGGGCAGCTCGGTCGGAAGCGGCCAGGGGCGCACGCCGGACCGCACGTAGCGAGGCACGTCGGCCAGGGCCAGCTCGACGCCGTCGGGGTTCAGGCGCGGTACCACGTAGAAGCTGCGGCCGTGAAGCGCGCGGCCGATCCGCTCGTCCATCTCGTGGCCCGCCAGCAGCGTGTGCACCAGGTGCAGTGCGGCCGCGCCGCCGGTCACCTCGGTGGCGTGGATGTTGGCGTCGACCCAGACGGCCGGCTTGTCGCGCGCCGGCCCGGTGGACCCGTCGGTCACCTCGCACATCCAGATGTCACGGCCCTCGTGGGAGCGTCCGATCGAGACCACGGTCAGCAGCTGCGGACGCTCCGCCGTCCACGCCTCGAGCAGATCGGTCAGCTCCTGGTAGCGGGGCCAGTGGTCGAAGGGCGCGGGCGTCAGCGGTGCGGGCACGGGGGCGATCCTAGCGGTGTACGTGGGGGCCACCGGTTGTGAACCGCCGGGCTATGCGCTACGTATTCGACTCGTGCTGCATCCCACCCGACGCCGCCTGCTGCTGATCTGCGCCATCTCGGTGCTCTGGATCGCCGCCGTACTGCTCGCAGATCGCGGCGCCGGCATCTGGACTCAGCGGACGCTGGGCGCCTTCACCTGGCTGCTGCTGCTGGCGCTGCTCCGCGGCGAGAGCCGCTCCGTGCGCTACCAGGTGGGCGCCGTGATCGTGGCGGCGACCATGCTCGAGTACACGGCCTCGCCGCTGCTCGGCCTCTACACCTACCGGCTGCACAACGTGCCCAGCTTCGTCCCGCCCGGGCACGGCCTCGTCTACCTGGCCGCGCTGACGATCGGCGGCGCCATGTACGGCACCCGTGCCGGCATCTGGTTCCCGCGCGCCGTGCTGGTGGTGGCCGGCGCCTGGGCTGTTTGGGGAGTGGCGATCAGCGCCCGGCCGGACGTGGGCGGTGCCGCCCTCTTCCTGTTCCTGGCCGCGTTCATCCTGCGCGGCCGCGCGCCGCTGGTGTACGCCGCGGCGTTCGTGGTCACCGCGTATCTCGAGATCGTCGGCACCAACGTCGGCACCTGGGCCTGGGCGCACCATTCCCCGATGGGCCTGGTCTCGCTCGGCAACCCGCCCAGCGGCATCGCCGGCGG
>DATIOK010000131.1:0-8476 GCA_035473255.1 Gaiellales bacterium
ATCAATTACATCCTCGAGCCGGCCGTGAACGCGAAGGAGATGGAGTACCACCAGTACGAGGTGGGCACGCCGGCCAGCTACCCGATGGTGGGGTCGCTCGCCCAGAATCCGCTGGTCGTGTTCCCCCAGCGCATCCTCGACGACTACGAGATCCTGCAGACGACGCCGGACGGCCTGAACAAGCGCGTCGCCATCTGGAACAAGTTCACCAGCGCCTGAGATGATCGATCGATATCTCTCGCGAGCCTGGCCGCTGCGACCGGTTTGAACTCAGCGACGGCCGGGGTGGCTACGGCTGCGAACCATCGCCTCGCGGCGTCCTCGGTTGCGCCAATACGACCCGGTATTGACGCTCCCTGCCGTTCGCGATCTGCGTGATCGCAGATCGCTCATGATCGGTGCAAGTCGTTCCGACTTGCACCTGCACGAGACTCGGTTCTCGCCCGGGTCGTGATCTGCGTGATCGCAGATCACTCCCGACCGGCGCAAGGCGATGCCTTGCGCCTTGGACATCACGGAGATATCGATCGATCATCTAGTCGGGATTGGTCCAGAGCACGGGGAACAGCGGCGTGTCCATCGGCGCACCCTCCGCCAGCTGCTCCGTCAGGCCGGGGAATTCCGGAGACGTGCGCCAGGCCCGCGGCGCGTGCACGACATCGTCGCCCATGAAGCGCACCGAGAACGCGCGGCGGCGGCGATCGCCGCCGACCCTGCCGGCGGCGTGTAGCGCCTAGCATGTGGAAGAACACGCCGTCGCCCGGCTCGAGCTCCCAGCCCACTATCGGGAACGCTTCGCGGTCGGCCTCGATGTCAGGCAGGTCCTGCAGGCTGCCCTCCGGGAACCAGCGTGCCTGGCTGTCCATGAAGGTACGCGGCATCAGCCACGGTCCCAGGTGCGACCCGGCGACGAACTCGAGCGTCGATTCCCGGCTGACGGGGTCGACCGGCATCCACAGGGAGCAGGTCTGCGAGCCGGCGATGTTGTAGTACGGCTGGTCCTGGTGCCAGGGGGTGCGCTGCCGGGTGCCGGGCTCCTTCACGAGCATGTGGTCGTGGTACAGGCGAACCCGTCCGGTGCCCATCAGCTGCCCGGCGATGGCGGCCGCCTGCGAGCTCCGGATGAACTGCTCGTACTCGGGTATCCGCTGCCAGTTGCAGAAGTCCTCAACGAAGCGGCCGGCGTCGTCGTCGCGGCTGGCAATCAGCGCCCGCTCGCTTGGCTCGGCCAGGTTGCGCTCGATGCCGCGCTCGACCAGCGCCACCTCGTCGTGGGTGAAGGCGCCGCGCACTCGCACGGCGCCGTCGCGGCGGAAGTCCTCGATCAGCTCCGGGGTCAGCACCGGCCCAGTCTACGGAGTCAGCGGGGATCGACGCAGAATCGGCCGTGTCGCCGGTTCAGGCACAGCAGGCCGGTGAGGCGGCCGTCGTCGTCGATCACGGCCAAGCGCTCCCCGCCTAGCTGCTCGAGACGCTCCATGGCCTGGCCCATGCTGGCGTGCGGGGAGATGGTGGGCGGGTGGTCGCCGGCGTAGCCGCGGGCCGGGGCGGCGTCGTCGGCGGACTCGGGGATGAGGTCGCGTGTCAGCTCGCCGACCAGGCTCCCGTCGTCCTCGACGAGCGGACACACCTGCACGCGCGGGTTCTCGAACAGGCGCCGCGCGTCGGACACCGTCGCCCCGGCAGCGAGGGTCTTGGGTCGCTTGATCATCACCTCGGCGACGCTCTGTGACGCTGCGATCTCCAGGTCGAGCTCGTCCATCGACCGAAGTCTATCCCTCAGTCTTCGCCCTGAGCCTTGCTGAAAGCCTGGACGCCGTCGAACTCGTGCAGCTTCTCGATGTGCGTGAAGCGGTGCTCCTCGGCGAGGCGCGAGAGCAGGGTCAGAAGGTCGCCGTCGGACAGGCCGGCCGCCGAGTCGCGCATGATGAAGCGGCAGCGCCAGGCGTCCACGCAATCGGTGGGAGTGCCGGTGGCGGGAAACACGCGGGTGCCGCGGTTGTCGACCATCTTCAGCTCGACTGGGCTGATCTCGACCAACCGCCGCATCGAGGTGCCGAGCTCGTCCGGCGTGCCGCCGAACTCGACGAACACGTCCAGGCCGGCCACGCGGCGCACGGCCGGGCGCACCATCACGGGATCGCGCGTGATCTCGGGCATCTTCAGCGGCCGATAGGAGCGGGCCGGCCATGAGGCCGACTCGTTGCCCAGGTTGGCGATGATGGCATCGGTGTACGCGGTGGTGGAGGCGGCGCCCGCATCGCCCACGACGTCCCGTGTGAGCGTGCCCTGCTCGAGCGTGCAGAGCAGCGCGTTCTCGATCGCGGCGGCCTGGTCGAACAGGTTCAGGTGGCGGAGCATCATCACCGCCGCACCGATCATGGCGGTCGGGTTGATGGTGTTCTTTCCGGCGTACTTGGGCGCGGATCCGTGCACGGCCTCGAAGATGGCGACGTCGCTGCCCAGGTTCGCCGAGGGCGCAAAGCCGAGGCCGCCGACCAGGGCGGAGGTGAGGTCACTGAGGATGTCGCCGTTCATGTTGGTGGTCACGATCACGTCGAACTGCTCCGGGCGCTTGACCAGCTGGTGCGCGCAGTTGTCGACTATCACGTGCCAGGACTCGATCTCGGGGTACTCGGGCGCGATCTCCTCGAACGTGCGCTTGAGCAGGCCCTCGGTCAGCTTCATGATGTTCGACTTGGTGGCGCAGGCGACGCTGGAGCGGCCCTCTGCCCGAGCGAACTCGAACGCCAGGCGCACGATCTTCTCGCAGCCCTTGCGGGAGATCACCTTCAGGCACTGCGCGACCCCGGGGGTCTGCATGTGCTCGATGCCTGCGTAGAGGTCCTCGACGTTCTCGCGGACCACGACCAGGTCGATGCCGCGGCCGGAGTAGGGCGTGACCACGCCGGGGAACTCGCGTGCTGGGCGGATGTTGGCGTAGGTCTCGAACAGCTTGCGCAGGGTGACGTTGGCGCTCTTCTCCCCGAAGCCGACCGGTGTCTCCAGCGGGCCCTTGAGCACGACCCGCGAGCGGCTGATCGAGTCGATCGTATCCTGGGGGACGCCCGACGGCAGGCCCCGCTTGAACACCTCGGCACCGGCCTGGCGCGGCTCCCACTCGATCGGCGCGCCGCTGGCATCGACGATCCGGCGGGCCGAATCGACCACCTCAGGGCCGATCCCGTCGCCCGGTATGAGAGTTACCAGCGTCATCGGCGGGCAGCCTACCGAAAGCTCCCCGGTGCACGATCCGGTCTCCGGCCAACCGCGTCGGTCGCGTGGCGGGCTAGCGAACGAAGCGCCGAATGCCGGCAGTGCGCCGGCGCAGTCCCCGAGCGATTCGCTGCCGGCGCGTCAACCGCCTGCGCGCAAACGCCACATCGAGGTCGACCAGTTCCTTGACGACCTTGCGGCGGATCTCATCGATCGAGGTGGCGGGAGAGGGAGGCATCGTGGTCGATGGAGTATGACACCCCGTGCAGTCGAGAGGTTCGTCGCCGGGCGGTTGTATGCTCGCAACAGATGGCTTCGTTCCGCTCGCTGCTGGCACACCCTCCGCACGGACACGCCCGGCCGCTCACCCACAAGGGGTCAGCACCATCGATCGCCAAGCGCCTCCTGGCCTGGCTTCGGCCGCCGCGACAGTAGGGTGGAAGAAAGGCGCCGGTTGTCGCGTCCTCTAGGTACTCGACAACCCGCGCGTGGCTTCCGCGCGACCGAACCGCAGGGAGCGTGGTGCGTGTGTTCACCGTGAGCGTCAAGTACAACGGCCAGCCAGAGCGTGACGCTGGGGACTATCCGACGCGGCGGCAGGCGGCCCATGCGGCCGCGCTGGCGGCCGGGGTCGTCGGGGAGCACGGGGCGCCACCCGTCAAGGTGGGCGTCCATGAGTCCCGCACCGATCGGCGTCGTGTGCGCGACCGCCGGGCATCAGTCGTCGCCGCCCGTGGAACTGCTCCCGCGAGTTAAGACCGGGTTTAGCTGACAGTCGATGGCCGCGGTCGAGGCTAGTATCAGGCCCGTCGTGTTGGGCATCTGCCGACCCGCGAGGTTCCGTCTAAAGCGTATCGCCGGAAATGGCCGATAAGCCCATTGACCCGTCCGCGCTCCCCAAACGAGGACCTCGCCTGAACCGATGAGCACCCCCGCACGCAATATCTCCGCCGTCCCCGAGCCCGCTCCTCCGCCCCGGATCTCAGACGAGGAGGCGCTGAACCTCTACTACTGGATGGTGCTGACACGCGCCACCGAGGAGCGCGCGCTGAACCTGTACCGGCAGGGCAAGCTGCCCGGCAGCTACTACACCGGCCGCGGCCAGGAGGCGATCTCGGTGGGCATGGCGGCGCCGCTGCGCAGGGGGGCTGACGGCGACTGGCTGTCGCCGTGGATCCGTGACCTCGGCTCCTACCTGGTGCACGGCGTGCCCGTGTGGCGCATGTTCGCGCAGTTCATGGGAAAGGCCGGCTCCACGACGCGCGGCAAGGACGGCAACCTGCACATCGGCGGCTACGAGTGGAACATCCCCTGCCAGGTGTCGCACATGGCCGACATGATCCCGCTCACCGTGGGTGCGGCGCTGGCCTACAAGCAGCGCGGCGAGGATCGCGTGGCAGTCACCTCCTTTGGCGACGGCGCCACCTCTCGTGGCGACTTCCACGAGGGCCTGAACATCGCGGCCGTGCTCGAGGTGCCGGCGGTGTTCGTGGCCGAGAACAACCGCTGGGCCTACACGACGCCGATCAGCAAGCAGACGAAGGTCACGGACCTCTACAAGAAGGCGCTCGGCTACGGCATCCCCGCGATCGAGGTGGACGGCAACGACGTGCTGGCGGTGTACTCGGCGATGAGCGAGGCGGTGGCGCACTGCCGCGCCGGCCGCGGCCCGCGCTTCATCGAGTGCAAGACCTACCGCATGGCAGGCCACGCGGCCCACGACAAGTACGAGAGCTACATGCCGATGGAGCTGCTGGCCGAGTGGTCGGACAAGGATCCGCTGAAGCGCCTCGAGCAGGCGCTGCGCGAGGAGCGGGCGATCGACGAGGCCAAGCTCGAGGGAATCCGCACGACGGTCAAGGACGAGGTGCACGAGGCGGTCGAGCGGGCTGACGACGACGGGTTCGCGGACCCCTCGGAGGCGCATCTTGGGGTGTTCGCGGAGGCTGACATCGATGCCTGAGATGACCTACCTGGAGGCGATCCGGGCCGCGATGCACGACGAGATGGAGATCGACGAGCGGGTGTTCGTGATGGGCGAGGACGTCGGCCGCCAGGGCGGCGCGTTCGGGGCCACCAAGGAGCTGCAGCAGCGATTCGGCGAGCTGCGCTCGATCGACACGCCGGTGGCCGAGTCGGGCATCGTGGGCGTCGCCGTGGGTGCGGCCATGGCCGGGCAGCGGCCGATCGCCGAGATGCAGTTCGCCGACTTCGTGTCGTGCGCGTACGACCAGCTGATCACCTGCGCCGCGAAGATGCACTATCGCATCGGTTGGGCGGTGCCGCTGGTCGTGCGCTGCCCCAACGGCGGCGGAGTCGGCGGCGGCCCGTACCACTCCGAGAACGTGGAGGCCTGGTTCCATCATCACGCCGGCCTCAAGATCGTGTGCCCGGCGACCGCGACCGATGCCTACGGGCTGCTGCGATCCGCGATCCGGGATCCCAACCCGGTCGTGTTCTGCGAGCACAAGTTCCTCTACCGCCGCGTCAAGCAGCAGGTCGCCACCGGACCGCGGGACGGCGTGCTGGTGCCGCTTGGCAAGGCCGACGTCGTGCGGGAGGGCGGCGACCTGTCGATCATCACCTACGCCTCCACCGTGCAGCTGGCGCTGGCCGTGGCTGACACGCTCGAGCGGGAGGAGGTCTCGGTCGAGGTGATCGACCTGCGGACGCTGGTCCCGTTCGATCGCGACACGGTGCTGGACTCGGTGCGCAAGACCGGCAAGACGCTGATCGTGCACGAGGACAACCTGACCGGCGGATTCGGCGGCGAGGTGGCCGCCGTGATCGCGCAGGACGCGTTCGAGTACCTCGATGCACCGGTGCGGCGGGTGGCGGCGCTTGACACGCCGATCCCGTTCGCGCCCCCGCTGGAGCGCGAGTACCTGCCGCTCGAAGAGGACATTCTCGCGGCGGCGCGGGACCTGGCCGCCTACTGAAAATTGCGGGCCCGTGTCCCCCTTTTGGGGTGCTCACGGCGGGCCTTCCGTTCGTATAATCCGAGACTGGGTCTGGGAAGGGGTTACTGAAAGCGTGCGCTTTCGCCACAAGCTGTCCATCGTCCTGGTCGGGCTGGCGCTGGTGCCGCTGATCGGCGCCGGTCTGATCGTTCAGGCGCTTCTCACGCGCGACACGGTCCGCAGCGTCGACGCGAAGCTGTCGATCGGCGCCGCCGGCGCGGCCGCGGCCTACCGCGCTCAGCAGGTCGTCGCCCAGACTGTGGCCGTGCAGCTCGCGTCGCGGCCGGATGTGGCCAGGGCCTTCCGCGAACGCGATGCGTCGCAACTCGACCTGTCGTCCGTCCCGCAGGGCTACACCGTGGCTCTGGCCGACGACAAGGGCACGTTCGCCGGGTCGGTGCCGGCGGGCCCGGTCTGGCAGGCCAGCGCTGAGCTGGTCCCCCACACCGCCGGCAGGCGCGTGATCGTCTCAATGCCGCTCAACGACGAGCTGCTGCTGCGGGTTGCGGCCCAGAGCCCGCTGCCCGACGGCGTCGACCTGGCGCTGGCCAGCGGCGGCCACGTGATCGCCAGCCCCGATGGCCTCAGCGGGGATCTGAGAGGCTTCACACCTGGGCAGGCGGCCAGCGACGGCTCGATTGGCGACGCGGCGGTTCGCGCCCAGGTCGTGCGCGTGGGTGGGCCGGGGAAGGCGCTGACGGAGATGGTCGCGAACTACCCGACCGGTCGCATCAGCGATCGCATCGACGCGCTGCGGCTGAAGCTGCTGGTGCCGCTGGCGCTGCTGGCGGGACTGGTGGCCGCGCTGGCGCTGCTCGCCGCTGACCGGATCTCGCGCGCGCTCAGCCAGCTGTCGCAGCGGGCGCTGGCGCTGGTGCGACTGCAGACGCCGCTTCCGCCCAGCCACGGCGACGAGCTCGAGGAGCTGAACGTGGCGCTGGACACCATGTCCAGCGAGCTGACGCACCGCATGACCGAGCTGGAGGGCGAGCGTGCGCGGCTCAAGACGACCGTGGCCAGGTACGGCGAGACGCTGGCCGCCACGCATGATCTGCGGGTGCTGCTGGGTGGAGTGCTGGAGCTGGCGGTGCAGGCCACCAAGGCCCGCGGCGGGCGCCTGTTGCTGTATGACACCCAGAACGGCGAGGCCACCGAGCAGGTACGGCTGGGTACGGCTCGCGGCTCGCGCACCGACCTGCCGATGGTGGTGCAGGTCGGACGCGGCATCGAGGGCGAGGCGCTGCAGGCGCAGGAGCCGCGGTCGTCGGCGTCGCCGCGCGCGCTGCTGGCCGTGCCGATCGTGCGCGAGCGTGCGCTGCTCGGCTGCTTCACGGTGGTCGATGCCGAGGGCGGCGTGTTCGGCCCCGACGACGTCGAGACGCTGTCCGGCCTGGCCGTGCAGGCGGGCGTGGCGATCGAGAACGCGCGGCTGCACCGCGCGGTCGAGCAGCAGGCGATCACCGACGACCTGACCGGGCTCGCCAACCGGCGCCAGTTCTACGAGGTGCTGGGCCGCGAGTTCGAGCGCGCCCACCGGTTCGGCACCCCGCTGTCGCTGGTGATGCTCGACATCGACGACTTCAAGCGGGTCAACGACACGCATCCCATGAAGCACCTGGCCGGCGACGCGGTGCTGCGGTCGGTGGCGATGGCCATCTCGGGCCACATCCGCGACATCGACCTGGCCGCGCGCTACGGTGGCGAGGAGTTCGCCGTGCTGCTGCCCCAGACCGACCACGAGGGTGCCGTCAATCTGGCAGAGCGCCTGCGCGCAGCCATCGCCGAGCGGCTGGTCAGCTTCGGCGGCGAGGACGAGATCGCGGTCACGGCCAGCTTCGGCGTGGCCTCCGGCCCGGACCTCGACCAGACCCAACTCGATCTGATCGCGGCTGCCGACAACGCCCTCTACGCAAGCAAGCGCGAGGGCAAAAACCGGGTAACCTGATGCCGGAATCCCGAACCAGATGTTAACGACTGGATTACACGCGGCTGCTATATTCACGCCCGCAGTTTGGGTTCCACGTTCACTGACATGCGTCCGGAGAGGTGTCCATGACCGGTAGTAGCTCGCTGTTTTCCTCGGTGATCGAGGATCATCTCGCCCTCAAGCGCCAGAACAGCCATCTGGACGACGACATGCCGATCGACGAGTTCGCGGTGCATGATCCGTTCCAGAACCACCCGCTCTTCAAGACCGAGGCCGAGGCTCGAGCCGAGGAGGAGGAGACGGGAGAGCACCCCGCCGTCTCGCTGGAGATGCCGGCCGACACGCTGACGATGCCCGTGATGGAGGAGCCCGA
>DATIOK010000132.1:0-1935 GCA_035473255.1 Gaiellales bacterium
GGCGAAGAACGAGGCCAGCGGGATCGTGCCCGCCACGAGGATCACCAGCGCGTCGACGGGACGCCACCGGCAGCGCTCGGCCAGCAGCAGGGTGATCACGATGTAGGCCATGTAGAGGAAGCCGTGCGCCATGCCGACGATCGCGACGAGCAGCGGCTGGCCGAAGAAGTACTTCAGCGGCATGGCCACGAACACCAGGATCACCAGGCCGATGCCGGTGACCCAGGCGGCCACGCGGTAGGCGGGCAGGAGCTTCTCGATCGTCACTCAGCGGGTCCTGTTCTCGCGTTCGCGATCTTGCAGCGCTTGATCTTGCTGGGCCAGCATCGCCAGCATGCGGTTGTACGCGGCGAGCTCGGGATCGCTCTCGTCGGTGATCGGCTCCGCCGCGGCGGGCCGGGGGGTGAACGGCGACGGGCCCTCGGGCACCGGGGTGGGCGGCGGCGGGACCTCCTCGGGCTGCTCCCCCGCGACGCGCCGCACCTCCAGGCGCAGCATGCGGTACCACATCACGCCGAAGAACACGGCGAAGAGCGGCCACTGCAACCCGTAGCCGACGTTGAGCAGGCTGCCCGCGGCCGACTCGGCCCGCCCCCACTGCCAGGCCGCCAGCAATCCGCACGTGACCATCGCGCCGAGGGTGAGCAGATGCCACATGATCCAGCGCGGTGAGAGGAGCAGCCGGAGCACCGGTCCAGGTTACGCCGCGCGGTAACGTCCGATCATGTCCCGCTGGTTGGCGCCGCCGCGGCCCACCACCGTCCCGGTGATCACCGATCCGGCGGAGCGCAGGCTCGTCGGCACCGAGATCCTCGTCGTCCTGACGGTCACGCTCGGCCTCTCCGCGCTCCGCAGCGCGTTGTCCCTGCTCAACGCCCTGCTGCAGACGGTGCCGCTCAACGAGCAGCAGGTCGCGCTGAACGCCCCCCGGGCCGAGGCGAGCCTGGTGGACCTGGCGTTCCAGCTCACGAGCGCGCTGCAGCTGGCCGCGTGGGGGGCACTGGCGGCGTACCTGCTGCTGCGCGCCGGGTTCGCGTTGCGCGCCGTCGGGCTGGACGGCACCCGCCCGGGCCGCGACGCGCTGGGCGCCATGGGCCTCGCCGCGCTCATCGGCATTCCGGGGCTGGGCCTCTACCTGGTGGCGCACGCGCTCGGCGTGAGCGTCACGATCGCGCCGACCACCCTCTCCGACACCTGGTGGCGCATGCCCGTGCTGATCCTCTCGGCCGCCGGGAACGCGTGGGCCGAGGAAGTCATCATGATCGGCTGGCTGCTCACCCGGCTGCGGCAGCTGGGCTGGTCGGAGAACCGGTCACTGCTGGCCGCCGCCGTGCTGCGCGGGAGCTACCACCTCTACCAGGGGTTGGGCGGGTTCGTCGGCAACCTCGTGATGGGCCTGGTGTTCGGCCGGGTGTGGCAGCGCCAGGGCAGGCTGTGGTGCCTGGTCGGCGCGCACACGCTCATCGACGTGGTCGCGTTCGTCGGCTACGGCCTCCTGCGCGGCACGGTCAGCTGGCTGCCCTGATCGCGGCGACGTAGCCGTCGGGCCGGATGTCGACGACGGTGCCCGGCGTGGCGCCGTAGGCGGCGAAGGCGTACCCCTCGACGTCGACGAACGCCACCGAGCCCACGACGACCCCACCGTTCGGCTCGAAGGCGAGCGTGGTGGCGTGCGGGCCGCGGAACAGGTCGAACAGCCTGATCGCCGTGCCCTCCGCGGTGACCAGCGGCGCGTCGGGGGCGCGGTCGCCCGCGGCGAGCACCCCCGCGGGCTCCGTCCGGTACGACAGCCCCAGCTGCCGGGCCTCGATGGGGCGCTCGTGGGCGTCGGCGTCGCCGTCCGCGTACTTCTTCATGATCCGCGTGGAGAGGCCCAGAACGGCCTCGGCGACGGCGCGGCGCTCGGTCTCGTAGGTGTCGAGCAGCTCTGACGAG
>DATIOK010000133.1:0-5638 GCA_035473255.1 Gaiellales bacterium
CCGCAGGATCGGCTGCGCCCGCTCGACGTGCTCAGGCGAGCCGCCCACGAAGATCGTGAGCGTGCCGTTCTGGGCGCCCTCGGAGCCGCCGGACACCGGCGCGTCCACCAGGCCGATGCTCTGGGCGGCCAGACGCTCGGCCAGCTCGGCCGTTGCCGAGGGAGACACCGTCGAGCAGTCGATCACGGTGCCGCCGGCGGCCAGCCCTTGCGCGACGCCGTCGGCGCCGAACAGCACCGCCTCCAGGTCGGGCGTGTCGGAGACGCAGATCAGCACCGCGTCGGCTCCGTCGGCAGCCTCGGCCGGGGTGGCGGCGCGGGCGGCGCCGCGCTCGGCCAGGGGCAGCTCGCGCTCGCGCGTGCGGTTGTGCACCGTCAACTCGTGGCCGGCGTCAAGCAGGTGGCCCGCCATGGGTGCGCCCATCGTCCCCAGTCCGATCACGGCTACGCGCATAGGTGCGCGATTCTAGCCACGGTTGTCCGGGCTACGTCCGCGTTGCCGCTTCCGCCCCACCCACGGCGACCTTGGCCCGCGCCGTCACGAGGTGGTAGAGCACGAGCAGCTGCACGATGGCGAGCGAGTCGCTGCGGTTGAGGTCGGTGCCGAGCGTGAACTCGCCCAGCCGCTCCGACCGCAGGTGGCTTGCGAAGTGCATGTGCTCCCAGATCCGTTCCTCGAGCTCGAGCGCCGTTGCCGCCGGCAGCCGTCCCGGCACCCGCAGGTCCTGCTCGCCGTCGGCGCCCACCAGCGACAGGCCCTGCTCGGGGTCGTCGCCGACGACGTCCGACAGGTCGGGGTGCGGCAGGCCGGGCCGCAGCAGCAGGTGTGCGTCCAGGTGCGTGGAGTCGGGATCGTCGCGAGCGCCGGGCGGGTCGGCGAACCGCACGACCATGTCGGCGTGGTGTCGCTGAGGGCGGATGTACTGGGTGGAGTCGCGCTCGCGGCGGTCGAGCTCGTCGAGCACCTGGTTGGTGGTGTAGCCGCGCCGCGAGCAGTCACGCACCACCTTCCACCGGCGGCGCAGGCTCTCGGGAGGGTCGAGGAAGACGCGGATGTCGAAGCAGTCGCGGAGCGCGTCGGTGTGGTAGCCGAGCAGACCCTCCACGATCAGGAAGCGCCCCGGGGTGAGGTAGACGGGCGGCGCGAACGTCCCGTCCGAGTGCCGGTAGACCGGCTTCATGATCGCCTCGCCCCGGCGCAGCAGCATCAGGTGCTGGCCCATGATGTCCATGTGATTGCAGCCCGGGTCAAGCGGCGTCAGGCCCATGTCAGCTCGCTGCGAGCGGTCGTAGCGGTGGTAGTCGTCGAGGCAGACGTGCGAGACCTGCTCCTGGCCGAGCACGCGCACCAGGCCCCGCGTCAGCGTCGTCTTGCCGCTCGCGGAGTCGCCCACGACGCCAAGGATGATCGGACGTGGCATCGATCCACTCTACCGGGTGGGGGTGCGTGCGAACGCTGCAACCACGGTTGAACGCTTGGACGGTACTGATAACCTCGTCTTGCAATGACGTTCGGCCAGCTGAACACGTTCCTGGCGCTCGCACGTGCCGGCTCGGTGCGCGGAGCGGCGGCGGCGCTGGTGGTGACCGAGCCGGCCGTGTCGGCGGCGGTAGGCGCACTGCAGCGCGACCTCGGCGTGGAGCTGGTGACCCGGCAAGGCCGCGGCATCATGCTGACGCCGGCCGGTGAGACGCTGGCCCGCTACGCCGCCGAGCTGCTGGGACTGCGCGACCAGGCGCTGCGCGAGATCCGAGAGGTGCGGGCGCTGCGACTGGCCGCGGTCACGACCGCCGGCGAGTACGTGGTGCCGGCGCTCCTGAAGGCGTTCATGGCGGGCCATCCGAAGGTGGACGTGTCGCTCGAGGTCGGCAACCGCGCCGAGGTGTACGAGCGGCTGGCCCAGCGCCAGGTCGACCTGGCGATCGGCGGCAGCCCACCGGCCGGCTCCGGGATCAGCGGCCAGCCGTTCCTCGACTACCGCCTGGTGGTGGTGGCAGCGGCCGACCATCCGGTCGCGGATCCGGCGGACGAGACCTGGCTGCTGCGCGAGCGCGGGTCGGGGACGCGCGCAACCGTCGAGGCGTTCCTGGTCGAGGCCGGGATCGCGCCCCGCTCCACGCTCACGCTGGGCTCCAACGGCGCCGTCAAGCAGGCCGTTCTGGTGGGGCTTGGCATAACCCTGCTGTCCGACCACGCGGTCGGCGCCGAGCTGGCGTCGGGCTCGCTGGTGCCGGTGGCGATGCCGGGTGCACCGCTCGAGCGCTCCTGGTTCGTGCTGCGCCGCGCCAGCGGCCCGATCCTGCCTGAGGCATCCGCCTTCAGCGCGTTCTGCCGGTCGCCGGAGGCCGCGGCCGCCGTGCTGGCCGCGATCGGCCCGTAAGGTGCCATCGCCGTGACCGGCGCGTGACACGCAGTTTTGCAACGTTGATCACGGCGCCGCAACGGCCCCATCGCCACGCGCAACGATGGCACCACCCGGTCCGCCACCAACATCACCGGGGCTGACCAGGCCACCCCGCAACCATGCGGGCACGCGTCACCGTCCGGTGGCGGCTCGTCACGATCCCGTGCCGGACCGCCCACGCCGCCCGAGGCGGGGTTTGACACCGTTAAGAGCGCGCCGAGCGTTGCACGTTTCGGCGGGAGCCGTGACCGATCGTCGCGGACTCGGTGCTCCTGCCGCTATGCGCCGCGCTCGACGACCGGCGACACCGGCTCGGCCGAGTCGATCACCACCTGCCGCCGGGGCCGGCTCGACGACCGGTCAGACACCGCGACCGCCACGGCCGCCACGATCACCGCCGTCGCGACCAGGGTCGTTGCGGTGAGCTGCTCGCCCGCCAAGGCCCAGCCGAGGAACACCGCTACCACGGGGTTCACGAACGCGTACGTTGCCACCCGCGTGGGCGCAACGTGGCCGAGCAGCCAGATGTAGGCGGTGAAGGTGACCACCGTGCCGAGCAGCACCAGGTAGAGCAGGCCAACGAGTGAGCGTCCGCTGACCTGCGACAGCTGCAGATCCTGCGCCTCGCCCGATGCGAACGAGACGGCCACCAGCACCAGCCCGCCGACCAGCAGCGGCGCACCGGCCGCCGCCATCGGCGCAGGGGGCAGCGGCACCCTGCGGGTGGCGATCGTGCCGGCCGCCCACGAGAAGGCGGCCAGCAGCAGCAGCGCGGCATCGGTCGCCGACAGGCCGCCGCCGCTGGTCTTTCCCGCCACCAGCAGCGCCACGCCCAGGAACGCGGCCAACAGGGCCAGCGCCGTGCGCGACGAAGGCCGCCCCGACGCCAAGAAGCCCCAGGCCAGCAGCGGCACGAACAACGGGATGGTTGCGAGGCACAGCGCCGACACGCCCGAGGGGACGAATTGCTCCTCGCGCGCCAGCACCGCGTGGCAGCCGACGAACAGGAACAGCCCGACCGCGCCCGAGCCCAGCCACTCGGCCGGCGTCGGCCATGCCGAGTCGGGCTCGCGCAGGCGCGACAGGCCCAGCAGGATGCCGCCGCCGACCAGGCAGCGCGCCGCCATCATCGGAAACGGCGGGATCGTCTCGACCGCCCAGGCGATGGCCAGGAAGGTCGAGCCCCAGACCAGGTAGATGGCCGCGAACGCGGCCACCACCCGCGGTTCGGGCAACGAGGAGGGCATCGCCGTAGGCTAGTGAGACGGGTAGGCGCGGGCGCTACCCGGCGGTCGCGGCGGCCCGACGAATGGCCAGCAGATCGCGGTCGCTGACCCGGGTGATGCGTGAGCCCACCACCGCCCGGCCGTAGGCGCCCATGTCCGCCTTCACAGCCTTGGCCTGGATCGTGATACTGCGCTCCTCGAGCGGGAACGTGAGGGCGAACTCGTCGCCCGCCGCCATCTGCAGCTCGATCGTGAAGTGCACCCCGGACTCCGACAGGTCGTCCACGCGCACGTCGTACTCGTTGCCCTCGACGGCGTACTGGCAGAAGATCGCGGTCATCACCGCCGGTATGTGCAGCTCCACCCGCGCCGCCTGCCGGCCCGGGCCGTCCTCGCTGATCTCGAGCAGCGCAAGCACCGCGATCGCCTGCTCGAACGAGTGGTACTCGGCCTCGGTCAGCTCGAACCGCGCCGTCCACGGCTGGTCGCCGACCGCGAAGCGCAGGGTCAGCTGCTCGACTCCGCCCATCTGCAGCCGCGGCAGATAGGCCCGCAGCATCAGGCCGTCCAGCTCGAAGGGGTCGCACAGCAGCTGCTTCCCCTCCTGCGAGGTCGCCGATACGCCGGTGCGCCCCGGCAGCGATGCCAACGCTCGTGCGGCCGCCCCCTCCACGCTACTCCTCGGCCATGAACGGATACCGGTAGTCGGACGCCGGCACGAACGTCTCCTTGATCGTGCGCGGGCTCGTCCACCGGATCAAGTTCCACATGGAGCCGGCCTTGTCGTTGGTACCGGACGCGCGGGCGCCACCGAACGGCTGCTGCCCGACCACGGCGCCGGTCGGCTTGTCGTTCACGTAAAAGTTGCCGGCGGCGTCGCGCAGCGCGTCGTGGGCCTGCGAGATGGCAGACCGGTCGGTCGCGAACACGGCGCCGGTGAGGGCGTAGGGCGAGGTGGCGTTGACCACGTCGAGGGTGTCATCGAACCGCTTCTCGTCGTACACATAGGTCGTCACGACCGGCCCGAACAGCTCCCGCTGCATCAGGTCGAAGGAGGGATCCTGGGTTGCGATCACGGTCGGGCCGACGAAGTAGCCGTCGCTGTCGTCGGCGTCCCCACCGACCACGATCTCGGCGTCATCCGACTTCTTGACCATGTCGAACGCATCCGCCTGGGTGGTGTATGCGCTCTGGTCGATCACCGCGCCCATGAAGTTGCGGAAGTCCTCGACCGGGCCCATGCGGATGGTCGGCACCTCGGTCTCCAGTGCCTCCCGGATCTGCGGCCACAGGTTGGACGGCGCGTAGACGCGCGAGGCCGCCGAGCACTTCTGCCCCTGGTACTCGAACCCACCGCGCAGAATCGCGGTGGCGACGGCCTGGGGGTCGGCCGAGGTGTGGGCCAGGATGAAGTCCTTGCCGCCGGTCTCACCGACGATCCGCGGGTAGCCGTGGTAGCCGGCGATGTTGTCGCCGACCGTCTTCCACATCGACTGGAACACCGCCGTCGAGCCGGTGAAGTGAATGCCGGCCAGCTCGGGCGAGCGCAGCGCGGCGTCGCCGATCTCGGCGCCCGACCCCAGCACCATGTTGATCACGCCCGGCGGCAGGCCGGCCTGCTCGAGCAGCTTCATCAGGAAGTACGTCGAGTAGACGGCGGTCGAGGCCGGCTTCAGGATCACGGTGTTGCCCATCAGGGCGGGAGCTCCGGACAGGTTGCCGGCGATGGCCGTGAAGTTGAACGGCGCCACGGCGAACACGAAGCCCTCCAGCGGCCGGTACTCCATCCGGTTCCAGATGCCCGGCGACGAGCGCGGCTGCTCCTCCATGATCCGCCGCATGTAGGTGGGGTTGAAGCGCCAGAAGTCTGCGAGCTCGCACGCGGCGTCGATCTCGGCCTGGTAGACGGTCTTCGACTGCCCCAGCATGGTGGCGGCGTTGATGGTGTCGCGCCACGGCCCGGTCAGGAGGTCGGCGGCCCGCAGGAACACGGCGGCGCGCTCGTCCC
>DATIOK010000134.1:0-10679 GCA_035473255.1 Gaiellales bacterium
CGCGCAGCCGCTGGCCGACCTGCGCGGCGAGCTGCTCGCGCTCAGCGCCGAGCGCGCACCGAGCTGATCATCCCGCAGCCGGTGCGTCCGCCTGCTGGCGCCGCAGGTCGACCACGAAACGGGCGCGGTCGCCGCGGTAGATGTCGCGGGCGTACTCCACCGGCCGGTCGGCGCCGTCGTACGCGGTTCGCGTGACCAGGATCGCCGGAGCGCCCGGCCGCGTGGCCAGGTGCCGCGCCTCGTCCTGCTCGCACGCGGTCGGCTCGATCGTCTCGTGGGCGCGCACGGGATCGACGCCGTAGCGCCTCCGCATCAGGTCATAGAGGGAGTTCTGAGCGAGGTTGTGGCGGTTGAGGTCGGGGAACAGGCGGGCCGGAACGTGCGACTCCTCGACCAGCAGCGGCTCCCCGTTTCCGAAGCGCACACGGCGAACCATCCAGCTTGTCTCGCCCTCCGGCAGTCCCAGCGCGACGCCGGCGTCCGAGCCGTCCTGCTCGGACAGCCTGACTGCCAGGACGCGCCCGCCCGGCTCGATCCCCTGCGCCCGCATCTGCTCGGTGAAGCCCGCGAACCACTGCAGCGTGTGCTCCACCCGTGGGGCGGCAACGTACGTGCCCGAACCCGGTCGCCGGTAGACGAGGCCGCGCCGCACGAGCAGCTCGACCGCCTGGCGGGCTGTCATCCGCGACAGGCCGTGGCGCTCGGCGATCACCCGCTCCGACGGCACCCGGTATCCGGGCGGCAGCTCGCCGGATGCGATCTCGGCCGCCAATTGGTCGGCAACCTGCCTGTACATGGGTGCGTTTCGGCTGGCATGCGAAGCCATCGACCGATCTATACCACGGCCCGCGGCGACTGACACCTGCGCCGGGCCGGCGGCTATCGTGGCCGTGTGAGCGCAGCGCCGAAGCCGGACTCCAAGCGCGGGGCGACCACCGCGGGGTGGCCGCGCGTGATCCCCGGCCTCGTCACGGTCGTGGTGGCCGCGACCGCGGCGGTGCTGGTGGCGGTCGCGCTGCTGGAGCCGCCCGGCTGGGTGCTTGCGGTGCTCTGCCTGCTGGCCGGGCTGGCCCTTGCGGGCGCGGCTGCCGTAGCGCGCAGCCTGACACTGGCCGTGGTGGCGGCGGTGCTGGCGGTCACATCAGCGGTCGGAGCATCCGGTCTTGCACTGGGGGCGCGCGCGGACGCCTCCGGCGGCGCCGCCTACGACTTCCCGCTCGTGGTCGGCCTGCCGCTGACCCAGGCGAAGGCGCTGTTTCAGCGACACGGCCCGGTCAGGTTCGTGATCCACCGGGCACCCTACGGAACGCGCGGCACGGTGCTGCGAGCCACCGGCTATGCGCCGGACGGCAGCTACGGCCCCGGTTCGATGATCACGCTGCTGGTAGGCAGCCGCTCACCGCAGGCGGCGTCGTCCTCCGTGGGGTGACCACCACCACCGCCCGCAGGGTTGACGGGCCTGCGCCAGCCGGAGACAATCGGCGTCTCCGTGAGACGTCTATCGCAGCACCAGGGCTCCTAGATGCCCGGCCGAACGCTCGAGTTGTTGCGCGTCGCCGGGACGCATCGGGAGGTGGGCGAGCAGATCGGCGCCGTCTGCTCCGATGCGATCCGCCGGCGCTGCGACGGGGTCGGCGATGTGACCGTCGCCGCCGCGCAGCCGTATCTCGAGGTGACGCGGCGCGAGCTGCCGTGGCTGGTCGAGGAGCTGGACGGGGTGGCCGACGCCGCCGGCGTCGATCGCGGAGCGCTGTTCGCCGCCGGAATCGAGGAGCTGGACGAAGCGCCGGCTCCCGAGCCGACCCGTGGCTGTTCCGACCTGGTGGCGTGCGCGCCGGCCAGCGCCGACGGCGGCGTCTGGGTGGCCCACACGAACGACCTGTCAGCATCGGCGGAGCAGGATCTGATCGCGATCGAGTGGCACGTGCCCGGCGATCCTGTGGTCATGACCGTCGGCATCGGGCCGTGGATCAGCGTGGGATTCAACTCGGCCGGTCTGTCGCTGACCGGCAACGAGGTCGCACCGAACGACAACCGCCCCGGCATACCCCGCCTGCTGCACGTTCGCGACATCGTGCGGCGACGCACGCTCGACGATGCGGTGACCGCCGCGCTGCATCCCGCCCGGGCATCGTCCTACAACACCGTGCTGGCGCACGCGGGCGGAGGCGTCGTCTCGGTCGAGGGATCGGCCACCGACGCCGAGCTGATCCGGCCCGACGCACGCGGCACGCTGGCCCACACCAACCACTACGTGAGCGAGCGGATGCTGCCGTACGAGGGCGACGATGACTATGCAGCCCGCTCGGACGTCCGGTATCGTCGCGCGCTCTCATGGCTTGCGGAGGGCACCATAACGGCCGCGACGCTGCGCGCGGCGATCAGCGACCACCGGGACGCACCCGACTCGATCTGCCGTCATACCTGCCTCGGCTCGAAGACCAAGACTGTCTTTTGGTGCATCGCTGACGTCACAAGGAGAGAGATCACCTTCGGACGCGGGAATCCCTGCGACTCCGAGCCCCAGCACTATGCCTTCGACTGACCACACACACAGGTACGCCGAGCTGACCTGGCCAGAGGTGGCCGACCGGGTCGCGGACGACCCGGTGTGCGTGATCCCGGTGGCCACCCTGGAGGACCACGGCTACCACCTGCCGATCGACACGGACGTCGTGATCGCCGAGGCGCTGGCCGAGCGGGCGGTGCTGGCGCGGCCCGAGCAGAGCCTGCTGCTGCCCACGGTCACGCACGGCTACACGCCGCACCACATGGACTTCCCGGGCTCGATCACGATCGAGTGGAAGCGGTTCGTCGAATACCTGGTGGATATCGGCAAGAGCCTGATCCACCACGGCTTCCGTCGCATCCTGTTCGTGAACGGGCACGGCTCGAACGTGCCTCTGGTCGACATGGCCGCGCGGCTGCTGATGCTGGAGCGGCGCGACGTGATCGCGGCCACCTTCTGGTACCTGTCGACCCCCGAGTCGGCCGCGCTGCTCGCGCGCACACGCGACTCCGACCAGCCCGGCGGCATGGCACACGCCTGCGAGCTCGAGACGTCGCTGTACCTCGCGATCCACCCCGAGCGGGTGCAGATGGACAAGGCGGTGCGGGAGATCCCGGAGTGGGACTCCGACACCGTGTGGATGGACTGGAACGACGGGCCGCTTTCGATCAAGGGCCAGTGGAGCGGATGGACGGAGTCCGGAGTGATCGGCGACGCTACCGTCGCCACCGCCGAGAAGGGCCGGATCTGGCTCGATCAGGCGGTGGCGGAGGTGGCGTCGCACATCGACGAGCTGGCCGCTCGCAGACCGCGGCCGGGCAGAGATCATCATCAGGGCGCCGAGCCGGCCCTTGGAACCCGGGAGGGAACGCAATGAATTCACGAAGGATGCTCGCTGCGGCCGCACTGGCCGCCGTGCTACTGGCCGCAGGGTGCGGAGGCAGCAGCAGCTCGTCGGGAGGCAGCGGAAGCGTCAAGCAGGGTGGCGTGTTCACGATCGGCACGACCAACTACATCGACACGCTGAACCCGTTCAACTACATCGAGGCCGAGGCCGTCACCGCCTACCTCGAGGTGTACCCCGAGCTGGTGCAGCTGGCGCCCAACCTGACCACCTACGAGGGCAGCTACGCCAGCAAGTGGACGCACAGCGCCGACTACAAGACCTACACCTACACACTGCACTCCGGCGCCAAGTGGTCGGACGGCAAGCCGCTGACCTCGGCCGACGTGGCCTGGACGGCCAATACCATCGTCAAGTACCAGAACGACGCGACCGCCGTGCTGGCGAGCTCGGTCGCGCACGTGACCACGGTGGATGCGCCCAACCCGACCACGGTCGTGTTCCACTACGACGCGCCGATCGATCCTAATTTGGTGCTGTCGAACGTCGCGTCTCTTTACATCCTGCCCCAGCACATCTGGGGCTCGCACGCCGGCAATCAGGGCAAGGATCTGAAGGCGTTCCGTCCCGAGAACTCGCTGCCGCTGGTGTCGGGCGGCCCGTTCCAGATCACCAAGTACGAGAAGAAGGGCACCACGGTGTTCAAGCCCAACCCGGGCTGGTGGGGCAAGCCGCACGTGGAGGCGGTCGGTCTCGTCTATTACACCAACTCGGACTCGATGATCGCGGACCTCAAGTCGGGCCAGATCTCGGCGGTCGATCAGGTGCCCTACACCGCGGTGAACGCGCTCAAGCAGTCCGGCGGACTGGCGATCACGCCGTATAAGTACGGCGAGTTCACCAACATCACCTGGAATTCGAACCCGCGCAAGCCCCAGAACCGCGAGCTGCTCGATCCGCGGGTGAAGAAGGCGATGTCGATGTGCGTCGACCGTCAGCAGATCATCTCGGTGATCTACGGCGGGCAGGCAACACTCGCCAACCAGAGCGTCATCGGTCCGTTCGGCATCAACTGGCAAAGCCCCGACGACCAGAAGCTGCAGTTCAACTGCGACCAGGCCAACGCCATGCTCGACCAGCTTGGCTACAAGAAGGGCGCCAACGGCATTCGCGTCGCGCCGGCCACCACCGGCAAGTACGCGCAGCCTGCGCACCCGATGCAGTACCAGGTCATGGTGCCGGGCAGCCTCGACTTCAACGGCAGCCGCGAGTTCTCGATCGTCGCGGACGGCTGGTCGAAGCTTGGCATCAAGGTGACCCAGCAGGCCGGCGGCGACTCCGCACAGGCCTACGCGACCGAGACCGACGACAACTGCGACGCGGCCAAGTCGACCGGATACGCCAAGTTCGACATCGCCCTATGGGATTGGTTCTCGTACACGGATCCCGACTTCCAGCTGTCGGTCGCGACAAAGGGCCAATGGTGCTCCTGGAGCGACACCGGCTATGACAACCCGTCGTACGATCAGATGTACAAGCAGTCAGGCACCTTGGCGGGTGCCCAGCGCCTGGCGCTCGTGCAGAAGATGGACAAGCTGCTCTCCGACCAGTGGATCTATACGTTCCTCGTGAACGAGAAGGCCATCTCGGCGGCGCAGCCGAACTGGGGCGGGTACCACCCCGAGCTGAACGGCTACAACTCCGGCTACATGACGGAGCCCTACCAGAAGTAGACGGCGCGCCGAGCGGGGCGCGGAACGAAAGAGGAACGAGTGGAAGGACGAGCCGACTATGTGGTGAAGCGAACCCTGTTCGCGCTGCTCACCGTGTTCGTGGCCGTCACCATCAACTTCCTGCTGTTCCGCGCCCTGCCCGGCGATGCCGTGTCGGGGCTGCGCTGCCAGCACTGTACGATCCAGTTCAAGACCGCGCTGCGCCACGATCTGGGACTGGACAAGTCGAAGTGGGAGCAGTACAAGATCTACCTCAAGCAGCTCGCCCACGGGAACCTCGGCCTCTCGGACGTCTCCCACCAGCCCGTGCGCGGCCTGCTCTGGGACCCGCTCAAGAACACGCTTCTGATGCTGACGCTGGGCACCGTCTTTTCGATCGTCTTCGGCCTACTGACGGGGGTGGTCGCCGCCTGGCGACGAGGCACGTGGGTGGACAAGGGATCGCTATGGACGAGCCTGGCCTTCTACTCGATGCCGACCCAGTGGCTGGGGCTGATGATCGTCTACTTCGTGGCCGACCGGATCGGGTTGCCGCATGGCGGCATCCAGAGCCCTGACCTCGGCATCCTGGGCAACCCCTCCACCTACGACTACTGGAAGGACCGGCTCGAGCACATGATCCTGCCGGCCATGACGCTGGGACTGGTGCTGTACGGCGAGTACACCCTGATCGTGCGCTCGGCGATGCTGGAGACGCTGGGCGAAGACTACGTGCTGACCGCGCGCGCCAAGGGCCTCAGCAACTTCGCGATCGTGCGCAAGCACGGCCTGCGAAACGCGATGCTGCCGATCGTCACGCTGATCGCGCTGTCGCTCGGGTTCATCGTCGGCGGCGCGATCACCGTCGAGTACGTGTTCGACTACCCGGGCATCGGCCTGGCAATCGTCGATGCGATCGACAAACGCGACTACACATTCCTGCAGGGCGCGTTCCTGCTGCTGACGATCTCGGTGATCCTGTTCAACTTCCTGGCTGACCTGCTGTACTTCAAGCTCGATCCACGGGTGACGACATGACGATCGACCATCCGCTTCCGGCTGCGCCGGGACAGCTCGAGGAGCTGTCCGCCGAGGGTCTCGGTGAGCGCCGCACGCCGGGCTTCATCCGCTCCGCGATCCTCACTCAGCCGGCGGCCCTAGTGGGCCTCGCGGTGCTGTTCTTCTTCGTGTTCATCGCGATCTTCGGCTCCTACCTGGAGCCCTACTCCATCCACGAGAAGACCGGCCCGGTCTACGCGCCGCCCAGCTCCGCCCACTGGCTGGGCACCGACGACGGCGGCGTGGACATGCTCTCGCTGCTGATCGCCGGCACCCGCGTGTCGATGGAGGTCGGGTTCGCCGCGGCCCTCGTGGCGATGCTGATCGGCGGCGCGGTTGGCGTCATCTCGGGGTTCGTCGGCGGCATCATCGACGTGGTGCTGATGCGGATCACGGACATCTTCCTGGTCATCCCCGACATCCCGCTGATGATCGTGATGGCCGCGATCTTCGGGCGCAGCCTCAAGAACATCATCATCATCATCGGCATCATCTACTGGACCAGCACGGCTCGGCTGATCCGTGCCCAGGTGAAGAGCGTGCGCGAGCGGGTGTACGTGAAGCGGGCGCGATCGCTGGGAGCGACCAACAACCGGCTGGTGTTCAAGCACGTGCTGCCGCAGGTGGCGCCGCTGCTGATCGCCAACACGGTGTTGATGGTGGCGCTGGCGGTGTTCGCCGAGACTTACATCACCTTCCTCGGCCTGGGCGATCCCAGCGCCATCTCCTGGGGCCGGCTGATCGAGAATGCATTCCTCGGCAACGCCGTACTGAACAACGCCTGGTGGGCGATCGTGCCGCCCGGCGTGTGCGTGACGATCGTGATTCTGGCCTGCACCATGGTCGGCCAGTCGATGGAGGACGCGCTCAATCCGCGCCTCAAGGTCGGCCACCTGTCGGTGCGGCGGTTCCGGCTACGGCCGCTGGGCGGAAAGCTCGACTCGGAGTGAGTCGCGAGCCGATCCTCTCGGTCGAGGACCTGCACGTCTGGTTCGACCTCTCCGGCGGCAGCGAGCTGCACGCCGTCCAGGGCGTCAGCTTCGACCTGCGGCCGGGCGAGCGGATGGGGCTTGTGGGCGAGTCGGGATGCGGTAAGACCACCACCATCCTGGCGATGATGGGGCTGCTGCCGTCCAGCGCGTCTGTCGCCGGCAGCGTCTCGCTGGACGGCGAGAACATCATGGCCCGCGGCGAGGACACCGTCAGCCCGCACCGCTGGAAGGACATCGCGATGGTGTTCCAGGGGGCGATGAACGCCTTCAACCCGGTCAAGACGATCGGTAGCCAGATCGTGGAGCCGATGGAGCTGCACGGCACCGCCACCGGCAAGGCGGCGCGCGGGCAGACGAGGGAGCTGCTGGAGCTGGTCGGCATCTCGGGCGACCGTGTCAACAACTACCCGCACGAGTTCTCGGGCGGCATGCGGCAGCGGGCGGCGATCGCGCTGGCGCTGGCCTGCGAGCCGAGGGTGCTGCTGGCCGACGAGCCGACGACGGCGCTGGACGTGATGGTGCAGGCACAGATCCTGGAGCTGCTCGTGCGGCTGACGCGTGACCTCGGTCTCTCGATGATCCTGGTCACCCACGACCTGCCCGTCGTGGCGCAGGTCTGCGATCGGGCGGCCGTGATGTACGCCGGAGAGATCGTCGAGATGGGCGCGATGTCGAGCATCTACCACGACCCGCGGCACCCCTATACGCGCATGCTGTTCGGCGCCACCCCCGACCTGCTCGGCGACGCGGACGTGATCTCGATTCCGGGGGCACCGCCGCGGCTCGACCGCGAGATCGTGGGCTGCCCGTTCGCTCCCCGCTGCGACTCGGCCTTTGCGCCGTGCGCGACGGTCGCGCCGCGCCGCCTGGAGACATCGCCCGGTCACGAGGCGGTCTGCCACCTCAACGACCACGTGGTCGCAAAGGAGCCGGCATGAGCACCACGGCAGAGCCCGGGCCGCTGCTCGAGGTCGACGGCCTGGTCACCCGCTACCCGGTGTCGCGCGGGGTCGTGGGCACGCTCAAGCGGCAGCCGCGGCTGCAGGTGCATGCCGTGGAGGGCGTCAGCTTCTCGGTCGGCCCCGGCGAGATGGTGGCGCTGGTGGGCGAGTCCGGCTGCGGCAAGACCAGCACGGCGCAGACCGTGATCCGGATGGTCGACAACCAGGGCGGGTCGATCCGGTTTGACGGGCGCGACATCACCGGCATGTCGGCGGGCGGCATGCGGCCGCTGCGGCGGGAGATCCAGATGATCTACCAGGATCCCTACGAGTCGCTCGATCCGCGCTTCCGGGTGCGCGACACGATCGAGGAGCCGTTGCTCGTGCACAAGCTGGGCGGCTCGTCGAAGGGGCGGGAGCAGAAGGTGCTGGAGGCGCTGAAGCGTGCCGGGCTGACGCCGCCCGACCTGTTCATCGACCGCTTCCCGCATGAGCTTTCGGGCGGGCAGCGGCAGCGCGTCGCGATCGCCGCGAGCCTGGTGCTCGACCCGAAACTGCTGGTCGCCGACGAGCCGGTCTCGATGCTGGACGTGTCGGTGCGCGCCGGCATCCTGTCGCTGCTGGACGGGCTGCGCCGCGACGGCATGGGCATCCTCATGATCACGCACGACCTGTCGACCGCCGCCCACTTCGCGGACCGGATCGCGGTCATGTACCTGGGGCGGATCGTGGAGGAGGGGCCGGCCCAGGAAGTCGTGCGCAACCCGCAGCATCCCTACACGCGCGCGCTGATCTCGGTGGTGCCGAAGCGCGACCCGAACGAGCAGACGGTGCCGCAGATCCTGACGGGGGAGACGCCGAACCCGGTGCACGTGCCGTCAGGCTGCAGGTTCCACCCGCGCTGCCCCGTGGCCGAGGAAGCGTGCCGCACGATCGACCCGAGCCTGCAGCGGCCAAACGGCGCGAACGTGCCCGAGCACCGGGCGGCCTGCATCGTGACGGCGCCCGGGCCTTCGGCCGACGAGGTGGGGCCGGACGGACGCAGCGCCGGACAGCTTGCCGCCGCCGCGCTGAGGCCGGCGGCGCTTGAGCTGAGCGGCTGGTGGCGTCGCGTGTGGGCGCTCGTGATCGACGCCGTCGTGGTGCTGGCCGGCGGAGTCGCGCTGGGCGGCGTGCTGGCGCTGGTGCCGGGGAGCCTGGGCTCCTCGCTGCGGCTGGGCATCGGCGTGGTGCTGTTCTCGGCGCTCTACTTCACGATCGCTCACGGCAGCACCGGGCAGACGCTTGGCAAACGTGCGCTCGCGATCGCGGTGCGGGATGTGCACGGCAGCGGGCCGATCGGCTATGCCCGGGCGTTCGTGCGCTGGCTGGCATTCGCGGTGTGCACGCTGCTGGTCGTCGCTGTGATCGTGGACCTGCTGTTCCCGCTGTGGGACGACCGGCATCAGGCGCTGCACGACAAGGCCGCCTCCTCGTCCGTGTTCCAGGTCTAGGATGGTTCATTCCACGAGCTACGCGGCGCTGGATCTGGTCTGGGACACGCTGGACGCCACGATCGTCCTTGGCCAGGACATGCCCAGCCTGCCCTGCGGACGTCCCCGTTGCCCAGCGCGCCCCATCCTGCGCCCAGCATCCACGCATCCCGTGGAATCAACCATCTAACCGCCCGGACACGTGATCGCCGATCTGCATCTGGACGCGCTGCTCGACGTGCTCGAACGGCGCGAGCTGGGCGACGACGACGCGTTCGCCCAGCGGCACCTGCCGATGCTGGAGGCTGCCGGCGTGCGGGTGCAGGTGCTCCCGGCCTTCGTGGACGACAGGCACCTGCCGGAGTCGGCGCTGCGGGTCACGATCCAGCAGCTGGACGCGGCCCGGCGCGAGGCCGACCGCTCGGACGGCAGGCTGCGGATCGTGGAGCGGGCGGTCGAGCTGCGCGAGGCGATCGCCGACGGCGCCATCGCCGGCATCCTGTCGCTCGAGGGGGTGGAGGCGCTGGGGCGGGACCCGAGCATGATCCGCGCCCTGCACCGGCTGGGCGTGCGGATGGCCGGGCTGACGTGGAACCGGGCGAACGCGTTCGCCGACGGCCTGGCCGAGCAGACCGGAGCCGGTATCACCGGGCTCGGGTTCCAGCTGCTGGATGAGATGGGGCAGCTGGGGATGGCGCTCGACCTTTCGCACCTGAGCCCGCGCGGATGCGAGCTGGCGCTGGAGCGATATGCAGGCCCGGTGCTGGCGTCGCACGCCAACGCCGAGGCGGTGTTCGCAAACCCGCGCAACCTTGCCGACGACGTGCTGGCGGGTGTGGGCGAGCGGGGAGGGGTGGTGGGCCTGTGCGCGATTCCGGCGTTCGTGGGCCCGGGTGATCCAGCCCAGCGCTTGGCCGAGCATCACCATCACATCGTCTCCGTGGGCGGAGCTGACGTGGTGGCGTTTGGCGCTGATTTCTGCGGCTTCTTCGGCGACGGGATCGACCCGCCGCTGCTGCCGGAGCAGCCGAGCGACGTGGATACGATGCTCGCGCGCCAGGCGGAGCCACCGCGGGAGACGTTCTACGCCGACGTGCTGTCGGCAACTGGCCAGCCGGACGACGGGGCGCTGGCGTGGGGCAACGCCGTC
>DATIOK010000135.1:0-3074 GCA_035473255.1 Gaiellales bacterium
ACCGCCGCTCGTATCCGCTGGTCAGCTCGGGGCCACGCCGTCGCCACTCAGGCTCGACGTCGAGGCTGCGCTTCATCCGCTGCTGCCGCAGGTACTTGACGAAGGGGCCGTGCGCGAACCGGGCGGTCCTCGCGTACACGCGGGCGCCGATGCCGGCGTCCATGAACGGCATGTACTTGTCGGGGAAGCCGGGCATCGTGCAGGCCATGCAGATGCCGCCCACGTTCGGGCAGCCGCCGACGCCGTTCACCCACCCCCGGATCGGCACGTTGCACTTCACCACCGGGCCGGCGCACCCGAGCTTGACCAGGCAGCGGCCGTCGCCATGCCCCTCGGCGAACTGCCCGTCGTTCGCGAACCCGGCGCGGTTGCATCCCTCGTGCACGGTGCGTCCGAAGATGCTGACCGGCCGGCCCTGCTCGTCCAGGTCGAGCTGCGGTCCCAGGCCCGCCAGGTGCAGGATCAGGCACAGCAGCGTCTCCGTGATGTTGTCGGGTTGCACCGGGCAGCCGGGCAGGTTCACGACCGGGATGCCGAGCCGCGATCGCCATTGCCATCCCAGGTAGTCGCGCAGGCCCATCGCCCCGGTCGGGTTGTTCTTCATGGCCGGGATGCCGCCGTAGGCAGCGCAGGTGCCCAAAGCCAGCACCGCCGAGGCCCTGGGCGCCAGACGGTCGATCCAGCTGTTGGTCAGGATCGGCTGTCCCGTTTCGCGGTCCGTGCCCATCCCCGCCCAGTGCCCGTCGCCGTTGATCTCCTCGTTGGGCACGGAGCCCTCCAGCACCAGGATGAACGGGTCGAGCGCGCCCTGCTCGGCGTCGTGCCAGGCACGCATGAAGTCCTCGCCCGTCTCGAAGGCGAACATCGGGTTGTACAGCACCATCGGGGGAACGCCCGGCAGCGCGCCGCGAAGCAGATCCTCCAGGCTGGGGTTGGTCGCAGCCGTCATCGCCACCGAGTCCCCATCGCAACCGAGCCCGCTCGTGATCCACAGCACGCTGACCGGCCGGCGCTGGGTGGCGGCAGGCGCTGCTGAGGGGCCTGTCGTTGTCATGCTCTGGACGCGATCTGTCCGGCAGACGGCTGCTCCGTCTGGCCTTGCTGCTCCAGTCGCGGGGTGCGCTCGATCAGCGATTCCAGGTGCTCATCGAGCTTGCCGTGCAGGTGCCAGTCGCCGGGCGTGCCGGTGACGATGCCGGCACGGCTGAGGCGTGCCAGCGCGTGCGAGATTGACGGTCGTTCGGCCCCGACCAGCTGACCGAGCAGCCGGTGGGTGAGCGGCAGCGAGACGCGGAGGCCGGCCGTCTCGACCCGGCCCCAGCGCGCTGCCAGGTGCCACAGCAGCAGCACCAGCCGCACCTCCAGCCGCGGCTGGCACGATATGGCGCGCAGCGCATCGTTGTCGTCGCAGCGGCGCTCCGCCCGTCGCAGCAGCGCGTGCGCGATTTGCGGCCAGGGCAGCACCCGCCGGTCGAACGCCTCGTCCAGCAGCGCGAAGCGCGTGGAGATCAGCGCTCGCCACGTCGTGTCCCGCTCCACCATCTCGTCCATGCGGCGGTGCTGGGGCTGCAGCAGGTCGCCCGGGCCCAGCAGCTCGGTCACCGTCCGGTCGACGATGCGGGTGTGGACGGCAAGCAGGCCGTCCAGGACCAGCAGGCCGGGGCCGCCGCCGGCGGCGCTGAACCACGGATCCAGGTCGCATTCCCCGGCCTGGGCGTCGAGCACCCTGGCCGTGGCCAGCTGGCGCGCGGCGACGCGGGTGCGCACGTCCAGCTCGGCGGCCAGGTCGTCGTCGGCGTCGAGCACGTAGGCGTAGAGCGGCGGTGACTCGGGCCGCGACGCACGGCCGGAGAGTCCCGACCACCGCGCGGAGTCTCGCGCAGGTAGATCTCGGCCATCCACGGCGGGGCGAGTCTACCGCGGCGGCGGATTCGGTAGGCGAAACGCCAGGTAATCAGGATTACCCGAGGGTCGGGTAACTCCCGTTACCGGCCCGGATTTTGGGTCTGGGAGCCATGGTAGAACAGCCTTGCCGGTACAACCGAAACCTGCGAGTGGGAAGGATTGCCGTCGCGTGTGCCTCGCCATCCCAGGACAGATCGTGGAGGTGGTCGACGACGAACGGCGCCTCGCCAAGGTCGAGGTGGCCGGTGTGCGGCGTAGCGTCAACATCGGCTTGCTCGATGCCGACGGTGCCGGCGTCGGCGCCGGCGACTGGGTGTTGATCCACGTCGGGTTCGCGATCTCCCAGGTGGACGAGGAGGAGGCGCGGGCCACCCGCGACCTGCTCGAGCGGATGGGCGAGGACTACGAGCGCGAGCTCGAGGAGCTGAAGGCGAGCGTGATCGAGTGACGGCCGACGCCGCGTCGCCCGATCCCATCTGCGGCTCTGACCACTGCATCAGCTGCGGGGACGACGGCGTGCCGATGCTGGTGGTCGAGGTCGACCGTGAACGCGGGCTCGCGATCTGCGCCGACCAGACGGGTGCGCTGACCTCCGTCGAGACGGCCCTGGTCGAGCCGGTGGCCGCCGGCGACGAGCTGCTTGTGCACGCCGCGGTCGCGATCGCGGCGCTGGACGGCGCGGAGGTGGGCGCGTGAAGTTCGTGGACGAGTTCCGCGACCCCGGGCTGGGCCGCGCCGTCGCCACCGAGATCGTGTCGCTGGTCGAGCCGGGCCGCCACTACAAGGTGATGGAGGTGTGCGGCGGCCACACCCACTCGATCTACAAGTACGGCGTCGACGACCTGCTGCCCAGCAACGTCGAGCTGGTGCACGGCCCTGGCTGCCCGGTCTGCGTGATTCCGATGGGGCGGGTCGACGACGGCATCGCCCTGGCCCACGAGCCGGGCGTGATCTTCACCTGCTTCGGCGACATGATGCGCGTTCCGGGCTCGCGAGGGACGCTGCTGGACGCCAAGGCCGCGGGTGCCGACGTGCGCATGGTCTACTCGCCGCTGGATGCGCTGCGGATCGCCAAGCAGCATCCGCAACGCGAGGTGGTGTTCTTCGCGATCGGCTTCGAGACGACGGCGCCGTCGACCGCGCTGACGCTGAAGCGGGCGCGCATCGAG
>DATIOK010000136.1:0-7894 GCA_035473255.1 Gaiellales bacterium
CGCCTGGCAGATCGTCTCCGAGCTGACTCCGGGCGATGCAGAGCCGCTGGTCGAGAAGAACTACGGCGACTCCTTCGAGGACACCATGCTTGAGACCGTGCTGTCCGGTCTCGGTGTCGGGCGACTGGTCGTCGTCGGCGCGCAGACCGATTGGTGCGTTCGCTCGACGCTGCATGGCGCCCTCGCCAGGGGCTACGACGCGACCCTCGTCAGCGACGCCCACACGACGGAGGATCAGACGGAATGGGGCGCGCCGCCGCCGGACAAGGTTATCGCGCACACGAACCTGTACTGGACGTACCAGTCGGCGCCGGGGCGAACGGCTGGGACGGTCGACGCCAGGGACGTCGACTTCGGCAGCCCGTACGGTGGTAGGCTTTCCGCTTCGTGACGAACGCCACGAACACCGGTCCGCCTGGGCAGCCCCGCGGTGTGGGCTTTGGGATCCTGCTGTTCATCATCACGATCGGCCTCTACGGCTGGTACTGGGTGTTCAAGACCCAGGAGGAGATGAAGCAACACACCGGAGAAGGCATTGGCGGAGTGCTCGGACTGGTCATCTGGATCGTCATCAATCCGGTCAGCGCGTTTGTGATCCCGTCCGAGGTCGGAAAGATGTACCAGAAAGCAGGTCGCGAGCTTCCGATGACCGGTTGGACTGGCCTTTGGCTCTTCCCGGGTGCGATCTTGATCATCCCGGCGATCGTCTGGTTCGTGAAGGTGCAGGGCGCCCTCAACCGATACTGGGAGGACTTGCCCCGCGGAACGGTGCCGACGGCCGCCTGAGCAAGCTCCCCCGATTTGCGACGATACACCGATGCACCGCGTGGTTCGTCTCGTGACCCTCGCAGACGTCCGTGAGGACGCTGACGTTGGGGGCGCCTCCATGCCAGTGCCCGTTGCCGCTCGCGGCTGGACGCGGGCTCCACGCGGAGCCGGCGGGGACGTTGACCCTCGGCGCATCTCGGTGTCGGCACGACACGAAGCGGTGTTGGAGGATGGCAGCCGGCTGCCGCTCCTCGACGATCGCGGCTGGACGGAGGAGCTGCGAGGACCGGGCGCGGACGCGATCGACGACCTCTGGGCGCTCACGCCGGAACGCGACATCGTCGAGACCGCGCGCACGGTGGTGGGACCGGACGAGCCGTTTGGTGGTCGGTCCCAGGACGACATGGTGAGCGACCATTGGAACGCGCTCGCGCAGAACCTCCGTGCGCAGGGCGTCCTTGTGGACGCCGGCGAGCTGCGGCAGCTACCTCATGACGTCGAGCTCAGCGACCGGCTGCGGGCGCGCCTCGGTCAGAGCCCCGGCGGCGCGGCCTGAGCGCGCGACGCCCGCCCAGCGTCTCATGAAAGCCCGCAGTGAAGCAGGGGCACCACGCGTTCGCGAAACAGCTCGAGCTGGCTGACGTCGTCGCGCAGAGGCCAGACGAACAGCCGCTGCGCGCCCGCATCGGCGAAAGCTGAGAGGCGCTCGGCGCACACCTCGGGGGGGCCGATCGGCAGCGGCAGCGTGCGCAGCTCCTCGACCGGCCGGCCGAGCAGCGGGGCGAGCACGTCGGTGAGCATGCGCTCGGCGCTGCGGACGTCTTCGGTGACGTAGAGCCAGGCGGTCCCGATGGCGTTTGGGACGGGCTCGGCCCGGCCCTCCTTGGCCAGCGCCTCCGTCAGGCGTGCGAGACCTTCGCCGAACAGCTCGGGGGTGGTGTTGTAGGCGGACGCGATCCAGCCGTCGCCGCTTCGCGCCACTCGTCGCAGGCCGGCCGGTGAGCCCCAGGTGGCGACCCAGATCGGCGGTGCCGGTCGCTGTGCCGGCCGCGGCTCCAGATCGATGCCGCGAGACGAGTAGAAGTTGCCCTCGAAGGCCTGATCGCCTGCGAGCAGCGCGCGCAGCATCGGGATGGCCTCGCCGAAGCGTGGCCACCGCTCATCGAAGGAGATGCCGGCCGCCGCGTAGTCGCGGGCCGACGACCCCGGGCCTACGCCGACTACCAGACGCCCATCCGACAGGATGTCGATCGCGGCGAGCGTCTTTGCGAGCTGCGCCGGGCCGCGGATCACCGGCAGGCTCACGGTGGTCGCGAGCGTCATGTCCTGCGACTCCGCGATCACCGCCGCAAGCGCGGTCGGGCCATCCAGCCATGGCCTCGAGAAGAGCAGGTGGTCGTTGGCGCACAGGTAGCGGAAGCCGAGACCCGCGGCGCTGTTCGCATAGGCCTTGAGCCCGGGGAGCGAGGCCGGTGCGCCGAAGTCGATCAGTGGCAGATGGGCGCCGAAGTCCACCCCTGCCACCCTACCGTCGCGGCGCGTGCAAGGAGGCCGAGGCTTTCGGCGCCGCCCCTACATGGTTGATTTCCATATCCGCGTGAGACCATCTAGGACAGCGCGCGTTCCAGCGCGGCCCGATCGGCGGGCGCGCCGTGCGTCGGCAGCACCAGCTCGACCGGCAGGTCGAGCAGCGGCTGCAGCGTCTCCATGATCTGCTCCGGCGGGACGCCCTTGTTCGCCCAGTCGGCGGGAAACACGAGCCCGTTGCCGCGGTCGATCAGCGTGTCACCGGCGACCAGCGCGCCCTGCCCCTCGATCCACAGCACGAGGTCGTTGGGCTCCATCCCGGGGCGAGCCTCGATGCCGATCGGCAACCGCTCGCCGGCCCGGAACACCTGGCCCATGAGCGGGTCAGGGTCGCCGTCATCGGACGGCGGCATGTGCACCGTCGCGCCGAACCGCTCCATCAGGTTGCGGGTGTCGCGCTGGTGCCATGGGCACGTCAGCACGATCACCACCTCGCGGCCGGCGGCCAGGTCCGCGACGTGCTCCGGCGGCGCCGTCGGGTCGATCAGCAGCAGCCGCGTGCCGTCGTCGATCGCGTAGGACGACACCTCCGGCCCCCAGTCCTCCGTGGCCGCGTCCTCGGGCGCCCACTCCGGATGCTCGGCTTCCCACCACCACAGTCCTGGCCGCAGCTCCTGCACCGCGTCAGGCAGCTAGGCGCTTTCCTGGTCGAGCTCTGCCGTGACGTCGACGGCGTGGCCGCCCTCGGCCACCAGCGTCGGGTCGATGTGCTTCTCGATCGTCTCGAGCGTGATCACGCACTTGTTGATGTCCTTGCGCGACGGCAGGTCGAACATCACGTTCAGGAGCGCCGCCTCGATGATCGAGCGGAGGCCGCGGGCGCCGGTCGCCCGCTCCAGCGCGCTGCTCGCGATCGCGCCCAGCGCGTCGTCGGTGAACACCAGGTCGATGCCGTCGTAGGAGAAGAACTTCTGGTACTGCTTGACGAGCGCGTTCTTGGGCTCCAACAGGATCTGGACGAGGTCGTCCCGCTTCAGCTGATGCACGGCCGAGACCACCGGCAGCCGCCCGATGAACTCCGGGATCAGCCCGTAGGCGATCAGATCCTCGGGCATCACGTCCTGGAACAGCTCCTGGGTGTCGCGGTTCTTCTTGGAGCGCAGGTCGGCGCCGAAGCCGATCGAGTTCTTGCCGATCCGCCGCTCGATGATGCGGTCGAGGTCGGCGAACGCGCCGCCGCAGATGAACAGGATGTTCGTGGTGTCGATCGAGAGGAACTCCTGGTGGGGGTGCTTGCGCCCGCCCTGCGGCGGCACGCTCGCGACCGTGCCCTCCAGGATCTTCAGCAGCGCCTGCTGCACGCCCTCGCCCGACACGTCGCGCGTGATCGACGGGTTATCCGCCTTGCGCGCGATCTTGTCGACCTCATCGATGTAGATGATCCCGGTCTCGGCCTTCTTGACGTCGAAGTCGGCGGCCTGGATCAGCTTCAGCAGGATGTTCTCGACGTCCTCGCCGACGTAGCCGGCCTCGGTCAGCGCGGTTGCGTCGGCGATCGCGAACGGCACGTTCAGGATCCGCGCCAGCGTCTGTGCCAGCAGCGTCTTGCCGCAGCCGGTCGGGCCCAGCAGCAGGATGTTCGACTTGGCCAGCTCCACCTCGGCGTCGCCCTGGCTGGCCATCTGCACGCGCTTGTAGTGGTTGTAGACCGCCACCGACAGCGTGCGCTTGGCCTCTTCCTGGCCGACCACGTAGTCGTCCAGCACGTCGCAGATCTCGCGCGGCCGGGGCAGGTTGTCGAGGTCGAGCTGAACCGGTGTGGTCAGCTCCTCGTCGATGATCTCGTTGCAGAGATCGATGCACTCGTCGCAGATGTAGACGCCCGGGCCGGCGATCAGCTTCTTGACCTGGCGCTGGCTCTTGCCGCAGAAGCTGCAGAGCAGCTGCTCGTTGGTGTCGGTAGGGCGTGCCATCAGTGCTTGTCGATCACCCGGTCGATGATCCCATACTCGACCGCCTCGGGGGCGCTCATGAAGTAGTCACGCTCGGTGTCGCGCGTGACCTTCTCCAGCGACTGCTCGGTGTGGTTGGCGATGATCTGATCCAGCCGCTTGCGGATGTCGATGATCTCGCGCGCATGGATCTCGATGTCGGTGGCCTGGCCCTGGAACCCGGACGAGACCTGGTGGATAAGGATCTTGGCGTTGGGCAGCGCCATCCGCTTGCCCTTGGTACCGCCGGCCAGGAGCAGCGCGCCCATGCTCATCGCGATGCCGACGCAGATGGTCGACACGTCCGGCTTGATGAACTGCATCGTGTCGTAGACGGCGAGGCCCGAGTAGACGCTGCCGCCGGGCGAGTTGATGTAGATCGAGATGTCCTTATCGGGATCCTCGGATTCCAGGTGCAGCAGCTGCGCCACGATCAGGTTTGCGATCTGATCGTCAATGGGCGTGCCCAGGAAGACGATCCGCTCGTTCAAGAGCCGCGAGTAGATGTCAAACGAGCGCTCGCCACGCGAGGTCTGCTCGATCACCATGGGAATCAGTGGGCTCACTCGGTTCTCCTATTCGCCGGGCGGCTCGGCTGAGCCGGGGGTCCAGATCTTTGGGGGTTTTGCGGCCGCGCCCTCGGATTCCTGCTCCGGGGTCCACAGCTTCTCTCGCGCCTCGGCCTGCTCGGGCGAGATCTCCTTGGCGTTCTCGACCACGATGTCGAGGGCCTTCTGCAGCCGCAGGTCGATCCGCAGCGACGTCAGCGTGACCGCGTCCGCCATCAGCCGCTCCACCATCTCGTCGGGGTTCTCCCCGCCCTGCGTGGATTGCTCGCGGATGAACGCCTCGATCATCTCGTCGCTGATCTCGATGTTTTCTGCGTCGGCAACTGCCTCCAGGGCCAGGTCCTTGGCGACGGCGTCCTCGGCCTGCGGCCGCATCGAGGCGACGATCTCCTCGGCGCTCTGGCCGGTCAGCCGCAGGTAGTCGGACATCTCCATCCCCCGCGCGGCCAGCGACTCCAGCATGCTGCGGGTCATCTCCGACATGCGGCTGCGCACGAGCGCCTCGGGCAGCTCGCTGGTCAACTGCTTGCCGAGGTCGTCCAGCACCGTCGTGCGGAAGATCCGATTCGACTCCTCGGTCAGCGCCTCCTCGAAGCGCGACGTGACGTCGGCCTCGAGCTCCTTCAGCGTGTCGAACTCGCTGACCGACTTCGCGAACTCGTCGTCCAGGTCGGGCAGCAGCCGCTCCTTGACGTCCTTCATGGTGACGTCGAAGCTGGCCTGCTTGCCGGCCAGGTGCTCGGCCGGGTAGTCCGCGGGGAAGGTGACGGCGACGTCGCGTCGCTCGCCGGCCTTCATGCCGGTCAGGCCGTTCTCGAGGTCTGCGATCAGGCGCCCCTCGCCCAGCTCGATGCCGTAGTCGGTGCCGCTGCCGCCCTCGAACGGCGTGCCCTCCATCGAGCCGGTGAAGTCGATCACCACGAAGTCGCCCTGCTCGGCGCCGCGCTCGACCGGGTTCAGCTCGGCCACGGTCAGCTGCAGCCGCTGCAGCTCGCCGTCGATCGCCTCGCGCGGCACCTCGACGGGCGCGCGCACGCCGGTCAACCCCTTGTAGGAGCTGACGGTGGGGCGCGGCTTCACCTCCACCTCGGCCTTGAAGTGGAAGGTCTCGCCCTCCACCGGCTGGTCGGACCAGTCGATGGTGGGACGGTCGACGGGGTCGATGCCGGACACGGCCACGGCCCGCCGGTACCAGGCTGACAGGTGGTGCTCCAGCGCCTCCTCGATCACGGCGTCGCGTCCGATCCGCTGCATGACGAGGCCCTTGGGGGCCTTGCCCTTGCGGAATCCGGGCAGGCGCACCGATCGCGAGAGGTCGTCGAGTGCGTGGTCGAAGGCGTGGTCGACATCGTCGGCCGGCACCTCGACCGTCAGCCGAACGCGGTTGGAATCAAGCTCTTCGAGTTGAGTCTTCATAGGGCGGGCGGTCGGCGGCCGCCACGAGGGCAGCGCGCGGCGACCTTCTAACCTTAGTCGTAGGCAGACAGGTGCGCCACCGCGGCGAGGGCGGTCGGCTGGGTTGGTAGTGTCACCGTGATGCAGGAGCGCCGACGGTTCGACGATGCCCAGGATGCCACCAGGCGCACCCGGCTGGCCAACGAGCGCACCTACCTGGCCTGGTGGCGCACGGGCCTGACGGCGCTGGCGGTCAGCCTGGCCGCAGGCAAGGTGGTGCCGCAGCTGAGCAACGCCCAGCGCACCTGGCCTTATCAGGTGATCGGCGCCGGCTTCGCGGTGATCGGGATCGCCTGCATCGCCTACGCCCTGCGCCGCGAGCGAAAGGTCGAGGCTGCGCTGATGCACGGCGACTTCGTGCCGCCGGACAGGCTGTGGACGCTGCTCATGACCGTGGCCGGCGTGCTGCTGGGGCTGTTCACGCTGGTGCTGATGGCGTTCAATCGGTAGGCCCACCGCGCCACCGCTGACCCTCTTGTCACCAGCTCGCAACGTGGGTCACGCCGCCCGCTCAGCCGCGCAACGCCCGCCGCGCTCTTAACGGAGTCAAACACCGACCCGGCTGCCGTGAGCGTTCCGGCACAAGATCGTGACGAGTAGTTGCCGGGCCGCGATGCGGCCGCGCGTGGTTGCGCGGTGGCCGGTTCTGGGCCGTGATGTTCGTGGCGGCCGGGCGGCTCGGATCGTTGCGCCTGGCGGTGGGATAGTGACGGCGGCGTGCGGTTCGTTGCACGATTGCCTGTAACGCGCCGGTCACGGCGCTGCAGCGTCGCGCAGCTGCTCGAGCGCCGCGGTCAGCTCGCTCAGCGCGATCAGGTTCGGCACCGGCGTGCCGGTCATCGCGGCCACCTCGACCACGGCGTCCATCATGCAGCCCAGCTCCAGCCGCTTGCCCGCCTCGAAGTCCTGCAGCATCGAGGTGCGGTGATCGCCGACCGCCAGCCCCGCCTCCAGCCGGCGGTCGATCGAGATCGGCAGCTCGACTCCGACCGAGGCGGCCACGGCCGCGCACTCCTCCATCACGACGCGGATGTAGGCCAGCGCACGCTCCGAGCCTCGCAGCGCACCCATGGTCGAGCGGGTGATGGTCGTGATTGGGTTGAAGGCGGCGTTGCCGACCAGCTTCAGCCAGATCTGGCGGCGTAGCTGCTCGTCGAACGAGCACTTGAGTCCGGCCGCGACCAGCGCCTGGGAGATCTCGCCGCAGCGCTCGGTGGCGACCCCATCGGGCGTGCCGATCGTGAAGCGCGTGCCCTCGAGGTGGCGGATCACACCCGGCTCGACGATCTCGGTCGAGCAGTAGACGACGCAGCCGACGATGCGGTCGGTCGTGATCGAGCGGCTGATCACGCCGCTGGGATCGACGCTCCCGATCGTGCGCCCGGCGAGCGGGCCGTCCTGCCCCTGGAAGTACCACCACGGCAGCCCGTTCTGCGCGGGCAAGACCACGGCGCCCGGCCGCAGGCGCTGGCCGATCGCCGGTGCCAGCTCGGGCAGGCTGTGGGCCTTCAGGCCGATCACGATCACGTCGGCCTCGGCCAGCGCGTCCACGTCGGCGGTGGCGGCCGGGTGGCTGGTGAAGTC
>DATIOK010000137.1:0-18573 GCA_035473255.1 Gaiellales bacterium
TAGGCGCGGCCGCCGGAGACCTGGTCGGCGGTGGCGGTGCCCTCGGCCAGCACCTGGTCGACGGCGGCGGCGATGGTGCGGCCGATGTCGCGCCGGGCCAGCCCGTAGGTGAACATCAGGCCAACCGACAGGATCATCGCGATCGGGTTGGCCTCGCCCTGGCCGGCGATGTCCGGCGCCGAGCCGTGCACCGGCTCGAAGATGCCCGGCGGCTCGCTGCCCAGCGAGGCCGACGGCGCCAGGCCCAACCCGCCGCCCACGGCCGCGGCCAGGTCGGACAGGATGTCCCCGAACAGGTTCTCGGTCAGCACCACGTCGTAGTCCTGCGGCCGCGTCGCCAGGTTCATGGCGAACGAATCGACCAGCTCGTGCGTGAGCCGGATCTCCTCGAACTCCGACGCGTGCAGCTCCGTGACGACGCGGCGCCACAGCTTGGAGGTGGACAGCACGTTGGCCTTGTCCACCGAGACGACACGCCCGCCGCGGCGGCGGGCCAGCCTGAACCCCCACCGCGCGACCCGCTCGATCTGGTCGCGGGTGTAGCGGCACTCGTCGCTGGCGACGTCCTGCTCCAGCGTCTTCTTGCCGAAGTAGAGGCCGCCGGTCAGCTCGCGCACCACCATCAGGTCGATTGCGCCGTGGCGCACTGGGCGCAGGTTCGCGTACGCGTCGAGCTCCTTGCGAAGCCCCAGCAGGCCCGCCTCCGGCCGCACCGGCGACCCGTCCCAGCGTGGGCCGCCGACCGCCCCCAGCAGCACCGCGTCGGACGCCTTTACGGCCGCCCGCACGTGGCTGGGGAAGGGATCCCCGTGCTTGTCGATGGCGTCGCCGCCGAACGGCAGATGCACCTGGCGCACGCGGATCCCGAACAGCTCCGACGCCGCGTCGATGACGCGGCCCGCCTCGGCCATCACCTCTGGGCCGATGCCGTCGCCGGCCAGACAGGCGACGATGGGTATGGGTCGTGTGCTCGGGCTCATGGCCTGCGCTCCTGGAAGGGGGTGGTGTATCTCATCAGACTCCGGCCAGTTCCTGCTCCGGTTCGGTCGCCGTCTTGGCGTGCGAGCATGCCCGCAGATAGGCCTCGGCCGAGGCCTCGGTGATATCGGTGGAGACGGCCTGAGCCGAGAACGTGCGCCCGCCGGACTCGACCACGACCCGCACCTCGCCGAGCGCGTCCGCGCCGCCCGAGACGGCGCCGATCGTGTACTCGGCCAGCGTCAGCGACATGCCCATCACGCGGTTGATGGCCTGGAAGGCCGCGTCCACCGGCCCGTCGCCCTCGGCCTCGGCCGTGAACTCCTCCTCGCCGTTTCTCACGGTGATCTCCGCCCGTGCGCGGTCGCCGGTCCTGGTCGTGATCGCCAGCGACACGAGGTGGTGGTCGTCCTCGCGGTCGCGCAGCGAGTCCGAGGCGATCGCCTCCAGATCGAGCGAGCTGATCCGCTGCTTGCGGTCGGCGATCTCCTTGAACCGCTCGAACGCCCGCTTCAGCTCGTCTCCCTCGATCGTGAAGCCGAGATCGGCGAAGGCCTGCCGCAGCGCGTGGCGGCCGGAGTGCTTGCCCAGCACGATGTCCGATCCGGACAGGCCGACCGACTCGGCGTCCATGATCTCGTACGTGCGGCGGTCGGCCAGCACGCCGTGCTGGTGGATTCCGGCCTCATGGGCGAAGGCGTTGCGGCCCACGATCGCCTTGTTGGGCTGCACGGCGTAGCCGGTCAGCCGCGACACCATCCGCGATGTGCGCACGATCTCGGAGGTGTTGATGGAGGTGTCCAGGCCGAAGCGCGGCTTGCGGGTGCGCAGCAGCATCACGACCTCCTCCAGCGAGGCGTTGCCGGCGCGCTCGCCGATGCCGTTGATCGTGCACTCGACCTGCCGCGCGCCCGCCATCACGCCGGCCATGGAGTTGGCGACCGCCAGCCCCAGGTCGTTGTGGCAGTGCACCGACAGGATCACACTCTCCAGCTCCGGCACCCGCTCGCGCAGGCCGCTGAGGATCTCGACGTACTCCTCCGGCACCGTGTAGCCGACCGTGTCCGGGATGTTGATGGTGGTCGCGCCCGCCGCGATCGCCACCCGCACCATCTGGGCCATGTAGTCGATGTCCGTGCGGGTCGCGTCCTCGCACGAGAACTCGACGTCCGACGTGAACGACTTGGCGCGCGCCACGGCGCGGCCGGCCGACTCGATCACCTGCTCGCGCGACATCCGCAGCTTGTGCTCCAGGTGGATGTCAGAGGTGGCGATGAAGACGTGGATTCGAGGGCTGCTCGCGCCCTGTAGCGATTCGATCGCGGCGTCCACGTCCTCGTCGTTGGTGCGCGCCAGCGATGCCACCACGCAGTCGACGGCGTGCCCGACCGCGCGGATGCCCTCCACCTCACCGGGGGAGGAGATGGCGAAGCCGGCCTCGATGATGTCCACGCCCAGCCGCTCCAGCTGGCGTGCGATCTCGACCTTCTCTGCCGCGTTCAGCGCGATGCCCGGCGATTGCTCGCCGTCCCGCAACGTCGTATCGAATATCCGGACGGTGTCCGTCATGGGGCTGTTCCTCCTGCTCATCAGGGAGAGGGCGCACCTCTCCCGGCGGGTTCCTGTGCGTGTGCGCCGGCGGGCGGCGCGTGAGCAGAAGTCCGTCGCCCTAGCGGGCGAGGAGCAGGAGCAGGCCGAGCAGCGAGATGGCGAACGCGGACATGAGCCCGACAGGACGCCCGCTCAACGTAGAGCGGGCAGCGATCTCCTTGGTGTTCGCGGTGCGCGGCATCGTGCTGCACAGGATAGGGGGCGCTGCCTGATCAGTCAAACCGAGTGAGTCCACCCGCGGTGTACGGTTCGCCGATGTCCGCCCCGCTCAGGGACACGCCCGCCTGGAAGGCGCTCGAGCGCCATCACGCCGAGATCGGCGACATGCACCTGCGCGAGCTGTTCGCCGACGACCCGCAGCGCGGCAGCCGGATGACGGCCGTCGGCGCCGGGCTCCGGCTTGATTACTCGAAGCACCGCGCCACCGAAGAGACGCTGCGCCTGCTGATCGAGCTGGCCCGTGAGCGCGGGCTGGAGGCCCGCAGGGAGGCCATGTTCACCGGCGCTCCGATCAATACCACCGAGGGCCGGTCGGTGCTGCACGTGGCGTTGCGTGCTCCGGCCGGCGAATCGATCGTGGTCGACGGCAGCGACGTCGTGCCGGCCGTGCACGAGGTGCTTGGCCGCATGGCCGCCTTCGCCGACCGCGTTCGCAGCGGCGACTGGAAGGGCCACACCGGCAAGCGGATTCGCAGCGTCATCAACGTCGGCATCGGCGGCTCCGACCTGGGGCCGGTGATGGCCTACGAGGCCCTGCGCAGCTACTCGCAGCGCGACCTTCAGTTCCGGTTCGTCTCCAACGTCGACGGCACCGACTTCGTCGAGGCCACCCGTGACCTCGACCCGGCCGAGACGCTGTTCATCATCGCCTCCAAGACCTTCACCACCCAGGAGACGATGACCAACGCCGCGAGCGCCCGCCAGTGGGTGCTGGCGGCGATGCCGGACGAGGCCGCGATCGCGCAGCACTTCGTCGCCGTCTCGACCGCAGCCGACCAGGTGTCGGCCTTTGGTGTCGATCTCGACAACATGTTCGGCTTCTGGGATTGGGTGGGTGGCCGTTACTCCATGGATTCGGCGATCGGGCTCTCGACGATGATCGCGGTCGGGCCGGATCGATTCCGGGAGTTGCTCGCCGGTTTTCATGCCATGGATGTGCATTTCCGCACAGCCCCGCTTGCACAGAACATGCCCGTGTTGATGGGTCTCCTGGCCGTCTGGTACAGCGACTTTTTTGATGCCCAGACGGTTGCCGTGTTGCCCTACGACCAGTACCTCAAGCGTTTCCCGGCATACCTACAACAGTTGACGATGGAGAGCAACGGGAAACATGTCACTCTGGATGGCACCCGCGTCGACTATGAGACGGGGGCGGTCTACTGGGGAGAGCCGGGGACGAACGGCCAGCACTCGTTCTATCAGCTCCTCCATCAGGGCACTCGGCTGATCCCGTGTGACTTCATCGGCTTCCTGCAGAGCCTCAATCCACTTGGCCGCCATCACGATCTGCTGATGGCCAACGTGTTCGCCCAGACCGAGGCGCTGGCCTTCGGGAAACGCCTCGACGAGGTACGGGCGGAGGGCTCGGGTGCCGAGCTGGCCCCGCACCGGGTGTTCGAGGGCAACCGGCCCAGCAGCACGCTGCTGGCCGAGCGTCTGACGCCGGCCACGCTGGGGAGCCTGGTCGCGCTGTATGAGCACAGCGTGTTCACACAGGGCGTGATCTGGAACATCAACTCGTTCGATCAGTGGGGCGTCGAGCTGGGGAAGGTGCTCGCGAAACGCATAGCGGCAGAGCTTGAAGGTGATGACGAGCCTGACCTGACACACGACTCGTCGACCAATGCACTGATACATCTATATAGGCGCGGTCATCTATAACGTGCTGCCAATCGTTCGTACGGTAGAGTGGGGTACATCCAACGAACGAAAGGTGAGATATGCCCCGCTCAGGTGAGGTAGGCGAGCAGATCTTCGAGCAGGTCGAAAAGCTGGTCGCGGGTGGGATGAACCGCACCGAGGCGTTCGCGAAGATCTCCGCTGACTCGGGCCGCAGAGCTGGAACCGTGGCTGCCAACTACTACCGGGTGGCACGCAAGCGCGCGGGTGGTTCGCTGCGACCGCGCACGCGTCGCGGACGTCCCCCGGGACGCAAGGCATCCGCCACCGCAACCGCGCGCAAGGGTGCCCGCCGCGGGCGCAAGGCGGCCTCCACCGCAGGAGCCGATATCGACGCCCTCGCCAAGTCGCTGGTCGACAGCGTGCAGGCGCTGGCCGAGGCGGTCAAGGCGCAGGCCGCCGAGGTGGGCGAGATGCGCAAGAAGCTGGACGGCGTCAAGAAGATGCTCGACTGACCTATCGCCGCGGGCTGCGCCGGGCGACCGGCGCGGCCCGCCGGTGAAACGAGCGGCTACACCGCGCCGCGAACGGTCACGCCGTAGCGCTCGAGCCGCTCGAACAGCGCGTGGAACGGCACCACCTGTTCCGATGGAAAGACGCCGTGCCGGTCGACCTCGCCGCGGCAGATCATGTCGGCGACAACCGCCGGCGGGCACGCGGTCGAGAGCACGCCGCCCCCGAACTCGAGCCGGTCGACCGACCGCGTGACACACTCGATCACGGCCGTGCCGTTTTCGCCGTAGACCTCGACGCGGTGGATGCCGAAGGCCTCGTGCGACGGCGACGCCTTCGGCAGCCGCGCCAGCAGGGCCAGCAGCAGCTGCCGTGGCACCACCGGCGCGCCGCGCACGTCGACCGGGTCGGTGCCGGCCAGGCCGAGGTCGGTCAGGAGCCGGATCTTCTCGAGGAAGACGGGGTTCAGCGACAGCTGGAAGCTGACGTCGCGGGCGCCGAAGCTGTCGGTGAAGGTGGCCTGCTCTGAGTGGATCGTGTAGATGGTCGGCGCCGCACCCACCGGCTCGCCGAACTCGACCGTGCCGGCGTCGGTCAGCGGCTCCAGGAACACGTGCTCGCCGTCGCGCACGACCGGCGTCGGCATCGACAGCTCGTCCAGGATCGTCTCCATCGCATAGGGCGCGACCAGCGGCCCGGACGGCGGGTCGGGGTCACGGCCGGCGGCAGCCACCACCACCCGGTCGATCCGTCCGGCCAGCCCCGCCACCGCGTGTGCGGCCATCACGTTGGTCTTGCCCGGCGTCGAGCCCATGCCCAGCACGGCCAGCAGCCCGGCCTCGCGAAAGCGCAGGTCGAGCTTCACCTGCTCGCGGGTGACATGGTAGAGGCCGCCCAGGTCGAGGTAGTGGGCGCCCGCCTCCAGCGCCACCTCCATGGCCGCCAGGTTGATCCGATAGGCGGCCGTGTTCAGGAGTAGTGTGGAGCCGTGCAGCGCGGCGACCGCCGCGTCATGGTCGGTGATGTCGAGTGCCGCAGCGGTGGCCTTGCCGCCGCCGTGGCGCTCGGCCACCGCGCGCGCGCCGTCGCCGTCGCGGTCGAGGCAACGGATCTCATCGACGGCGTCGTGCTCGGCCAGCGTCGCCACGATGGCCGGCCCGATGATGCCGGCCGCCCCGATCACGGCGACGCTGCTCACACCGGCTCCAGCGGGGTTACGGGCGTGCGCAGCTGGTGTGCGCGCAGCGCCAGCCACAGCTCCAGCCGGTCGCCGGCGTTCCCCAGGTCGCGGCCGGTCAGCTCCTCGATCTTGCGCACGCGGTACCGCAGCGTATGGCGGTGCACGTGCAGCTCGGCGGCCGCCTCGGCCCAGCGGCCGTTCGCCTCGATGTAGGCGCGCAGCGAGTCGACCAGGGACGATCCGTGGGCACTGTCGTGCTCGACCAGGCGGCCCAGCAGCGAGTCGCAGTAGAGCTCCACGCCGCGCTCGTCCTGAAGCGACAGCAGCAGCTGGATCGAGCCCAGGTCGCGGAACGTGGCCAGCGCCGGGTGGCCGTTCGCGGTCCGTGCCTCGACCGCGTACAGCGCCTCGTCATAGCTGCGCCGCAGGTCGGCCGGGTTGCGCCGGACGCGCCCGACGCCGGCCGCTCCGGCGCCGGTCGCGGACAGCAGGGACTCGGCCCGCACCTCCGCCTGCGCGTCGTCCTCTGCCTCGAGCAGCACCGCGACGCCGCCGTCGCGGACCGTGCAGGGCCACTCGTCACCGGCATGGTCGGCCAGCTCCGCCAGCGCCCGCGTGCCGCGCTGGGATGGCCGCAGCAGCGCGAACGCCATCGGCTGCTCACCCTGCAGGCCGAAGGCCGCGGCCTTGCGCCGCAGCTCCGGCCCGCTCACCTCGCCGGCCAGGATCGACTCGACGAGGTCGCCCGACAGCCGCCGCTGGGCCTCGGCCACGGCCCGGCGTTTCAGCAGCTCCACCGCCAGCACCGTCTGCACGTGGTGCAGCAGCTGCCGGTCGTGCTCCGCGGGCCGGGCCACCAGCTCGGCGTGCACCGTGCTGCCCGTCACGACCGGCAGCACCACCGCCCCGGCATCGCCCTCGGCGATCTCACCGGTGCGGGCCAGGATCCGGCCGGACGGCTCGCGCAGCACCAGCGCGGTGCCGGCCACCCGGCCCATCTCGGTCAGCATCGCGTCCAGGTCGCGCCCGTCCAGCATCAGCTCGGTGAGGCGCTCGAGCGTCTGCACGCGGGCGTCGCCCTGGGCGGTGAATACCGCCTCCGTGATCGCGATGAAGGGGACGTGGTAGGGGGTGGTGATGGCCGGGAAGCCGAGCCGGTCGGCGGCGGCCACCGCCTCGGCGGGCATCTGGTCGAACCCGAAGCCGAGCCCCAGGCAGATGCCGGCCAGGCCGTGCCGGGCCAGCCGCTCGACGAAGCCGGCGGGGTCGCGCTGCAGCGGCTGCCCGGTGGTCAGCAGCAGCTCGCCGCCGCGCAGCCACGGCGTGGGGTCGTCCAGCTCGCTGATGTGGGCCCACCGCACGACCCGATCGCGGCCGTCGCCGCCGCCCGCCACCTCCAGCTCCAGCTGGGGCAGCGCGATGATGTCGGCGACGGTCAGCACTTAGTTGGTGTCGACGACCTGGCGGCCGCCGGTGACCACCTTGCGGCTGCCGTGGGAATGAGGCCGCTGCATCTCGTCCCAGGCGTCGTCCAGCACCGAGTCCAGCACGTCGTGGATGAAGTCGAGCTCCTCGCGGGTCGCGATCAGCGGCGGCGACAGCTGGATCACCGGGTCGCCGCGGTCGTCGGCGCGGCAGATCAGCCCCGCGTCCCACAGCCGTCCCGACAGGAAGCCGCGCAGCAGGTGGTCCGACTCCTCGTCGTCGAACGTCTCCTTGGTGTCCTTGTCCTTGACCAGCTCCAGCGACCGGAAGTATCCGGCTCCGCGGACGTCGCCGACGATTGGCTTCTCGCCGAGCTTCTCGAGCAGCTCCTGGAAGTACGGCTCGTTGCGCCGCACGTTGCCGAGCACGTCCTCGCGCTCCATCACCTCGAGGTTTTTGAGCGCCACCGCCGCCGAGACGGGGTGGCCTCCGTAGGTGATGCCGTGGTTGAGCACCGTCGTCCCTTCCAGGAACGGCCCCGCCACGTCGTCGGTCATCAGCACGCCGCCCAGCGGCACATGCGCCGAGCCGACGCCCTTGGCGAAGGTGACGATGTCGGGCCGGATGTCATAGCGGGTCGATCCGAACCACTCGCCCAGCCGGCCGAAGCCGCAGATCACCTCGTCGGCCACCAGCAGCACGCCGTACTCGTCACAGATCGCGCGCACGCCCTGGTAGTAGCCCTCGGGCGGGGTGAAGGTGCCACCCGAGTTCTGCACGGGCTCCATGAACACGGCGGCCACCGAGTCGGGGCCCTCCTGCTCGATCACGTCGCGCAGCTCGTCCAGCAGGAACTGCGTGAACTCCTGCTCGCTCTCGCCGTGGGGACGGCGGTAGCGGTTGGTGTTGGAGACGTGGCGCACGCCGGGTAGCAGCGGCTCGAACGGCGTCTTCAGCGGGTAGATGCCGGTCAACGACAGCGCGCCCATGGTGGTGCCGTGGTAGGCGATGCGCCGCGCGATCATCTTGTAGCGGTGGTGGTGCCCCTGTAGCTGGTGGTATTGGCGCACGAGCTTGATGATGGCCTCGTTGGCCTCCGACCCGCCGGACACGAAGAAGGCCCGGTTGAGGTCGCCGGGCGCCAGCTCGGCCACCTTGGCCGCCAGCTCGATCGACCGCGGATGCGCGTAGCTCCAGTTGGTGTAGAAGGGCAGTTCCGCCATCTGCGCGGCCGCCGCCTCACCCAGCTCGGCGCCGAAGCTGTAACCGATCTGGGTGCAGAACAGGCCGGCCAGCCCGTCGAAGTAGCGCTTCCCCTTGCTGTCGTACAGGTAGCAGCCCTCGCCGCGGGTGATGATCGGCACGTCCTCGTTGCGGAACGTGGAGTGCCGCGTGAAGTGCATCATCAGGTGGCGCTTGGCGAGTTCCTGCAGCCTGTCGTCAGACAGCGCGGCCTGCGAGCCGTTGCTGGTCATAGAGGCGATCCTTGTCTCGGCGATTGGACAGAGTGGCCAATCGTATCAGGAGCGCAAGCGCGCTAAGCCCCTTCCTGCTTATACTCGTTGGCACAAAGATCGATCACACGGGGGCCGCAAAATGGCAGTGCAAGCATCCGGAACCAAGACCGAGCAGCTGATGGCAAAGCGCGACGCCTACGTCGCACGCGGCGTCGCGCTGGCGCCGATCGTGGCAGACCACGGCCACGGCGCCCGCCTGACCGACGTCGACGGCAAGGAGTACATCGACTTCGCCGGCGGCATCGGCGTGCTCAACCTTGGCCACACACCCGACGCGGTGGTTGATGCGATCAAGCACCAGGCCGACAAGATGCTGCACTCCTGCTTCCCGGTGGCCGCCTACGAGCCCTACCTCGAGGTCGCGCAGCTCCTGTGCGAGAACACGCCCGGCACGCACGCCAAGAAGGCGCTCCTGATCAACTCCGGTGCCGAGGCGGTCGAGAACGCCGTCAAGATCGCGCGCTACCACACCGGTCGTGACGGCGTGGTCACCTTCGACCGCGGCTTCCACGGGCGCACGCTGCTGACCATGTCGCTCACCTCCAAGCTCGTCTACAAGAAGGGCATGGGCCCGTTCGCGCCCGAGATCTACCGGGCGCCGGCGCCCTACCCCTACCGCGGCGTCACGAGCGAGGACGCGCTGAAGGGCCTCGAGTTCATCTTCAAGGCACACGTCGATCCCCAGTCGGTGGCGTGCGTGGTGCTGGAGCCGGTACAGGGCGAGGGCGGCTTCACGGTGATGCCGGCCGAGTTCATCGAGGGCGTGATGGCGCTCTGCGAGCAGCACGGCATCCTCTACGTCGACGACGAGGTGCAGTCGGGGATGGGCCGCACCGGCAAGCTCTGGGCGCTCGACCACTATGGTCTGGTGCCGGATCTGATGACCGTCGGCAAGTCGCTGGCCGCGGGCATGCCGCTGGCCGGCGTGGTCGGCCGGGCCGAGGTGATGGACTCGGTGCACCTGGGCGGCCTCGGCTCCACCTACGGTGGCAATCCCGTGGCCTGCGCCGCCGCCGTCGAGAGCATCAAGGCGATCGCGAGCGAGGCGTTCCTGGCCCAGGCCACCGCCTTCGGCGAGGAGATCATGGCCCGCCTCAACGGCATGGCCGAGCGCCACCAGGTGATCGGCGAGGTACGCGGTATCGGGCCGATGGCGGCGATCGAACTGGTCAAGGACCGTGAGACGCGGGAGCCTGCCGCCGATGTGGCGACGGCGACGGTGGCGGGGGCGCTGGAGCGAGGCCTGCTGCTGCTGAAGACCGGCATCTACGACAACGTGCTGCGCATACTGGTGCCGATCACCGCCACCCAGGAGGACCTGGAGCTGGGGCTTGACCGGCTCGAGGAGTCGCTTGCAGCAGCCGCCTGATTCCACCACTGCCGCTGCCGTCACGCTGCGTGGCGTGCGCAAGAGCTACGGCGACGTCGACGCCGTTGCGGGCGTCGACCTCGAGGTCGCCCACGGCGAGTTCTTTTCGCTGCTGGGGCCGTCCGGGTCGGGGAAGACCACGACGTTGCGCATGATCGCCGGCTTCGAGCTGCCCACCGAGGGCACCGTGCTGCTGGACGGACGGGACGTGTCCAAGCTGGCGCCCTACCAGCGCGACGTCAACACGGTGTTCCAGGACTACGCGCTGTTCCCGCACATGTCGGTCGGTGAGAACGTCGCCTACGGCCTGATGGTGAAGCGGGTTAACAAGCAGGAGCGGCGCGAGCGGGTGGCTGAGGCGCTGCGGATGGTGCGCCTGGACGGCTTCGACAAGCGCAAGCCCTCGCAGCTCTCGGGCGGCCAGCGGCAGCGGGTTGCGCTGGCGCGGGCGCTGGTCAACCGCCCGCGGGTGCTGCTGCTGGACGAGCCGCTGGGCGCGCTCGACCTGAAGCTGCGCGAGGAGATGCAGATCGAGCTGAAGACGATCCAGCGCGACGTCGGCATCACGTTCATCTTCGTCACCCACGATCAGGACGAGGCGCTCACCATGAGCGACCGCATCGCCGTGTTCAACGTCGGGCGGGTCGAACAGGTGGGGACGCCGGCCGAGATCTACGAGCACCCCGCCAGCGTGTTCATCGCCGGGTTCGTGGGCACGTCGAACGTGCTCTCGGGCGAGGCCGCGGCGGCCATCACCGGCTCTCCCGACCGCTTCACGGTGCGGCCGGAGAAGATCCGGATCGCGGAGCCCGATAGGGCCGTCGGCGAGGGGGACTGCTCGGCCGAGGGGACCGTGCGCGACGTCGTCTACCTCGGCACGACCACCCGCTACATCGTCTCGCTGGAGGCCGGCCTGGACCTGGTGGTGGTGCAGCAGAACCTGACCACATCATCGATGGAGGCGCTGGCCGCCAAGGGCCGGCGCGTGAAGCTGGTCTGGGACCGTCAATACAACCGCTCGCTCGAGGGCGAGCCATCAAGGGACAATCAGGAGGTCACAGCATGAGGGTTCGTCTGGTGCTCGCAGCGCTGCTGGTGTCGGCCATGGCCGTCGCCGCGGGCTGTGGAAGCAGTTCGTCGAGCGGTAACGGCGGCTCCGGGAGCAACGGCTCGAGCGGCCCCAGCCTGCCGCAGTCGATCGGCCCGCTCGAGGGGTCGCTGAACCTGATCGCGTGGCAGGGCTACACCGAGGACAACGTGGTGAAGCCGTTCGAGAAGCAGACCGGCTGCCAGGTCAGCGTCAAGTACGGCCAGACCTCCGACGAGATGTACAAGCTGATGCAGAGCGGCAACTACGACGGCGTGTCCGCGTCGGGCGACGCCAGCAACCGCCTGATCGCGTCCGGGCTGGTGTCGCCGATCAACACGAATCTGATCTCCGACTTCGGCGACATCTCGCCGCAGCTGCAGAGCCCGCCCCACAACACGATCAACGGCGTCCACTACGGCGTCTCCTACCAGTGGGGCGCGAACATCCTGATGTACAACAAGACCGTCGTCAGTCCCGCGCCCGACAGCTGGGGCGTGATCTTCGACGGCACCAGCTACAAGGGCAAGGTGGACGCCTACGACAGCCCCATCTACATCGCCGACGCGGCGCTCTACCTGAAGTCGGCGCAGCCCGACCTCAAGATCACCGATCCCTACGAGTTGACCCAGCCGCAGTTCGACGCGGCCGTCAACCTGTTGAAGACGCAGCACCAGCAGATCGGCAACTACTGGTCGAGCTACACCGCCCAGATCCAGGACTTCACCCAGGGCAGCATCGTGATCGGCCCGACCTGGCCCTACCAGCTGAACACCCTCAAGGCTGCGAAGGTGCCGGTCGAGGCCGTCCTGCCCAAGGAGGGCGCGACCGGCTGGGCGGACACCTGGATGGAGTACTCGAAGGCGGCCCATCCCAACTGCATGCTGAAGTGGATGGACTACGCGACCACGCCCGAGGTGCAGGCCAAGACCGCCTACACGTTCGGCTCGGCGCCGGCCAACCCGAAGGCCTGCACGATCCTGGACAAGCAGGTCAAGAACTACTGCGCCGACTACCACGTCACCGATCCGAACTACTTCGACCACATCTCCTTCTGGAAGACACCGCTGACCGACTGCGGCGACAGCAGAGGCAACACCTGCGTCGGCTACACACAGTGGAACACGGCTTGGACTGAGATCAGGAACTCCTGATCTCGCGCTCCCGGGGGCCGCGCGGCCCCCGGGAGCATCCCGCTCATGTCCACACCCACCGCCCCCGCACCGTTCGCGGCCCGCCGCCGGATTTCGGCGTTCTTCTACCGGCACCGCCGGCTGAAGCTGGTCGCCCTGCTGATCCCACCGCTGGGATGGCTGGTCGTCGTCTACCTGGCGGCGCTGGTGGTGCTGCTGGCCACCGCCTTCTGGCAGCAGGACGAGCTCAGCGGCAAGATCATCCACACATTCACCTGGGACAACGTCAAGACGGTGAAGGACGACCCCACTCTGCACACCATCACCCGCCAGACCGTTCAGATGGCGGTGCTGGTCACGATCACCGACATCCTGCTGGCCTTCCCGTTGGCCTACTACATGGTGCGCGTAGCTTCGCGGCGAATGCGGGCGCTGCTGTTCGTGGGCGTGCTGATGCCGCTGTGGTCGAGCTACCTGATCAAGGCCTACACGTGGCGGCTGATGACCGGCGACGCCGGCACCATCAACTGGGCGCTGGCCAAGATCGACCTGGGGCCGCTGCACATCGCGTTCAGCACCACCGCCATGTGGCTGGCCTTCACCTACATCTGGCTGCCCTATATGGTGCTGCCCATCTACGCCGCGCTGGAGCGCATCCCGGGATCGCTGCTCGAGGCATCCAGCGACCTTGGGGGTCGGTCGTGGCGCACGCTGCGAAGCGTGATCATGCCGCTTGCGCTGCCGGGGATCGCGGCCGGCTCGATCTTCACGTTCTCCCTGACCCTAGGCGACTACATCATGGTCGACCTGGTGGGTGGCAACAAGACCGACTTCCTGGGCAGCGTCATCTTCCGCTACCAGGGCATCGCCAACGACCTGCCGCTGGCGGCCGCGATCTCCCTGGTGCCGGTGATTGTGATCACGATCTACCTGCTGCTGGTCAGGCAGTTGGGAGCGTTCGAGGCGCTGTGAGCGGGATCGCCTGATATGGAGCCGCGACCCGTCCGCATCGGCCTTCGCATCTTCTCGTTCGGGGTGATGGCCTTCCTCTACATCCCGCTGGTCGTGATCGTGATGGCGTCGTTCAACGCCTCCCGGATCCCGACCTGGCCGATCAAGAACTACACCACCCACTGGTGGTCGCTGGCGATGCACGACCAGACCGCCCGCACAGCCCTCGAGAACTCGTTCAAGGTGGGGCTGGCCGCCACCGCGGTGGCGCTGGTGCTGGGCAGCGCGGCCGCGTTCGCGCTGGCCCGGTTCAGCTTCTTCGGGCGAAACTCGCTGTCGCTGCTGCTGGTGCTGCCGATCGCGCTGCCCGGCATCGTCACGGGGCTGTCGCTGCTCTCGGCGATCGAGTACCTGTCGCTGACCCCATCGCTGGTGACGGTTGCGATCGGGCATTCGACGTTCTGCATCGTGGTGGTATTCAACAACGCGGTCGCCCGGCTGCGCCGCTCATCGAGCTCGTTCGAAGAGGCATCGATGGATCTCGGCGCCGACGGCTGGCAGACGTTCCGCTTCATCACGCTGCCGAACCTGGCCACTGCGCTGGTGGCGGGCGGGCTGCTCGCTTTCGCGCTGTCGTTCGACGAGATCGTGGTCACCAACTTCACGGCCGGCGCCCAGCAGACGCTGCCGCTGTGGATCTACAACCAGTTCCGCCTGCCCAACACGGCGCAGGAGGTGAACGCGGTGGCGGTGTTCGTGATCGCGCTGACGGCGATTCCGGTCTACCTGGCCCAGCGTCTGATGCGCGAGTCGGGCGGGATCGGCGGACGCGCCTGACGCACTCAGGTTACGGTCAGAACGCCCTTCATGCCGGCCTGCTCGTGGCCCGGTACGGAGCAGTAGAAGATGTAGGTGCCCGGCGTCACGGTCACGGTCACGGTGGAGGTGCCGCCGTTGGAAACCACGTTGCCCTGCTGGCTCACCCCGGTGCCCCTGATCGAGATGTCATGGCCGAGCGACTGCGGGTTCATGGACTGCAGCGTGACCACGCCCGCTTTGGCTGTAGCCGTAGTCTTGGTGAAGGACAGGCCGGAGCTGGAGACGGGGATGCTGATCACCTGGCCGCTGCCCTTCGGCAGGGAGGAACCGGAGGATCCGCCGCTCGATGAGCTTCCGCCGCAGCCTGCCGCCAGCACCACAACCACCAGCGGTGCTGCCGCGAGTGCCCACATTCGTCGCATTCTCATGCCTCGACCTCGTTTCCTGACGTGGCTTTGCGCGCGATATCGACCGCATTGTGACAGAGCCGAACGCCGCTCCACCCCATTCGTAAACATTTGATGCATGCCGCGTGCCGTCGAACCTGTCTGGTAGCGTGTTGACCCATGTGTTTTAGCCGTGGCCATGCCCGCGCAGCGTGTGCGCGTGCGACCCGACCGTTGCTCCTGGCTTTCTCGCTCCTGACCGCCCTCCTGGTCGTGGCGCTGCCGCAGGCGTCCGCCGCCTCCAGCATCTCGGCCAAGCGAGCCGAGGCGCGCCAGGTCGAGAACCAGATCATGAACCAGCAGGCGGCGCTCGAGAAGCAGATCGAGAAGTACAACGCCGTCCACCAGCACTACCTGCAGACGCGCCACCAGCTGCAGAACAACAGGATCGTGCTGGGCGTGGCCAGAAAGAACCTGGCGCATGCCCAGAAGCTGCTGGCTCAGAGCCTGACCAGCGCGTACAAGTCGACCAACGCGGACGTCGTGTCGTTCCTGCTGGCGTCCCATTCGTTCACCGAGCTGGTCGACCACGTGCAGGTGCTGCAGCGGGCCAACGACGCGAACAGCAACCTGATCGCGCAGATCGCCCAGACCAAGAAGGTGATCGCCGACCGCACGCGCCAGCTCTCGACCGAGACGGCGCAGCTGGCCAAGGATCAGCAGGCGCAGCTGGCGGCGAAGCAGCACGTGGAGGCGGGCCTGCACTCGCTGCAGGCGCGCAAGTCGCAGATCAGCGCCGACATCCAGCACCTGATCGACCAGCAGCAGGCGCGTGAGCAGGCGGCCGCGACGGCCGCGGCGGCAGCGGCCAGCGGCGGCAGCAGTGTCGGCGGCACCGGCGGCAGCATCCCGGTGCCTCCGTCCAGCACACTCGGCGGCCAGGCGGTCGCGATCGCCGAGCAGTACCTGGGTGTGCCGTACGTGTGGGGCGGCGCCTCGCCGTCGGGCTTCGACTGCTCGGGGCTGGTCATGTACGTGTACGGCCGGCTGGGCGTGTCGCTGCCGCACAACGCCGCAGCCCAGTACTCGATGGGCACGTCGGTGCCGCGCAACGCCCTCGAACCGGGCGACCTCGTATTCTTCGACGGCCTCGGCCACGTCGGCATCTACGTCGGCGGCGGCTCGTTCATCCACGCTCCGCACACCGGCACCGTGGTCCAGATCAGCTCGATGTCCGGCTGGTACTCGTCCACGTACGTCGGCGCGAAGCGCATCGGCTAGCAGAGCTATCCGATCGAGGCCAGGCTGAGGCCGGTCCTTACCGGCCGCCCTGCCGCGACAACCACCGCGCCAGCGTCTCGCCCGTGTCCAGCACGTGCGCGTGCAGCAGCTTTCGGGCCCGCTTCGGGTCGGGCTTGTCGAGCGCCTCGGCGATGCGGTCGTGGTCGTCGGCGCTGCGGGGCACGATCCCGGGGTCGACGGCGAACGTGTGCCACGCCAGGCTGCGCGGCACGCGGTTGGTGAGCGCCTGCACCGTGTCTCGCAGCGGCGGGCAGTTGGCTGCGGCCAGGATCACGTTGTGGAACAGCTCGTTTGCCTGCGAGCACTGTTGCAGGGCGATCAGCCGCCCCTCCTCGTCCGATGCCGGTAGCTGCTGGACGCGCTCGCCTCCGGCCCGCAGCAGCGCCTGGGCGGTGTCCAGGTCGGCGTGGTCGTAGGTGGTCAGCCGGCCCGAGGCTCGCTCGGCCGCCAGCCCCTCCAACTCGGCCCGCACCAGGAAGATGTTGCGGCACTCGTCGGCCGAGAACGACCGCACCAGCGCCCCGCGGTGTCCCAGCTGCTCGACCAGCCCGATCGCCTGCAATTGTCGCAGCGCCTCGCGGATGGGGGTGCGGCTGACCCCGAAGCGCTCCGCCAGGTCCTCCTGCCGCAGGCGGGTGCCGAGCGGGATCCGGCCCGTGATGATCTCGACCTGGAGCTCGTGGGCGAGGTCATCGGCGCGGCTGGGACTGCCGGTCGGGCGGTCGGGCATGTGGTCGATCCTACAGCCGGTCGGCGCCCATCGGAGCGGTGGTTGTATGTATCCCAAGATTTGAGGTTTGGATCCAAACAAGATACGCTGCGACCACATCCCGCGAGCACCCGGAGCGATCCCTCATGACCGATACCGCCGCCAAGCTTCCCGAGATCGAGCACATCAAGGCCCGCAAGGACGGGCTGGACGTGCTCGCAGACATCTACCGCTACGCCGAGCTCGGCTTCGACGCCATCGAGCCCGACGACCTGGCACTGTTTCGCTGGTACGGCGTCTACACGCAGCGCGCCGCCGAGTCGGCCGCCTCCGGCGACCCCGGGCCTTCCGAGCAGACCGACGGCCTGTTCATGCTCCGCGTCAAGTTCCCGGGCGGCATCGTCAGCGCGGAGCAGCTGCGTGCGGTGGGGTCGCTGGCCGAGCGCTACGGCCGCGGCATGGGCGACATCACGACCCGCCAGAACATCCAGCTGCACAACCTGGCGATCGAGGATATGCCGATCGTGCTGGACGAGCTGAACGCGGTCGGGCTGTCGTTCACCCAGGCCTGCGGTGACGTCTGGCGCAACGTCGTGGGATGCCCGCTGGCCGGGGTCGACGGCCACGAGCTGATCGACACGCGGCCGCTGGTGGCCGACCTGGAGCGGGCGTTCGTCGGTCACCGCGAGTTCTCGAACCTGCCCCGCAAGTTCAAGGTGTCCGTGTCGGCCTGCGTGCATCACTGCGCGCAGCACGAGATCAACGACATCGGCCTGGTGGCCGTCGACAAGGACGGCGTGATCGGCTACGACGTGTGGGTCGGCGGCGGGCTGGGCGCGTCGGCCAAGATGGGCCGCCGGCTGGACGTGTTCGCCCGCCCGGAGCAGGCGGTGGCGGTGTGCCGTGCCATCACCGAGCTCTACCGCGACGAGGGCAAGCGCACCAAGCGCACGCGCGCGCGCATCAAGTTCCTGGTGGACGAGTGGGGAGTCGAGCGGCTGCGCGACGAGGTCGAGCGCAAGCTCGGCTACGAGCTGGAGCGCTCCGTCCCGCCCACCGCGCCGATCGACCCGCACCGCGATCACCTGGGCGTGCACCCGCAGGCGCAGCCCGGCCTCTACTACGTGGGCGGCACCACCCTGCGCGGCCGCTTCACGGCCGACCAGATGATCGGCGTGGCCGGCATCGCGGAGCGCTACGGCTCGGGCGACCTGCGCTGCACGAACCGCCAGAACATCATCGTCGTGGACGTGCCCGACAGCGACGTCGAGACGGTCGCCGCCGAGCTCGCCGACCTGGGCCTGCCAACCGAGGCGTCGGCGTTCCGGCGCGGCGTCATCTCCTGCACCGGTATGGAGTTCTGCAAGCTCGCGATCGTCGAGACCAAGCACCGCGCGGCGGAGCTGATCGAGCACCTGGAGCGGCGCATCGGAGACCTGGACGGGTCGATCCGGATCAACCTGAACGGCTGCCCGAACGCCTGCGCCCAGTACCAGATCGCCGACATCGGCCTGCAGGGCGGCATCGCCAAGACGGCCGAGGGCGAGCGGGTGCAGGGCTTCATCCTGCACATCGGCGGACGGCTGGGGGAGGGAGCGGCCTTTGGGCGGCGCATCGCCAGCAAGGCGATCCCGGCCGATGACGCCCGCTACGCCGTCGAGCGGGTCGTGCGCGCCTACAAGGGCGAGCGGCGGTCGGACATGAGCTTCGGCGAGTGGGCCGACCGGCAGGGTGACGCGCGGCTGGCGGCGCTG